>NZ_JBQLIX010000009.1:0-167201 GCF_052156495.1 Pseudomonas sp. NCHU5216 | reverse complement strand
CCAGGGCCGGATGATCGGGCGGAGGGTTTTGGTTACTTTTGCCCGCAAAAGTGACTCGCCCGGGAGGGCGAAACCAACGACATCAACAAAAACGCGGCAATTCGGAACAAGCCCCCCGAACAAGCACTCACACAAACTTGCCAGTCCAGTGTCAAGACTGACTTCCCCGAGATTCCGCGAAGAACCTTTTTTACCTGCGCATTCACCCGGCGCTACACACCCTGGTTCAGCCGCTCGATCAGCGCGCGCACGCCGCCTGGTAGCGCGTCCAGCTCGCGCACCAGCATGCTGCGTTCACGCACTGCCCAGGCTTCGTCCAGTTGCAGGATGGCCAACTGCATGGTGCGGCTGTGCCGGCGCGCGGCGGATTCGGGAACGATGCCGATGCCTACACCGCCCTCGATCATCCGGCAGATCGCCTCGAAGCTCGATACCTGGATGCGTAGCGCCAGGCTGGCGCCGAGCTTTTCCACCCGTTCTCGCAAGAAACTCAGCAGGGTGCTGCCTTCGTGCAGGCCGATATGCGGGTAGGCGAGGGTGTCGGCGAAGCTCACCGATTGTCGCTGCGCCAGGGCGTGGCCCAAGGGCACTGCCAGTACCAGGCGGTCGGTGCTGAAGTGCAGCACCTGCAGGCCGGGCGCCTGCACCGGGCCGGCGATAATGCCCAGGTCCGCCGCGCCATCCAGCACGCCACGCACGATGTCGCGGCTGAGGCGCTCCTGCAGGTCGACGGTGACGCCCGGGCGCTGGGCGAGAAAGCCGGCCAGCACCTCGGGAAGGAACTCGGTCACCGCCGTGGTGTTGGCGAAGATGCGGATATGCCCGGCGGCGTCGGTGCCGTATTCGGTGAACTCGCTCTTGAGGTAATCCACCTGGCGCATGATCAGCCGCGCATGCTGCAGCAGGCGCTGGCCGGCCGGGGTCAGCTCGACGCCACGGCTGTCGCGGTACAGCAGGCGGCTGCCGAGCTGGCCTTCCAGCGCCTTGATCCGTGCGCTGGCGGCGGCCGGCGAGAGGAAGGCCTTGCGCGCGCCCTGGGTCAGGCTGGGGGACTCGGCGATATGGATGAACAGGCGCAGATCGGGCAGATCGAAATGCATGGCGGCCATTTACTGAAGCGCATGTAGATCAAGAGTGGCGTTAAGCATAGCCGAACGCTGGTTCAAATAAATGCGGATTCTCTGAACGAAGGCGGCGTCGCATGCTCGGTTCACACAAGAACCGAGCTGGAACCTGCCCCATGAGTAATTCTGCTTTTTCCAATTGGATCGGTCGTCGCGAAGAGGCTCACGACCAACTCAGCCACAATCTGATCAAGCGCATTGCCGCCACCTTCGGTGAAACCACGCCAGCCCATGGCGAGGCGCTACCCCCACTGTGGCACTGGGCGTTCTTCCAGGAGCCCATCGCCGAGAACGGCTTGGGCGAGGACGGCCATCCGGCGCGCGGCGGCTTCCTGCCGCCGGCGGACAACCGCAACCGCATGTGGGCCGGTGGTCGGCTGGAGTTCATCCAGCCGCTGCGCGTGGGTGGCGAAGCCAGCCGGGTGTCGACCATCAGGCACATCGAGGAGAAGCACGGCCGCACCGGCGCGCTGCTGTTCGTCACCGTGCAGCACGACTACCTGCAGGACGGCCGACTGGCCATTCGCGAGGAGCAGGACATCGTCTACCGCGAGCCCAGCCCGCCCAAGGCCAGCAGCGGCGAGCCGATGGTAGCCGGTGATTGGCGCGAGGCAGTCACGCCGTCCAGCACTCTGCTGTTTCGCTACAGCGCGGTGACCTTCAACGGCCACCGCATCCATTACGACTGGCCCTACGTCACCGAAACCGAAGGCTACAGCGGCCTGGTGGTACACGGCCCGCTGATCGCCACCCTGAGTCTGCGCGCCTTCTGCCGCGCCAACCCGCAGGCGCGTCTGCGCCGCTTCGCCTATCGCGGCCTGCGCCCGCTGATCGCGCCACAGCCGTTCGAGGTGGGCGGGCGCATCAGTGGTGAGGGGCAGGCCGAGATGTGGGCCGGCAACGAGGCCGGCCTGGCACAACGCGCCGAGGTGCAATTCGACTGATTTTGTAGGGCGGACCGGGACGCCGGCCGCTCGTAGCCTAAGCGAACAGTCCGCCGACTGAGGTGAGCCCTAAGCGGCGTACTGCTTCGCGACGACTACATGGATGCAGGAGTTAGAGCGACGCAGGAGGCCAAAGCCGAGTACGCCCTACGTGTCATCCATGATTCCGAGGAAGACCGATGAACCCCAACAACAACGAAGAACTCAACGCCATCCGTGAAGGCGTGCGTGCCCTCTGCGCGGAATTTTCCGCCGAATATTGGCGCAAGCTCGATGAGGAGAAGGGTTTCCCGGAAGCCTTCGTCACGGCCATGACCGAGGCAGGCTGGCTGTCGGCGATGATCCCGGAAGAATACGGCGGCTCGGGTCTGGGCCTGGCCGAGGCCTCGGTGATCCTCGAGGAGGTCAATCACTGCGGCGGCAACTCCGGCACCATTCACGGGCAGATGTACAACATGTTCACCCTGCTGCGTAACGGCAGCGAGGAGCAGAAACGCTATTACCTGCCCAAGCTGGCTAGCGGCGAACTGCGCCTGCAGTCGATGGGCGTCACCGAGCCCACCACCGGCACCGACACCACCAAGATCAAGACCACCGCCGTGCGTCAGGGCGACAAGTACGTGATCAACGGCCAGAAGGTGTGGATCTCGCGCGTGCAGCACTCCGACCTGATGATCCTTCTGGCACGCACCACGCCACTGGCCGAGGTGCAGCGCAAGTCCGAGGGCATGTCGATCTTTCTGGTCGACCTGCGCGAAGCCATCGGCAACGGTCTGACCGTGCAGCCGATCGCCAACATGGTCAACCACGAGACCAACGAGCTGTTCTTCGACAACCTGGAAATCCCCGCCAGCAGCCTGATCGGCGAGGAGGGCAAGGGCTTTCGCTACATCCTCGACGGCCTCAATGCCGAGCGCACGCTGATCGCCGCCGAGTGCATCGGCGATGGTCGCTGGTTCATCGAGAAGTCCGCGCAGTACGCCCGTGATCGGGTGGTGTTCGGCCGCCCCATCGGGCAGAACCAGGGCGTGCAGTTCCCCATCGCCGAGGCGCATATCGAGATCGAGGCCGCCGACCTGATGCGCTGGCGCGCCTGCGAGGAATATGACGCCGGGCGCAACGCCGGAGCGGCAGCGAATATGGCCAAGTACCTGGCGGCCAAGGCCAGCTGGGAGGCGGCCAACGCCTGCTTGCAGACCCATGGCGGCTTCGGTTTCGCCAACGAATACGACGTCGAGCGCAAGTTCCGCGAGACCCGCCTGTACCAGGTGGCACCGATCTCCACCAACCTGATCCTGAGCTACGTGGCCGAGCATTTGCTCGAACTGCCCCGTTCCTTCTGAGGCCGCGATCATGAGCAAGCACACTCAGCAACTGGCCACCTTCCTCGCCGATCTCAGTTATGAGCAGATTCCCGAGCACGTACTGGATCGCACCGAAGACCTGTTCCTCGACTGGCTGGGCTCGGCCCTGGCCAGCGAAGGTGCAAGGCCGATCCCGCTGTTCGAGGCCTATGCGCAGAAGATGGGCCCGGCCGATGGCCCGGCGCGCATTCTGGTCAACGGCCGCGGCACCTCGGCGTACTTCGCCGCGCTGGTCAACGGCGCCTCCTCGCACCTGGTGGAGCAGGACGATCTGCACAATAGTTCGGTGCTGCACCCGGCCACCGTGGTCTTTCCGGCGGCCCTGGCCGCTGCGCAGGATCTTGGCAAGTCCGGTCGCGAGTTGCTGCTGGCCTCGGTGGCCGGCTACGAGGCGGGCATTCGCATCGGCGAATTCCTCGGCCGCTCGCATTACCGCATCTTCCACACCACGGCCACGGTCGGCACCCTGGCCGCCGCCGTGGCAGTGGGCAAGCTGCTGGACTTCGATCAGCAGCAGTTCATCCATCTGCTCGGCAACGCCGGCACTCAGGCTGCCGGGCTGTGGGAGTTCTTGCGTGACGCCGCCGACTCCAAACAGCTGCATACCGCCAAGGCGGCGGCCGACGGCCTACTCGCGGCGTACTTCACCGCGCAGGGCCTGACCGGCGCGCAGAACATTCTCGAAGGCGAGCAGGGCATGGCTGCCGGTATGTCCAGCGATGCCAATCCTGCGGCGTTGTCCGACCGTCTGGGCCGTCGCTGGGCGCTGGTGGAAACCTCGTTCAAGTTCCACGCCTCCTGCCGTCACACCCATCCGGCTGCCGACGCGCTGCTGGCGCTGATGCAGCGCGAATGCTTGCGTCACAGCGATATCGCTCAAGTGACCGCCCATGTGCACCAGGGCGCCATCGACGTGCTCGGCCGCGTGCAGGTGCCGCAGACCGTGCACCAGGCCAAGTTTTCCATGGGCACGGTGCTGGGCCTGATCGCCGTGCATGGCAAGGCGCAGCTCACCGAATTCGCCAACCTGTCGTTGACCGATACCGACGTCGCGGCCTTTCGCGACAAGGTCAGCATGCGTCTCGACCCCGAGGTGGACAACGCCTACCCGGCGCGCTGGCTGGGCCGGGTCGAGGTGGTCACCACCGATGGTCGCACCTTGCGCGGCGCCATCGACGAGCCCAAGGGCGACCCCGGCAACACCCTCAGCCGCGCCGAGCTGGAAGACAAGTTCCGTCGCCTGCTGGCGTTCGCCGGCAAGCGCAGCCGCGATGAGGCGGGTGTGCTGATCGAGCGGGTCTGGCGCCTGAGCCAGACCGATGATCTGAGCAACCTGGCCTGACGGTTCATTTCTACTTTGCGGTGGATCGGTGAAGCGCGATCCACCCTACGGATCAGGAATCTGCAGATGAACAACGCACAACCCCGGCCACTGGATGGCATCACCGTGGTCAGCCTGGAGCACGCCATCGCCGCGCCGTTCTGCACCCGCCAGCTCGCCGATCTGGGCGCGCGGGTGATCAAGGTCGAGCGCCCTGGCAGCGGCGACTTCGCCCGTGGCTACGACGAGCGGGTCAATGGCCTGGCCTCGCATTTCGTCTGGACCAACCGCTCCAAGGAAAGCCTGACCCTCGACCTCAAACAGGACGACGCCACCCAGGTGCTCGGCAGCCTGCTGGCCGATGCCGACGTGTTGGTGCAGAACCTCGCGCCGGGCGCCGCGGCGCGCATGGGCCTGTCGTTCGAAACGCTGCACGAACGCTTTCCCAGGCTGATCGTCTGCGACATCTCCGGCTATGGCGAGGGCGGCCCTTACGAGCAGAAGAAGGCCTACGACCTGCTGATCCAGAGCGAGGGCGGATTTCTCTCCGTCACCGGCGGGCCGGGCGAGGAGGAGATGGCCAAGGCCGGTTGTTCCATCGCCGATATCGCTGCCGGCATGTATGCCTACACCGGCGTGTTGTCGGCGCTGATGCTGCGCGGCAAGACTGGCGTCGGCAGCCGCGTCGACGTGTCGATGCTGGAAAGCCTGGTGGAGTGGATGAGCTACCCGCTGTACTACGCCTACGACGGCGCCACGCCGCCGCCGCGTGCTGGCGCCGCGCACTCGACCATCTATCCCTACGGCCCGTTCCCGGCTGGCGACGGCGGCACGGTAATGCTCGGCCTGCAGAACGAGCGTGAGTGGCAGGCGTTCTGCGCCAAGGTGCTGGAGCAGCCGGAACTGGCTGGTGACGAGCGCTTTTCCGCCAACTTCAAGCGTTCGGCCAACCGCGCCGAGCTGCGCGCCATCATCGTCGATGCTTTCTCGCGCCTGAACGCGGCGCAGGTCATCGAGCGCCTGGAGCTGGCGCAGATCGCCAATGCCCAGGTCAACGACATGGCCGGCGTCTGGGCGCACCCGCAACTGCAGGCACGCCAGCGCTGGCGCCAGGTCGACAGCCCCAGCGGCAGCCTGCCGGCGCTGCTGCCGCCGGGGCGCAACAGCGCCTTCGAGCCGCGCATGGACGCCATCCCCGCACTGGGTCAGCACACCGATACGCTGCTTGCCGAACTGGGTTATGCCGCCGCTGACATCCAGCGCCTGCATCAGCAGGGGGCCGTATGACTTCGACCGTAGCCCGGATGCAATCCGGGAATTTCCTGGCAGCCATCAGACCGCTCCCGGATTGCATCCGGGCTACGCCCCGTAGGGTGGACGACGCTCTTTTCGTCCACCTGCCACCTGAGTTCAAGGAGGGCAGGTCATGAGCAAGCCCATCATTCGCACTGCCCTGTTCGTGCCGGCCAGCCGCCCGGAACGCATTCCCAAGGCGCTCGCCGTCGGCGCCGACGCGGTCATCGTCGATCTGGAAGACGCCGTGCAGGAGAGCCTGAAGGTGGAGGCGCGGGGCCATCTCGATGCCTTTCTCACGGCCAACCCACAGGCCCGTCTGCTGGTGCGCATCAACGCGCCGGAGCATGCCGGGCACGGCACCGACATCGACCTCTGCGCCCACCATGCCGGTGTCATCGGCGTACTGCTGCCCAAGGTGGAAAACGCTGCCCAGGTGGCGCGTGTCGCGGCCTGCGGCAAGCCGCTGTGGCCGATCATCGAGAGTGCGGCGGGGTTGCTGGGGCTGGCGGAAATCGCTCGCGCTGAAGGCGTCGAGCGCCTGTCCTTCGGCGCCCTCGATCTGGGCCTGGATCTGGGCCTCAGCAGCGGCAGCGCGGCTGCCGAACGCATCCTCGACCAGGCCCGCTACGCCCTGCTGCTGCACTCGCGCACGGCCGGCCTGGCGGCACCGCTGGACAGCGTGTTTCCCGCCATCGAAGACCGCGAGGGCCTGGCCCGTACCGCACGTGATGCCCGTGATATGGGCTTTGACGGCTTGCTGTGCATTCACCCGACCCAGGTCGCGATCATTCACGACGCCTTGCGCCCGGCAGATGCAGAGCTGGCCTGGGCGCGCCGAGTGATTGCGGCGGCCAGCAGCGGCGCAGGGGTCTTCGTGGTCGACGGCCAGATGGTCGACGCCCCGGTGCTGGGCCGTGCCCGCCGCCTGCTGCAACGCGCGGGAGAGTCTCCCGCCTGAAAACCGGCTGGGCGATCACGTCCGGCTTCCCACCCCCCCCACGTACCGACCTACAACAACAATGAGGTAACGTCATGTTCAAACTCACCGCCAAGGCGCTGGCCTGCGCCGCCATCCTCTCCTGTGCCGGCCTGGCCCAGGCTGCCGATGAACCCATCATCATCAAGTTCTCCCATGTGGTGGCGGACAACACGCCCAAGGGCCAGGGCGCGTTGCTGTTCAAGCAACTGGCCGAGGAGCGCCTGCCGGGACGGGTGAAGGTGGAGGTCTACCCCAACTCTTCGTTGTTCGGCGATGGCAAGGAAATGGAGGCGCTGTTGCTCGGCGACGTGCAGATGCTGGCGCCATCGCTGGCCAAGTTCGAGCAGTACGCCAAGCCGGTGCAGCTCTTCGACCTGCCGTTTCTGTTCAACAACATGGCGGCGGTCGACCGCTTCCAGGCCAGCCCCGAGGGCCGTGGCCTGCTGACCTCCATGGAAGACAAGAACATCACCGGCCTGGCCTACTGGCACAACGGGCTGAAGGTGATGTCGGCCAACAAGCCGCTGCGCGACCCGGCCGATGCCCGTGGCCTGAAGTTCCGCGTGCAGGCCTCGGCGGTGCTGGAGGAGCAGTTCAAGGCGGTGCGCGCCAACCCGCGCAAGATGAGCTTCGCCGAGGTCTATCAGGGCCTGCAGACCGGCGTGGTCAACGGCACCGAGAACACCTGGTCGAACTACTACAGCCAGAAGGTGAATGAGGTGCAGAAGTACATCACCGAGTCCGATCATGGCCTGATCGACTACATGGTGATCACCAACACCCAGTTCTGGAAGGGCTTGCCGGATGATGTGCGCAGTGAACTGGAAAAGGTTATGGCCGAGGTTTCCGTAGCGGTGAACAAGCAGGCCGACGAGCTGAACCGCAGCGCCAAGCAGGACATCGCCAAGGCCGGCACCACCGAGATCATCGGGCTGACCCCGCAGCAGCGGGCCGAATGGCGCGAGGCCATGCGTCCGGTATGGAAGAAGTTCGAGCAGGACATCGGCGCTGAGCTGATTCAGGCGGCAGAGAGGTCCAATCAGGGCTGAAGGACAACCGATCGCGACCCCGCCCGGAGCTTGCTCCGGGCGTTTGCGTCTGGCTCTCAGGGCAATGCACTGAACTCGCCCAGCTTCCGAGAGTCAGTCTCTTGTCACCTGAATATTTCTAAATATGTCTGATATCGATATCGAATATTACCAACCATGATTGGGCATATCTCTGCCTAGGCAGTATTGTGCATTTCACTCACTGCCTGGGCAGGTAATAGCCGATGCCACATTTCGATCGTGAACGTTTCTCGCTGCAGCATTCCCCCGGCCATCTGATCGCCCTGATCAACCAGCTCAAGGATCGGATTCTGGAGCGTCACCTGGTGGATCACCAGATCACTGCGGCGCAGTTCAAGGTAGTGCTGCTGATCAGCCAGCAACGCGCCAGTACGCCGGCCGATCTGGTGCGCCTGCTCAACCTCGACAGCGGGGCCATGACCCGCATGCTCGATCGCCTGGAACACAAGGGCCTGCTGACCCGTGAGCGCAGCCATGCCGACCGCCGCCAGGTGCACCTGCGCCTCACCGAGGCCGGCGAGGCGCTGGGCCTGCTGGTGCCGCAGATCGCGGCGGACGCCATCAATGAGCTGACCGGCTGCCTGACACGCAGTGAACTCGACGAATTCCAACGCCTGATGAAGAAGATGCTGATGGCTGCCGACGCCTTGCCGCAGTTGCCAGGAGAATGAAGAACACCATGCCGTTGCGTACTCCCTTATCCCTGATATTCAGCGCGCTGCTGCTGGCCGCCTGTGCCTCGCAGGAGGGCCTGCACAGCCAAGGACAGGCGCTGGATGCCGAAAGCCTGCAAGGGCCGACCTTCGGCGGCACGCTGTCGCCAGCGGCCTGGCCGGCCAGTGACTGGTGGAACCGCCTGGGTGATCCACAGCTCGACGCACTGATCGACGAGGCCCTGCGCTGCAATCCGGATCTGCAGGTCGTCGACGCCCGCGCCCGTCAGGCCAATGCCGCGGTGCTGGCGGCCGATGCCCTGCGCCAGCCGACCCTGGACATCGAGGCGGGGGTGACCCGCTCACGCTCGGCGCGGGTCGACGATCCCACTGGGCAGGGCCGGCGCTATGGCACCCTGCGCAGCCTGTCGCTGGAAGGTGGCTACCACTTCGATCTGTGGGGTGGCGACCGCGCCGCCTGGGAAGCAGCCCTCGGCCGCGCCCATGCCAGCGAGGTGGATCGCCAGGGCGCGCGCCTGACCCTGGCTGCCGAGGTGACCCGCGCCTACAACGACCTGGGCCTGGCCTACGCCACTCAGGATCTGGCCGAGCAGGATCTCCAGCGCAGCCGTGACATGCTCGAACTGGGCCGCAGCCGGGTCGAAGCCGGCCTCGATAGCGAATACCAGTTGCAGCAGACCCAGAGCCTGGAGGCCGCCGCCGAAGCCAACCTGACCGCCGCCACCCAGCAGGTGCAGAGCGCACGCATTCGCCTGGCGGTGATGCTCGGCCAGGGCCCGGATCGCGGTGCCAGCTTGCCGCGCCCGCAACTGATCGCACCCAGCGCAGTGAGCCTGCCGGCCAACGTGCCGGCGGAACTGATCGGCCGTCGCCCTGACCTGGTGGCGGCACGCTGGCGCGTCGAGGCGGCCAGCCGTGATATCGAGGCCAGCAAGGCCGACTTCTATCCCAACCTCAACCTGAGCGTGGCCGCTGGTAGCAAGTCGCTGCTCGGCGATGCCATGTTCGGCGGCGCCAGCCGCTTCTTCAGTATCGCTCCGGCGCTGAGCCTGCCGATCTTCGACGGCGGTGCGCGCCGCGCAGCGCTGGCCGGGCGCAATGCCGACTACGACCTGGCCGTGGCGCAGTACAACCAGACCCTGGTCACTGCGCTGGGGGACATCGGTGACGTTATCCAGCGCATCCATTCCCTGGAACGGCAGATCGAGCAGCAGCAGCGGGCCCGCGACATTGCCCGCAGCTCCTACGACATCGCCATGCAACGTTACGCCGATGGCATCGGCAACTACCTCAATGCCCTGAGCGTCGAGCAACAACTGCTGCAGAGCGAACGCCAACTGGCCAGCCTGCAGGCCGAGCGCATCGACGCTTCGGTGCTGCTGATGCAGGCCCTCGGTGGCGGCTTCGAGGCCACCACTGTGTCATCCACTTCCGCACGCTGAGTACTCGCCATGACCGACTCTCAAGCCACTCCTGCCACCGATAACTCGGGCAAGCGCAAACGCCTGTTGCTGGGCCTCGGGGCCATCGTCGTGCTGTGCAGCGCGGCGGTCTTCGCCTACCACGAGCTATATGGCCGCTTCTACGAGGAAACCGACGACGCCTATGTCGGCGGCAACCTGGTGCAGATCACCCCACGCATCACCGGCACTGTCACCCGCATCGCCGTGGACGACGGCGACTACGTCGAGGCTGGCCAGCCACTGGTCTGGCTGGATCCGGCCGACACCGAGGTGGCGCTGCAGAGCGCCGAGGCCAACCTGGCACGCACCGTGCGCCAGGTGCGCGGGTTGTACAGCAACGTCGACAGCTACAAGGCGCAGGTGGCCTCGCGCAGGATCGACGTGCAACGCGCCCAGGCCGATTACCAACGCCGGGTGGCCTTGGCCAGCAAGGGGGCGATCTCCCGCGAGGAGCTGGCCCACGCCCGCGATACGCTGAACAGCGCGCAGAGCGCACTGGTCGCCGCCCAGCAGCAACTGGACAGCAACCAGGCCTTGGTCGACGACACCGAGGTCGCTTCCCACCCGGAGGTGAAGAGCGCCGCCGCGCAGTTGCGCCAGGCCTTCCTCAACAATGCCCGCACCACGCTGCTGGCGCCGGTCAGCGGTTACGTGGCACAGCGTTCGGTACAGGTGGGCGGCCGCATTCAGCCGGGCGCCGCACTGATGGCCGTGGTGCCACTGCATGACATCTGGGTCGACGCCAACTTCAAGGAAACCCAGTTGCGCGACATGCGCATTGGCCAGCCGGTGACCGTCGAAGCCGACCTGTACGGCGACGACGTGGTCTATCAGGGCCATGTCGAGAGCCTGGGCGTGGGCACTGGCAGTGCCTTCTCCTTGCTGCCGGCGCAGAACGCCAGCGGCAACTGGATCAAGATCGTGCAGCGCCTGCCGGTGCGCATCCAACTGGACGAAGAGGCCCTGGACAAGCATCCGCTGCGCATCGGCCTGTCGACCACGGTGACCGTCGACCTGCACGACCAGAGCGGCCCTCAGCTATCGACGCAGATGCCCAAGCAGGCGCGCTTCAGCACGGCGGTCTACGACGAGCCGCTGGCCGAGGCCGATGCGCTGATCGAACGCATCATCCACGCCAACGGGCCGCAGGTTTCGGCTGCCGAGCCGGCACGGCAGAACTGAGATGAGTGACGCCAATTTCCGCCCGGCCAGCATGTTGCTGGCCACCATCGGCATCTCCCTGGCGACCTTCATGCAGGTGCTCGACACCACCATCGCCAACGTCGCTCTGCCGACCATCTCCGGCAACCTGGGGGTCAGTGCGGAGCAGGGCACCTGGGTGATCACCTCGTTCGCCGTGTGCAACGCCATCGCCTTGCCGCTGACCGGCTGGCTGGCGCGGCGCTTCGGCGAGGTGAAGCTGTTCCTCGCCGCGGTGGTGCTGTTCGTGATCAGCTCTTTCCTCTGCGGCATCGCCCGCTCCATGCCCGAACTGGTGGTGTTCCGCGCGCTGCAGGGGCTGGTGGCCGGGCCGCTGTATCCCATGGCGCAGACGCTGCTGCTGGCGATCTTTCCCAGTGCCAAGCGCGGCATGGCCCTGGCCTTGCTGGCGATGGTCACGGTGGTGGCTCCGATCATCGGGCCGATTGCCGGAGGCTGGATCACCGACAGCTATAGCTGGCCGTGGATCTTCTTCATCAACGTGCCCATCGGCATTCTCGCCACCCTGGTGGTCTGGGCGCAGATGCGCAACCGCCCGGAGGTCACCGAGCACCAACCCATCGACTACGTCGGGCTGATGCTGCTGGTGCTCGGCGTCGGCGTGCTGCAGGTGGTGCTGGACAAGGGCAACGACCTGGACTGGTTCGAGTCTGGCTTCATTCAGATCGGCACCGCCATTTCCGTGGTCTCGCTGGTGGCCCTGGTGATCTGGGAGCTGACCGACAAGCACCCGATCATCAACCTGCGCCTGTTCATGTACCGCAACTTCACCTTCGGCACCCTGGCGCTGGTACTGGGCTATTCCGGCTTCTTCGGCATCAACCTGCTGCTGCCGCAGTGGTTGCAGACCCAGCTCGGCTACACGCCGGTCTGGGCCGGCCTGGCGGCGGCGCCCATCGGCATCCTGCCGTTGTTCCTGTCGCCGCTGGTGGGCAAGTACGCGCACAAGGTCGACCTGCGCCTGCTGTCCGGAGCCTCGTTCCTGGTGATGGGCGTCTCGTGCTTCATACGCGCCTCGTTCAACACCGAGGTGGATTACCGGCATATCGCCGAGGTGCAGGTGTTCATGGGGCTGGGCGTCGCACTGTTCTTCATGCCCACCACCAGCATCCTGCTCTCCAGCCTGCCGCCGAGGGACATCGCCGACGGTTCCGGCCTGGCCACCTTTCTGCGCGTGCTGGGGGGTAGCTTCGCCTCGTCGCTGACCACCTGGATCTGGCACCGCCGGGAGATTTACCACCACGCGCAACTGACCGAGCACATCACGGCCTACGACCCGACCACCCAGCACTATCTCGAGCAGCTTGGCGGCGCTTCGCAGTCGGCCTATGCGCAGATCGACCGGGTGGTGGAAAGCCAGGCCTACATGCTCTCCACGGTGGACTACTTCACCCTGCTGGGCTGGCTGTTCCTCGGCCTGATCCTGATCATCTGGCTGGCCAAACCGCCGTTCTCGGCCAAGGGCGCGGAGGCGGGCGGCGGGCATTGAGCAAGGCGTTCGCGTCTCAGCCTTGCGCGTCGCGCATCCACTTGGGTTTGGGGTAGCGACGATCGGCCTTGCCGGCTTTGAGGATGGCGCCGGGCACCTCGTGGCCGATCAGGCCGGGCAGAGTGGCAGCCGCGTCGAGCAGGGCATCCAGGTTGACGCCGGTATCCAGGCCCATGCGCTGGAACATGTGCACCAGATCCTCGGTGCAGATATTGCCGCTGGCGCCCGGTGCATAAGGGCAGCCGCCGAGGCCGCCGAGGGAGGCGTCGAAGCGCTCGATACCGGCATTCAGCGCCGCCAGGGCATTGGCCAGGCCCATGCCACGGGTGTTGTGAAAGTGTGCGGTGAACACCGCTTCAGGCCAGCGCTGCAGTGATTCGCGGCAGATGCGCTCGACCTGCGCCGGGTCGGCCATGCCGGTGGTGTCGCACAGGGTCACGCCCTGCACGCCGATCTCCAGCAGGCGCTCGGTCAGTTCATGCACGCGCGCCTCGGGCACTTCACCCTCGAAGGGGCAGCCGAAGGTGGTCGACAGCGAGGCGTTGATAAATACGCCGCTGCCGCGCGTCACCTCGATGATCTCGCGAAACTGCGCCAGCGATTGCTCTGGCGTCATGCGCAGGTTGGCCAGACCGTGGGTATCGCTGGCCGACATCACCAGGTTGATCTCGTCCACTTCGCACGACAGCGCCCGCTCGCAGCCCTTCACGTTGGGCACCAGCACGGTGTATTCGACGCCCGCCACGCGCTGGATGCCGCGCATCACCTCTTCGGCATCGCGCAGGTTGGGGATGGCCTTGGGCGAGGTGAAGGAAGTGACTTCGATCTTCGCCAGGCCGGTATGGGACAGGCGGTCGATCAGGGCGATCTTGTCCTCGGTGGGTACGAAGGTGGCTTCGATCTGGAAGCCGTCGCGGGTGGCGACGTCCTGGATATAGAGGCGTTTGTTCATGGGTAATCCTTGGGGGAGCTGCAAGCCGCAAGCTTCAAGCTGCAAGTAAAAGCTTGTAGCGGTAGGGTGCGCTGTGCGCACCGGCTTGGGTTCTGGTGCGCACGGCGCACCCTACGGGCTTGGGGACGCTGCAAGCCACAAGCTCCAAGCTGCAAGTAAAAGCCGAAGCCGCTTGCTTGTAGCTTGCCGCTTGAAGCTTGCAGCTGCTGTTAGATGATTCCGCGCTCGCGCAGGCCGGCGACCTGTTCCGCGCTCAGGCCAAGCCCGGCGAGGATATCGTCGTTGTGCTCGCCCAGTTGCGGGCCGCCGCTGCCGATGCGGCCTGGTGTGCGGCTGAGTTTGGGCAGCACGCCCGGCACCTTGAGCGGGCCGACGCTGGTCTGTACCTGCTCGATCATCTGCCGCGCCAGGTAGTGCGGGTCCTGCACGATATCGGCGGCGGTGTAGGGGTAGCCGGCCGGTACGCGGGCGCCCTTGAGCGCTTCGATCACTTCGTCACGGCCTCGCTGGGCGGTCCATTCGGCGATGGCGCCGTCGATCAGTTCGGCATGCTGGCTACGGCCATCGTTTTGCGCCAGGCGTGGGTCGTTGCCCAGGTCATCACGGCCGATCAGGCTCATCAGGCGCTTGTAGATGCTGTCGCCATTGCCGGCGATCAGCACGTAGCTGCCGTCCTTGCAGGGGTAGGAGTTGGACGGGGTGATGCCGGGCAGGGCGCTGCCGGCCGGCTCGCGGATGTAGCCGAAGGCGTCGTATTCGGGGATCAGGCTTTCCATCATGGCGAATACCGACTCGTACAGCGCCACGTCGATTTCCTGGCCTTCACCGCTGCGCGCCCGCTCCTGCAGGGCCAGCAGCACGCCGATCACGCCGTACAGCGAGGACAACGAGTCGCCGATGCTGATGCCCACGCGCACGGGCGCCTGGCCGGGGTAGCCGGAAAGGTGGCGCAGGCCGCCCATGGCTTCGCCGATCACGCCGAAGCCGGGCAGGTCGCGGTAGGGGCCGGTCTGCCCGTAGCCGGAGATGCGCAGCATGATCAGCCGCGGGTTGATCGCCTTCAGCGCCTCGTAGCCCAGGCCCCAGCCTTCCAGCGTGCCGGGGCGGAAGTTCTCCACCAGCACGTCGGCCTCGGCCACCAGCTTGCGCACGATGTTCTGGGCTTCGGCCTGCTTCAGGTCGAGGGTCAGCGAGCGCTTGTTGCGCGACTGTACGTGCCACCAGAGCGAGGTGCCGTCCTTGATCTTGCGCCATTTGCGCAGCGGGTCGCCGACGCCCGGCGGCTCGATCTTGATCACGTCGGCGCCGAATTCGCCGAGCAGCTTGCTGGCGAAGGGACCGGCGATGAGCTGGCCCATCTCGATCACCTTGAGCCCCTGCAGGGCCATGTTGCTGGTGTTGCTCTGAGTCATGGCTGCACCTGATTTGCCTGTGCGTTTTTCATGGTGCGCAGGATGGCGCAGCACAGCGGCGGCGACAATCGTGCGGTGGACAATTGAGCGTTACTGGCGGAGCACTCTCGCTTTGCTCATGAGGACTTTCTTGACGTATTCATGGCGCTGTTGAATTGGCTCGGCCTGCGTCAGACATGGCTTCGCGACCATGGTCTTAGCCTGGTAAGACCATGGTCGAATGGCCTCACGAAGGGTCGGGGGATACAAAAGGCAGCATAGAAAAACAACTAACTCGCCGAGGTGATTCCATGAGTGCTGCGTCCCTTTACCCTGTACGCCCCGAGGTGGCCGCGCGAACCCTGACCGACGAGGCCACCTACAAGGCCATGTACCAGCAGTCGGTGGTCAACCCCGAGGGCTTCTGGCGCGAGCAGGGCAAACGCATCGACTGGATCAAGCCCTACACCAAGGTCAAGCAGACCTCCTTCGACGATCACCACGTCGACATCAAGTGGTACGCCGACGGCACCCTGAACGTCTCCTACAACTGCCTCGACCGTCATCTGGAAGAGCGCGGCGATCAGATCGCCATCATCTGGGAAGGCGATGACCCGTCCGAGCACCGGGAAATCACCTACCGCGAGCTGCACGAGCAGGTGTGCAAGTTCGCCAACGCCCTGCGTGGTCAGGACATTCACCGCGGCGACGTGGTGACCATCTACATGCCGATGATTCCCGAAGCAGCGGTGGCCATGCTGGCCTGTGCCCGTATCGGCGCCATCCACTCGGTGGTGTTCGGTGGCTTCTCCCCGGAAGCGCTGGCCGGCCGCATCATCGATTGCCAATCGAAAGTGGTGATCACCGCCGACGAGGGTGTGCGTGGTGGCAAGAAGGTGGCGCTGAAGGCCAACGTCGATGACGCCCTGACCAACCCGGAAACCCACAGCGTGCAGAAGGTCATCGTGGTCCAGCGCACCGGGTCCGAGATCAAGTGGAACCAGCATCGCGACATCTGGTACGAAGACCTGATGAAGGTCGCCGGCAGCGTCTGCGCACCCAAGGAAATGGGCGCCGAGGAAGCCCTGTTCATCCTCTACACCTCCGGCTCCACCGGCAAGCCCAAGGGTGTGCTGCACACCACCGGCGGCTACCTGGTGTACGCCTCGCTGACCCATGAGCGCGTATTCGATTACCGCCCGGGCGAAGTCTTCTGGTGCACCGCCGACATCGGCTGGGTCACCGGCCACACCTACCTGATCTACGGGCCGCTGGCCAACGGCGCCACCACCGTCATGTTCGAGGGCGTACCGAACTACCCGGACGTGACCCGCGTGGCCAAGATCGTCGACAAGCACAAGGTCAACATCCTCTATACCGCCCCGACCGCCATTCGCGCCATGATGGCCGAGGGCAAGGCTGCGGTGGCTGGTGCCGACGGCTCCAGCCTGCGCCTGCTCGGTTCGGTGGGCGAGCCGATCAACCCGGAAGCCTGGCAGTGGTACTACGAGAACGTCGGCCAGAGCCGTTGCCCGATCGTCGACACCTGGTGGCAGACCGAAACCGGCGCCTGCCTGATGACCCCGCTGCCGGGTGCCCATGCCATGAAACCGGGCTCTGCCGCACGGCCGTTCTTCGGCGTACAGCCGGCGCTGGTGGACAACCTGGGCAACATCATCGAAGGGCCGGCCGAAGGCAACCTGGTGATCATCGATTCCTGGCCGGGCCAGGCGCGTACCCTGTTCGGTGACCACGACCGCTTCGTCGACACCTACTTCAAGACCTTCAAGGGCATGTACTTCACCGGCGACGGCGCGCGCCGCGACGAAGACGGCTACTGGTGGATCACCGGTCGCGTCGACGACGTGCTCAACGTCTCCGGCCACCGCATGGGCACCGCCGAGGTGGAGAGTGCCATGGTCGCCCACCCGAAAGTGGCCGAGGCTGCCGTGGTTGGCGTGCCGCACGACATCAAGGGGCAAGGCATCTACGTCTACGTCACCCTGAATGCTGGCGAGGAAGCTTCCGAGCAACTGCGTCAGGAACTGAAGAACTGGGTACGCAAGGAGATCGGCCCGATCGCCACGCCGGACGTGATCCAGTGGGCGCCCGGCCTGCCCAAGACCCGCTCGGGCAAGATCATGCGGCGTATCCTGCGCAAGATCGCCACCGCCGAATACGATGCGCTCGGCGACATCTCCACCCTGGCCGACCCAGGCGTGGTGCAACACCTCATCGACACCCACAAGCAGATGCAAGCGGCCTGCGCCTGATCGGCAACGGCACCTCAAAAACCCCGCCCGGCCAGAAGCCCGGCGGGGTTTCTTTTTATTGGCCGTCTGGCTTGGACGTGAATTTGTAATCTTAGGATTATCTTCTTTGTGCATGGTAGCAATGTGCTATCAATGGTGCGGCTCCATCCTGCTCCAATGCCTTGTGATGTCGAGCCCTGGCTCTTGGCTCGATGTATCCGAGTGCCCTCCAATTTCCTCAAGACCGAGGTTCTCATGTTTGCCAGTCTTAGCATTTCCCAGAAGCTATATGCGGGTTTTGGTGTTGTATTACTGGTTATCCTGATCTTGGTGCTGTCCACCTGGCGTGGTTTCGACCAGGTCGATCGCACGGTCAGGCTCAATATCCATACCTATGCTGTGATCAATGAATCGGACGATTTGCTGGCCAGCTTGATCAATATCGAAACTGGCGCGCGTGGCTTCATCATCACCGGGCGTGACCCGTTTCTCGGCCCGCTGGATGTCGGTGAAAAGAACTTCCAGGCTTATCTCGCCCAGTTGCGTCAGCTCACCAGTGATAACCCGGCTCAGATGCGTCGTCTCGGTGAGCTGCAAGTGCTGCACGATCAGTGGATGAACGACGACATCAAGACCAGCCTCGATTTGCGCCGCCAGGTGTTGGCTGGTAAGCAGACTTTCGACTCTCTGATCGAGTGGTTGGCGGCCGGCGCCGCCAAAATCAAGATGGATGCCATGCGCCAGATCATCGGTGAGATGCAGAGCGAAGAGCGTGCCTTGCTGGAGCAGCGCACCGCCTCCATGAACGCTGCCAAGTCCCTGTCGCTGACCATCCTGCTGGTGGGTGGGCTGATTGCCACGCTGCTGGCCATGAGCGTGGCTTTCGTGATGTCGCGCAGCATCTCCAGGCGTCTGCAGCAGGCGGTCGAGGTTGCGCGCAGGATCGCCGAAGGTCGGCTCGACTCCAGCATCGAGCGCGCTGGTCACGACGAGATCGGCGTGCTGCTCGATGCCTTTGCCACCATGCAGGAGCGCCTGCGCGAGATGATCGGACAGATTCGCGCCGGGGCCGGGCAACTGGTGGCTTCGGCGCAGAGCATTTCCAGCGCCTCGAGTCAGCTGTCGGTTTCCGCGCAGGAGCAGTCGCAGGCCGCGTCGAGCATGGCGGCGACGGTCGAGGAACTGACCGTGAGCATCAACCACGTGGCCGACAACGCCAACGAGGCCCACTCACTGTCCAGTGAGTCGGGGCACCAGTCGGCCGAAGGCGGGGCGGTGATCCAGGAGACGCTGGGCAGCATGCAGCGTATCGCCGATACCGTGCAGGGGGCGGCGGCGCAGATTGCCGAGCTGGGTCAGCATTCGGATCAGATTTCCTCCATCGTCAACGTGATCAAGGATATTGCCGACCAGACCAACCTGCTGGCGCTCAACGCGGCCATCGAAGCGGCGCGGGCCGGCGAGCAGGGTCGCGGTTTTGCCGTGGTGGCCGACGAGGTGCGCCTGCTGGCGCAGCGCACGGCGAACTCCACCCAGGAGATCACCGAGATGATCAAGAAGATCCAGAGCGGCACGCGCAATGCCGTGAGCAACATGGAAGTGGGCGTGGAACAGGTCAATGGCGGTTTGGTGCAGGCCGGTCAGGCGGGCGACGCCATCGTCAGCATCCGCACGGCCTCCGAACGTGTCGTCGGGGTGGTCGATCAGATTTCCCTGGCTTTGCGCGAGCAGACCGTCGCCAGCCAGGACGTGGCACGCAATGTCGAGCGCATCGCGCAGATGTCGGTGGAAAACAGCGAAGCGGTCAGCGATACCTCACGCACGGCGCATGAACTGCAGCAGTTGGCCGTTTCTCTGGAAAAAACTGTTGCGCTGTTTCGCTTTTGACTAGTCTGATGGCGGTGCGTTGTTCATGTTTGCACGAGGAGTGGGGCATGCAGATCCAGACAGAAAACCGCACCACCTTCCCCCGACCCTTTCGCGCCCTGGGCTGTGCCGAATGTCGTAACGCCAAGGCGCTGGGCTTCGACTTCACCATGGCCTTCCAGCTCATACTCGATGTGCAGGAGCAGCGCCCCTTCGCATACGAGGCGCTGGTGCGCGGCACCCGGGGTGAAGGCGCGCGCGAGGTGCTGGCAAGGGTCAACGAGAGCAATCGCTACCGCTTCGACCAGGCTTGCCGGGTCAAGGCCATCGAGCAGGCCACCCAGCTCGGTTTGCTCGACATTCCCGACTGCCTGCTCAGCATCAACTTTCTGCCCAATGCGGTATATCGCCCCGAAACTTGCATCCGCGCGACCCTGGAAGCCGCCACGCGCTTCGGTTTTCCCCAGGAGCGGCTGATGTTCGAGGTGACCGAGGGCGAGCAGATACACGATGCCGACCACCTCAAGCGGATTTTCGCCGAGTACAACAAGCAAGGTTTCGCCACGGCCATCGACGATTTCGGTGCCGGCTATTCGGGGCTCAACCTGCTGGCCGAATTCCAGCCCGACATTCTCAAGCTGGATATGGCCCTGACCCGCGGCATCGACAAGGACGCGGTGCGCCAGGCCATCGTCGCCGGTATCCTGCTGGTGGCGCAGCGCCTGGGCATTCGCATCGTTGCCGAGGGCATCGAAACCGCCGGTGAGCGCGATGCCCTGCTCGATCTGGGCATTCGCTACATGCAGGGGTACTTCTTCGCCAGGCCGCAGATCGACAGGCTTTGCCTGCCTTGAGGCAGTAACGAAAAACGCCCTGATGATCAGGGCGTTTTAGTGTGTATGTCGAGCCGAGGTTTCAGAGCGCGCCGAACACCTTCTTCGCCAGGCTGGTGGCGGCAGCGGCCGGGTTCTGGCGAATGCTGGCTTCCTGCTTGGCGATCATCTCGAACAGACCATTGAGCGCCTGCTCGGTGACGTAGCCTTCGGCCGTGGCGTTCTTCGCATCGACCACGCCGAAGCTGGCCGCCTGGCCGGCGAAGGCGTTGTACTGCTGGGCCAGGCCGACCTTGTCGGTGGCCTGCTTGACGATGGGCAGGAACTTGGCGCGAATCTGTTCGCGGCTGCTCTTGTTCAGGTACTGGGTGGCGGAATCCTGCGGGCCGGCGAGAATCGCCTTGGCATCGGCCACGGTCATCTTCTTCACGGCATCGACCAGCAATGCCTGAGCCTGTGGCACGGCGGCTTCGGCGGCCTTGTTCATGCTCGCTTCGAGCTGTTCTACCTGGGCGCCCATGCCCATCATCTTCATGGTCTTGGCGGCCTTGCCGAGCTTGCCGGGCAGCTCGATGCGCACCTCCGGGTTGTTGCTGAAACCACCGGGCGTACCCAGTTGCTTGACCGCCACCTGGGCGCCCTGGATCAGCGCATCCTTGAGGCCGCCACTGGCGTCCTGCTGGCTGAGGTCGGCGAGGGACAGGGCGAAGACGTTGGCCGAGAGCAGCAGGCCGGCGGCTAAGGTGGTGAGGCGCAGCATGTTGGTGTTCCTTGCGTCGGGGGAATGTTTCGAGCTTAACAGGCTGTTGGGAAACTGGCTGCGTTGGTGCTGCAGGCTTGCAGGGTTCTTTGTGAAAGGGCGGGGAAGTTGGGGTTGATACTGGGCTGGCAAGTTTGGGTGAGTGCTTGTTGCTTGTTGCTTGTTGCTTGTTGCTTGTTCGGGTTCTTGTTCCGGATTGCCGCGTTTTTGCTGATGTTCGCGGAATCTCGGGAAAATCAGTATTGACACCGGACTGGCAATACGGTGTTAGTTGTTCTTGTGTCTGTTCCGAATTGCCGCGTTTTTGCTGATGTTTTTGGTTTCGCCCTCCCGGGCGAGTCACTTTTGGGGCAAAAGTAACCAAAACCTCCGCCCTTTCATCCGGCCCTGGCTGCGCCAGGGTTCGTTCGCTCCATCGCCGCTCCAGAGGCCCGCCGCGGTGGGCCATCCCTGGCCCATCGTGGCTTTCGCGGCATCCATGCCGCTCAACCTCTTCCACGACGATTCCGCTCACCCTCCTGGGCGGGCTCTGCACGCGCCTGAACGTTAGGTAACCCAGAAGTAGTGCGGAGTGCTTGAACATGAGGTCAGCCGTAGGGCTGACCGGGATGCCGGCTGAAAGCCGGCAAGCTCTCCAGGCGAATGAAACTACGCGAATGAAAGTATTGGTTTAACTCGATAGCCACATCGCTACTTCACAACTACCAGAACACGCCGGGTATATCTCCGGAAAAAATGTACGTTCAGGCGCGCAAATGCCCCCTTCAGGAGGCCGAACGTAGGCATTGCGCAGGGGGCGAGTGGCATGGATGCCACGAGAGGCGTAATGGGCCAGGGATGGCCCATGTACGCCGACCCCGGAGCGGTGCCGGAGTGAGGGGAGTCGAGCGCAGCGAGACCCGGATGGCGGGGGTGCGTTTCTTTTGCTTACTTTTCTTTGCGCATTTCAAAGAAAAGTGAGTCGCCCGAGGGGGCGAAACAAGGAGTTTCCGAACACACCGTAGCGGCGTCCAGAACACCAAAAAACACAAATTTGCCAGTCCGGTATCAAACAAGCGATCCCCCGAAAATACTCATTCTCACCTCATGCCCTCAGCCAGCCGATAGCCGTGGATGGGCAGCGCGCGCGGCGATGGCTATGATCAGAACCATGAATTCCCCATTACCATTGCGTAATCCCTGCCCACCAGGCGCCTGTGACTGCCAGCGCGATGAGCTGCTGGACGTGCCGGGCGCCGACACGCGTGTGTTGCTGCTGACCCGCAATGAGGAGCAGCGCCTGCTCGAGCGCCTGGAAAACCTGCAAAGCCTGGAAGACCTGCAGCGCATGCAGCAGCGCATGTTCGAGCAACTGGGCATTCGTCTGCATATCGAGCCGAGCCATGGCGAGGTGCGCAGCATGCGCGGCATTCACATGCGCTTCGAGGCGCATCCGGGGCTATGCCGCAAGACCCGGCAGAGCATTCCGGCGGCGATCCGCCGGGCCATGGAGAAAAAGCCGGAAATCGCCTGGCGTCTGCTGGATTCCTTCGACCTGTTCGGTGGCCTGTAGCGGCTATTACCAGGGCAGGGGCTGCCCATCGTAGGCGTGGAAGCTGCCGCTGTGCTCGGGCCCCAGGCTGTCGATCACCTGCAGCATCTCGGCTGCGGCCAGTTCGGCGGGGCGCGCGGCAGCGGCGCCACGGAAGGGTTGCGACAGCGGTGAGATCACCGTGCCGGGATGCAGGCTGAGCAGACGCGCCTTGGGCTTGCTGCGCGCCAATTCGATGGCGGCGGTCTTGATCAGCATGTTCAGGGCGGCCTTGGAGGCGCGGTAGGCGTACCAGCCACCCAGGCGGTTGTCGCCGATGCTGCCGACCTTGGCCGAAAGCAGAGCCATGGCGCCCTGTTTGTCGAGCAGCGGCAGGAAGTGGCGCAGCACCAGCGCCGGGCCCAGGGCATTGACTTGGAACACCGCCTGCAAGGCATCGGCTTCGATGGCATTGAGGCTCTTCTCCGGGGCGATGCCCGGGCGATGCAGCAGCCCGGCCGTGTGCAGAATGAGTTGATAGGGGCCGTCATCGGCCAGTGCTGCAGCCGCATCGGCGATGCTGGCCGGGTCTTCCAGATCGAGTGCTGGTACGCTGCCACGGCTCAGCTCACGCACGCTGGCGCAATTGCCATCGCCACGCAGCAACTGGCAGAAGGCCTGGCCAAGGGTGCCGCTGGCGCCGATCACCAGCGCCTTGTAACCATTGCCCAGGCTGCTCAGGGTCATGGCTGGGCGGCGCCACGGCGGAAGAACAGGGTGACCTGGCCGAGCTCGACGCCGAACTTGCTCATTACCGAACGGTTGATCATGGTGTCGTCGTCCATCAGGTACATCCAGTCATCGAAATGGACGACATAGGTGCTGTCATCCACCGGCAGGTTGAGGTAGTAGCGCCAGTGCAGGGCATTGCCGGCCACTTCGCCGATGGCCTCGCCGACCACATCGCCGGCGGTGCCGATCCAGCGCCCGCTTTCATCCGGGGTCAGCGTCCAGACCCGGCGCTGGCGGGTGCCGTCGCTATACAGGAAGCGCTCGTCGAGGATCAGCTTGTCGCCATCGCGGCGGCTGTTGATGTCGACATGGAAGCGTTTGATCACCTCCCCGGAGCGATCTTGGAACATGCCCCAGGCCTGTACCGGCCCGGAGAAGAAGCTGGGCAGATCCAGTACGGGTTTCTCGTTGGCGTAGCGTTCCACCGGAACCTGGCCACAACTGATCAGCAACAGGCTGGTCAGCACAATCACAAGCGCTTTCATGAGCTACCTCAAGGGTTGCGGCCGAGCAGCGCCGCACGCAGTTTCGGGCTGCGGGTCTGCGGATCGAGCCAGATGGAAAAGAAGGCACGGGCGAAGACCGGATCGTCGATGACGTGTTGCAGCTTGCCGTCGACGTAAAACTGGCAACCTTTGCCCGGTAGATACACACCCGTGATGCGCGTGCCATCGCGAACATCGACGAAGGCCTGGCGCATCTCTTCTGCCCACTGGGCTTCGCGCCCGCCCTGCAGGGCCTTGGCATCGATGCGACGAATCTCGTCGAGGCTGGTTTCCACCAGGGTCTCGCGGCTGATGTTGCGGCGGTAGGTCAGTTCCAGCGCGAAGGGCTGGTCGAACTTCACCGGCCGCGATGGGCTCCACAGCTTGGCGTTGTAGACCGAGAAGCCGAACCAGGTGAAGTCACCACTGCCGACCAGTTCGGCCTGTGGCAGTTGTTCGCGCCAGCCGTTCTGGGTATTGGCCTGCGCCGCACAGGCCAGTGCCAGAGCGAGCACCGAGGCCGAACACAGACGCGCTAGCAGCGTCGTCATGAGCCATCCCTCCGCGGGTGGTGGCCGTGACCCGTTGTGGTCACGACCCTGGAATAAAAAAATCCGACAACCAAAAGGGGAGTGGTGGGTTGCCGGATTGCGCAGCTTGTTCTCAGGCGGCGAACTCCTCGTCGGAGAAGGCCATCAGGGTTTCCTTGCCGGCCTTGATCTCGGCCAGCAGGGTGCCGGCCTCCGGGAGGATGCGTGCCATGAAGAAGTCGGCGGACTTGATCTTGGCGTTGTAGAAGTGGGTCTCGGAACTGTCGGCATCGAGTTGCCGGCGCGCCACCTGGGCCATACGCGCCCACAGCCAGGCCAGGCTGGTGAGGCCGAACAGGCGCAGGTAGGGCGTGGCGGCCGCAGCGGCCTGCTCGGGATCCTTGCTGCCTTCGCTGGCCAGCCACAGGGTGGCTTGCTGGAGTTGCTTGACCGCCTGGGTCACCTCAGCAGCATGCGGCGCCTCGGCGTTGCGCTTGAGCCAGTCGTCGACCAGGGCGAAGAAGGCGCGCACCGCGCGGCCACCGCCCAGGGCCAGCTTGCGGCCCACCAGGTCGAGGGCCTGGATGCCGTTGGTGCCTTCGTAGATACGGGTGATCCGGCAGTCACGCACCAGTTGCTCGATACCCCAGTCTTCGGTGAAGCCGGAGCCGCCGAGCACCTGCAGGCCTTCGTTGGCACAGGCGAAGCCCTCGTCGGTGAGGAAGGCCTTGACCACCGGGGTGAGCAGTTGCACCAGGTCATCGGCACGGCTTCGTGCTTCGGCATCCTCGGCACCGTGGGCGATGTCCTGTTGCAGGCCAGCGAAATAGGCGAGGGCGCGGCAGCCTTCGATCATCACCTTCTGCCGCAGCAGCATGCGCCTGACGTCCGGGTGCACCAGGATCGGGTCGGCAGGTTTGTCGGGCGCTTTCGGCCCGGCGATGGAACGACTCTGCAGGCGCTCGCGGGCGAAGCCCAGGGCAATCTGGTAGGCACTTTCGGCCACGCCGAGGCCCTGCATGCCAACCATCAGGCGCGCCGAGTTCATCATGGTGAACATGCAACTCAGGCCCTTGTTCGGTTCGCCGATCAACCAGCCCTGGGCGCCCTCGAAGTTCATCACGCAGGTGGCCGAGCCCTTGATGCCCATCTTGTGCTCCAGGCCGCCACAAAAGGCCTGGTTGCGGCTGCCGTCGTCGAGGAACTTGGGCACCAGGAACAGCGAGATGCCCTTCACGCTGTCCGGCGCATCCGGCAACTTGGCCAGCACCAGGTGGACGATGTTGTCCACCAGATCGTGCTCGCCGTTGGTGATCCAGATCTTGGTGCCGCTCAGCGCGTAGCTGCCGTCGGCTTGCGGCGCGGCGCGGGTGCGGATCAGGCTGAGGTCGGTGCCGCACTGTGGCTCGGTGAGGCACATGGTGCCGGTCCACTCGCCGCTGATCAGGCGCGGCAGGTGCTTCTCCTGCAACTCGGGCGTGCCATGGCTGGTCAGGGCATTGATGGCGCCATGGGTCAGGCCGGGATACATGCCCAGCGCCAGGTTGGCCGAGCAGGTCATCTCCTCCACCAGCATGTTCAGCACATGGGGCAGCCCCTGGCCACCGAACTGCGGCGGGCAGGCCAGTGCCGTCCAGCCCCCTTCGGCGAATTGCTTGTAGGCCGCCTTGAAGCCCTCCGGGGTGCGCACGGAGTGGGTGTCCGGGTCGTACTGGCAACCCTGCTTGTCACCAGGGCCATTGAGCGGTGCCAGCACGTTCTCGGCCAGTTTGGCTGCCTCTTCGAGAATCGCGCCGCCCAGGTCGGCGCTGAACTCACGTTGCTCGGGCAGTGCTTGCAGCACGTTGTAAGCGTCGAGCAGTTCCTCGAAGACGAAACGCATGTCACGGAGCGGAGCGTGGTAAGACGGCATGGCTGTTTACCCTAAGCTGTACAAGATTATGTGCATGTACAGTTTTTGTAGAGTTATTTGGGTCGTATTGCAAGCCCTTTTGCTTGGGAATCGAGGGTGACCGATGAGTCAGTCCGATTCTTCTCCAGGTGGTTCAGCTTTTTGCCAGCCCGAAAACGGCGCCGGATACCTGCTGCCGGTTTGCTTGCCGAGCACGGCGCATTGGCAGCAGGAGAAGTCACCGCGACTTGCATTCGGCCAGCGACCTTCGAGAATGAGGTGATGGCACCTTGGATATCACCGGCATGCTCCAGACATTCTTCAAGCGTGTGGCTCAGCTCTGGGAGGCCTCCGATCTCGCCCTGATCGGCCAGCGCCGGGAGCGACGCATGCGCCTGCTGGCCAGCCTGGTGATGCCGCTGGTGGGGCTGGGCTGGGGGCTGTTCTTCGCCATTCACGGTTACTGGCCCATCGTGCTGATGGATCTGGCGATCGTCCTCAGTGGCACCGCCGTGTTCATCCTCACCCTGAACCACCGGCCGCGTAGCGCCAACCTGGTGCTGTTCGGCGCCTTGCTGCTGCTCATCGTCGGTTCGACCCTGCTGCTCGACCCGCCGACCCTGGCGGCACCCCGCGCCACTCATCTGTACCTGCTGCCGGTGGCGGTGGGGGCACTGATGGCGTTTCGTGACGAGCCGCTCTGGCTGCGCTACGGCGTCTGCCTGACAGGCCTGCTGCTGTTCGTCGGCCTGGCGGCATCCACCTGGCGCCCCAGCGATCTTTATGTCCTGCCTGACGATCTGCGCATGGTCGGCTCCTGGGTGCAGGCGGGAATGGCCACGCTGCTGCTCTTTCTGCTGTTGCACATCCTGCAGAGCGATGCTGCCGAGCGTTCCGGGCTGGAGCGTGACCTGCAAGTGGCGCTGCGTGAGAACCAGTTCGTGCTGCACTACCAGCCGCAAGTGAATCATGCCGGCCGAGTGATCGGCGCCGAGGCGTTGATTCGCTGGCAACACCCGCAGCGTGGGCTGCTCGGGCCGGGCGAGTTCATCGATCACGCCGAGAAGACCGGGCTGATCATCCCCATGGGGCAGTGGGTGCTGGAGCAGGCCTGTGCCTGCCTGCGCCAATGGTCTGGCGACCCTGCACTGCGTGAGCTCAGCCTGGCGGTGAACATCAGCCAGAAGCAGTTTCACCGGCCTGGGTTCGATAGCGAGATACTGGCGCTGATCGAACGTCATGGTATCGACGCGCAGCGTCTGGAGCTGGAGCTGACCGAAACCCTGATCGTGCAGGACATGGAAGACCTCGGGCGCAAGATGGCGGTATTGGTCGAGCATGGCGTGCGCTTTGCCCTGGACGACTTCGGCACGGGCTTCTCTTCCCTCAGCCACCTCAAGCGTCTGCCATTGGGCAAGCTGAAGATCGACCGCTCGTTCATTTGCGACGTGCTCAGCGACGCCAGCAGCGCAAGCATAGTGCGCAGCGTCATCGCGCTGGGGCAGAGCATGGGCATGATGGTGATCGCCGAGGGGGTGGAAACCGGGGCCCAGCACGCTTTCCTGATGGACAATGGCTGCAGCCAGTTCCAGGGCTATCTGTTCGGTCGACCGATGCCGCTGGCGGATTTCGTCCCCTTCGTCCGTCGCCTCGACACCTGAACCGCCCATCCCGCATTCGCCGCTCGAATGAACTCCGGGGGCGGCAGCAATGTCTGTCTGCTGTCGACTTGCCTGGGCAGGAATTGATGGCTATTGGCCGCTATCGTGTGGCTTTCAGCGGTGATCCTGTGTGCAACTTCCGGTTGCTGGGGCGTGTCGACCATTGCCGTGCCCGTCAGCCGGGCTTCGTACCACTCAGTCGAAGATTGCTCATGTTCCCATCCCGCCCTTTTCCCGTTCGATTCTCTCCGCTTCCCTCCCGCGCATTGGCGGCCTGCCTGCTCGGCGGTCTGCTCGGCACGGTCAGCCCGGCCCAGGCCGAAGAAGCCGCCAGCAATCAGCGCTGGGTCAGCGACAGCCTCAACACCTACGTGCGCAGTGGGCCCACCGACGGCTACCGCATCGTCGGTACCCTGACCTCCGGTGAGAAGGTGGAGCTGCTGCGTACCCAGGGCGATTACAGCCAGGTGCGCAGCGAGAGTGGCAATACGGTGTGGATTCCCAGCCGCGACCTGCAATCGGTGCCGGGGCAGGCCGAGCGCCTGCCGCAACTGGAACAGAAGGTCGCCGACCTGACCGCCGAGCTCAAGGGCATCGACGATGCCTGGAAAGCCCGCGTGCAGGGCATGCAGGAAACCCTGGACTCACGCAAGCAACTGATCGACGAGTTGCAGGCCGCACGCAGCGCGCTGGACGCCGAGCTGACCAGCACCCGTTCGCAACTGCGTGATGCCCAGGCACAACTCGGCGATGAGCAGCAGCAGGTACTGATGCGTTACATGGTCTATGGCGGCAGCATCGCCGGTGCCGGCCTGCTGCTCGGGCTGATTCTGCCGACCATGCTGCGCGTGCGGCGCAAGCGTAACGACCAGTGGGTGTGAGCGCTCAGGCCTGGGCGGTCAGATGACGGGCGATGCCTTTCTTCAGTGGCAGCAGGCCCTGCGCCACGCGCAGGCCGGCGCCGCGTAGCAGGCGGGCGGGCAGATGGTCGTTGGTGTACAGCTCCACCAGCAGGTTGGTGGCCTGGTACAGCGGCCAGGTAGCCAGACGCAGTTGCCGCTCGTAGCGGGCCAGCGGGGCGACTGCGCCGATGTCCTGGCCCTTGGCGTGAGCCGCCAGCAGGGCGTCGCTCAATAGCTGCACGCCGATCAGGCCGAAGTTGAAACCATGCGCGGTGACCGGGTGCATGCCCACGGCGGCATCGCCGAGCAGGGCGCAGCGGTTGCCGACCATGCGCCGTGCGTAGGCGCCCACCAGCGGGTAGGCGTGACGGCTGCTGACCAGTTGCATGGCGCCCAGGCGGCGGTCGAAGCGTTGCTCCATCTCACGGGCGAAGCTGGCTTCATCCAGTTTCTGCAAGTGCTCGATCTCGCGCGGCGGCAAGGTCAGCACGGTGGACGACTGCCGGCCGTTGAGTGGCAGCAGGGCGAGGGTCTGGCCGTAGCCGAACCATTCCCAGGCCACCTGCTGGTGATCCTCTTCATGCTGCATGCGGCACACCAGCATGGTCTTGCCGAAATCCTTGAGCTGCGCGCCGATGCCGAGCTGACGGCGAGTCTCCGAGAAGCGGCTGTCGGCGGCGACCAGCAGGCGTGGTTGCAACACCTGGCCGTCCTGCAGGGTCAGCCTTACCCCACGTTGGTCTTGCTCGATGGCGCGCAGGCTGGTTTCACAGCGCAATTGCACATCGGCGCACTCGCTCACGGCCTGATAGGCAGCGCGGCGAATGGCCTGGTTGGCCACCAGATGGCCGAGGCGTTCGGCGCCGGCTTGCTCGGCGCGAATCTTCAGGGCGAACAGCGAGGGGCCGTTGAATACCTGGGCATCGCGCAGCACGGCGACCTCTTCTGCGGGCAGGCGCGCCCATAGGCCGAGGCGTTCGAGCAGGGCCTGCGAACCATGGGTGAGGGCGATCTCACGGCCATCGAAGGCAGGTTCCGCCAGTGCCTGTTCGGCCTGGCGCTCCAGCACGAGGATGGATAGGCCGTGACCGGACAGGGCGCGCGCCAGACACAGGCCAGCCGGGCCGGCGCCGACGATGACGATATCGGGGGACATGCTGCTCTCCTTGCGAACTCGGAAAGGGCCGAGTCTAGGCCGCAGAAGAGGCGCGGATATTGTCCGGGATCATGTCGGCAGTGCGGGCCTTGTTTCCGGTGCGCACGGCGCACCCTACGGGTTAGGCATGGAGCGGGCGGGTGTAGGGTGCGCTGTGCGCACCAGCGGTTTGGCCCGAATGCCATCCGGGAAATTTACCCTCCTACCCCGGATTGCATCCGGGCTACAACTAGGCTGGAGACGTGCGGGGGATATGGTTCGGGATCATGGGCCTTGTTTCCGGTGCGCACGGCGCACCCTACGGGTTGGGCATGGCCGTGGGCGGGTGTAGGGTGCGCCGTGCGCACCAACGGCTTGGCCCGGATGCCATCCGGGAAAATCCACCTTCCGGCCCCGGATTTCATCCGGGCTACAACAGCCCTGCAACCAGGCGCCCGAGCACTTCCATGGCCTGTTCGCTGCGGGGGTTCCAGGGGTGGCCGTAGTTCAGCCGCGCGCAGTGGCGAAAGCCCTGGCTGGCGGAGAAGATCGGCCCTGGTGCCAGGCTGATGCCCTGGGCCAGCGCCAGGCGCAGCAGTTGCAGCGAGTCCAGGCGCTCGGGGAACTCGAACCAGAGGAAGTAGCCACCGGCCGGCCGCGTCACCCGTGTGCTGGCGGGGAAGTGCCGGGCCGCCGAGGCGAGCATGGCGCTCTGCTGCATTTCCAGGGCATGACGCAGCTTGCGCAGGTGGCGATCATAGCCGCCGTGCTGCAGGTAGTCGGCCAGCGCCGCCTGGGCCGGCACCGAGGGCGAGATGGTGGTCATCAGCTTGAGTCGGGCAATCTGCTCGGCGTAGCGCCCGCCCGCCACCCAGCCGATGCGATAGCCCGGCGCCAGGCTCTTGGAGAAGGAGCTGCAATGCATCACCAGGCCGTCGCGGTCGAAGCTTTTCACTGGTTTGGGCGGGTGGCTGCCGAAGTACAGCTCGGCGTACACGTCGTCCTCGATCAGCGGCACCTGATGCTCCACCAGCAGCTCGTACAGCGCCTGCTTCTTGGTCTCACTCATGCTCGCGCCCAGCGGGTTCTGCAGGCTGCTCATGAACCAGCAGGCCTTGATCGGCAGTTGCTCCAGGCTCTGCGACAGGGCATTGAGGTCGATGCCCTCGCGCGGGTGCACGGGGATTTCCACGGCCTTGAGCTGCAGGCGTTCCAGCACCTGCAGGCAGGCGTAGAAGGTGGGTGACTCGATGGCCACCAGGTCGCCCGGCTGGGTCACGCACTGCAGGCAGAGGTTGAGCGCCTCCATGGCGCCGTTGCTGATCACCAGCTCCTCCATCGGCAGCATCACGCCGCTGACCATGTAGCGCAGGGCGATCTGCCGACGCAGGTCGGCGTTGCCGGCGGTCATGTCGGCGATGATCTCGTGCGGCGAAAGCATGCGCAGGGCGTGCGCCATGCTCTTGGCCAGGCGCGGTAGGGGGAACAGATCGGGGCTGGGGAAGGCCGAGCCGAAGGGTACGGTGTGTGGATCCTTGAGCGAGGCGAGCACGGAAAACACCAGTTCGCTGACACCGACATCGGTGGTCTGCGCGGTGTGGGCGGTCAGCTCAGGCTCGTGCAGCGGGCGTTTGGCGTGCTCACGGACGAAGTAGCCGGAACGCGCCCGCGCCTGGATCAGGCCGCGATCCTCCAGCAGGTAATAAGCCTGGAACACGGTGGACGGGCTGACCCCGTAGGTGCGGCTGGCATGGCGCACCGAGGGCACCTTTTCGCCGGGGCCGAGCACTCCGGTGCGGATCAGCTCGGCGATCTCGTCGGCGAATTTTTCGTAGCGTTTCATCCTGTCCTGGTTCACCGCCGCAAAGGGTATGGGCGGACACTTTACGGGGTGAGCGGCAGACATGGCAGTGCCTCGTGAATCATTCAGCGGGGTATGGCGGATGTAGCCCGATGCAATCCGGGGAACGGGCACAGAGCCCCCGGATTGCATCCGGGCTACAGGTTTCAACGCAGCGGTGCGAGAAAGGTGCTTTGGGTACTGACGCGGCTGTCCGGGTTGGCCTGGTCGCTTACCTCGAACTCCACAGTGCGTGTGCTGGCGCCGTTGTCTGGCGAGGTCAGGGCGACATTGACCGGCAAGTCGCGAATCTCCCCAGGGGCCAGGTTCAGCGTGCTGGGGCCGTGCAGCTCGAAGTCGCCGGGCTCGACCAGGGCGATGGCATAGCTGCGTGGCTGCTGGGTCTTGTTGATGATCTTCAGGCTGTAGATGTTCTCGATCTGGCCCAGAGCGTTCTCGCGGAACAGACCACGGTCGCGGGTCACGTCCAGGGAAATCAGCGGGCGCTCGGCCAGGGCCCAGACGAAGGCGCCGATCATCACCGCCAGCATCGCCGCGTAGCCGACCAGACGCGGGCGCAGCCAGTGGGTCTTGCCGCCGGCCAGCTCGTTCTCGGAGCTGTAGCGCACCAGGCCGCGGGCATAGCCGAGCTTGTCCATGATGCTGTCGCAAGCGTCGACGCAGGCGCCGCAGCCGATGCATTCCAGTTGCAGGCCGTCGCGGATATCGATGCCGGTGGGGCAGACCTGCACGCACATCGTGCAGTCGATGCAATCGCCCAGGCCCTCGGCCTTGTAGTCGGCATCCTTGCGCCTTGGGCCACGGTTCTCGCCACGGGCGGCGTCGTAGGAGATGACCAGCGTATCGCTGTCGAACATCACACTCTGAAAGCGCGAGTAGGGGCACATGTCGCGGCACACCTTCTCGCGCAGCCAGCCGGCGTTGATATAGGTGGCGGCGGTGAAGAACAGCACCCAGAACGCCGTGGTGGCACCAACTTCGAGGGTCGCCAGGTCGAGCGTCAGTTGGCGCACCGGGGTGAAGTAGCCGACGAAGGCCAGTGCGGTGACCAGGCTCACCGTCAGCCACAGGCCGTGCTTGGCGCCGCGCCGGGCCAGCTTGTTCAGTGACCAGGGCGCGGCATCGAGCTTGATGCGCTGGCCACGGTCGCCCTCGGTGATCTGCTCGACACGCATGAATACCCAGGTCCATACGCTCTGCGGGCAGGCATAGCCGCACCAGACGCGGCCAGCCAGCACGGTGATAAAGAACAGGCCGAAGGCGGCGATGATCAGGATGGCCGAGAGCAGGATGAAATCCTGTGGCCAGAAGGTGGCGCCAAAGATGTGGAACTGGCGGTTGTCCAGGTCCCAGAGCACCGCCTGGCGGCCGTTCCAGTCGATCCAGGCAGTACCGAAAAACAGCAGGAACAGCAGGCCGGCACCTAGCAGACGCAGGTTGCGAAAGCGTCCGGTGAAGCTGCGCGTATGGATCGGGCCGCCGGCCTGGGCCGGTGTCAGGCGGATGGGTTTGCTCGGGTCGATGGTCTCGACGCTGCGCACGGGGATCAGATCGGTCATTTATTTGCCCTCATCAGGCGTTTATTCAGGCTGGCGCCATGATCCGAGGGCAACTGATCGCGAAACAGACTCAGGTTTTCGATAAAAAAGCGGATCAGATGCTGGCGGCGAACGCAGGGAAAAGTGCCTGGCAGATCGCCAGGCCGCGGCATTTCTGACGTCTGCGGCTTTGCTGGCTGGCGATACAGAGGCCGCCCTGCGACATCGCGCCACGCCAATCAGTGACCTGCACCGGTCATTGCCGCACCCATCTGATCCGCTTTTTTAAGGCTTTTCTGGCGCTGTTTTCGGTGCACGCCTGGCAGGCATAGTCGACGCCCCGTGATCAGGAGGCCTGCCGGCATGTACCAATACGACGATTATGACCGCGCGCTGGTGCGCGAGCGCGTCGCCCAGTTCCGCGACCAGGTACAGCGGCGACTCGCTGACGAGCTGAGCGAGGAGGAGTTTCTGCCGCTGCGCCTGCAGAACGGCCTGTACCTGCAGAAGCATGCCTATATGCTGCGTGTGGCGATTCCCTACGGCACCCTGTCGGCCAAGCAGATGCGCGCGCTGGCGCATATCGCTCGTGAGTACGACCGCGGTTACGGGCACTTCACCACGCGGCAGAACATCCAGTTCAACTGGATCGAGCTGGAGCGCGTACCGGACATCCTCGACTGGCTGGCCGATCACGACATGCATGCCATCCAGACCTCGGGCAACTGCGTGCGCAATATCACCACCGAAGCCTTCGCCGGCGTCGCCGCCGACGAGTACCTCGACCCGCGTCCACTGGCCGAGATTCTGCGCCAGTGGTCGACGGTCAACCCGGAATTCCTCTTTCTGCCGCGCAAGTTCAAGATCGCCCTGTGCGCCGCCGAGCAGGATCGCGCAGCGGTGCAGGTGCACGATATCGGCCTGCAGGTCTATCGCGACGCTGCCGGTGAGTTGCTGCTGCGTGTCTTGGTCGGTGGCGGTCTGGGGCGTACGCCGATCATCGCCCAGCCACTGCGTGAGGGCCTGTCCTGGCGCGATCTGCTGTCCTACGTCGAGGCCATCCTGCGCGTGTACAACCGCCATGGCCGGCGCGACAACAAATACAAGGCGCGCATCAAGATCCTGGTCAAGGCGCTGGGCATCGAGGCCTTTGCCGCCGAAGTTGAGCGCGAATGGCAGATGATCAAGGACGGCCCGGCGCAGTTGACCGAGGACGAGTATCAGCGTGTCGCCGTGTCCTTCCGTCGGCCTGCCTATGCGTCGCTGGCGCAGACCGATCTGGATTTCGGCACCCACCTGGCGCGCGACGCCGGTTTCGCCCGTTGGGTCGCGCGCAATGTCATGGCGCATCAGGTGCCGGGTTACGTCAGCGTGGTGCTATCGACCAAGCCCGGCATCAGCGCGCCGCCCGGTGATGTCACCGCCGAGCAGATGCAGGCAGTGGCCGAGTGGAGCGAGCGCTACGGTTTCGGCGAGATCCGCGTGGCCCACGAGCAGAACCTGGTGCTGCCCGATGTGCGCAAGGCCGATCTGCATGCGCTGTGGGTCGAGGCCCAGGCCGCTGGCCTGGGCACGGCCAACGCCGGCCTGCTCACCGATATCATCGCCTGCCCCGGTGGCGACTTCTGCGCGCTGGCCAATGCCAAGTCGATCCCCATTGCCCAGGCCATCCAGCAGCGTTTCGACGACCTCGACTACCTGCACGATCTCGGCGAGCTGAGCCTGAACATCTCCGGCTGCATGAACGCCTGTGGTCATCACCATATCGGCAACATCGGCATCCTCGGCGTCGACAAGAATGGCAGCGAGTGGTACCAACTCACCCTCGGCGGCAGCCAGGGCCAACAGGCGGCGCTGGGCAAGGTGATCGGCCCGTCGTTCGCCGCCGAGCAGGTGCCCGAAGTGATCGAGCGCATCGTCGGCACTTACGTGGACTATCGCGAGGTGGGCGAGGGCTTTCTCGACACCTTCCAGCGCATTGGCCTGGAGCCGTTCAAGGAGCGCGTGTACAGCCGCGAGGAGGTGGCATGAACAACCTGATTCGCCTGATCGACGGCCAGGCTCGTATCGTCAGCGACGACCCCTGGCAACTGCAGGGCGAAGAGAGCGGCGCGCCGCTGATCCTGCCGCTGGCGGCCTGGCGCGAACGGCAATCGGCCGAGGTGCTGGAGGGCAGGGCGCTGAGCGCCGACGGCCTGCTGCTGCAGGTGGATGACGAGCCCGAAGCGCTGCAGCCGTTTCTCGCCAGCCTGCCGCTGATCGCCATCGACTTTCCCAGCTTCCGCGATGGCCGTGGCTACAGCCAGGCTTACCTGCTGCGCACCCGCCTGGGCTGGCGCGGCGAGTTGCGCGCGTTGGGTGACGTGCTGCGTGACCAGTTAGCGCATATGCGCCAGTGCGGCTTCGATGCCTTTGCCATACGCGCCGACAAGTCGGTTGAGGACGCCCTCAAGGGGCTGGCCGGCCTGAGCGTGCTCTACGGTCGCTCGGCCATCGAGCCGCGCCCCCTGTTCCGGCGCGGACGGCTCAAGGAGGAGTCGCTATGACGCTGCTGCGCGGCCTGTTCTGGCTGGTACTGCTGCAGCTCGCCGGTGTCGTGCTCAATCACTGGCTGTTGCCCATGCTGCCAGCGGCGATCATTGGTCTGTTGCTGCTGTCGGTGTGGCTGATGTGGCGCGGCGCCGTGCCCGAGCCTCTGCAGCAGGCCGCCGGTGGTTTGCTGCCATTTTTGCCGCTGCTGCTGGCGGTGCCGGCCTCGGGGATCATGACCAGCGGCGACGTGCTGCTCGCCGAACTGCCAGTGATCGCCACCGCGCTGGTGCTGTCGCTGTTGATCACCGTGCCGTTCTGCGGCTGGTTGCTGCAAACCCTGATCCGCCGTCAGGAGCGCAAGTGATGAGCGTGCTGACTCAGCATCCGCTGTTCGCCATCGCCCTGACCCTGGCGGCTTTTCTCATTGCCGCTTGGCTCTATCGGCGCAGCGGCTGGCTGCTGTTGCAACCGGTGCTGGTGTCCGTGGTGCTGATCGTCAGCACGCTGCTGGCCTGTGGTGTCGACTACGCCACCTACCGCGCCGGCGCCGAGCCCATCGCCTGGCTGCTGGGGCCGGCGACCATCGTTCTGGCCGTGCCGCTGCAGCACAATATCGCGCGCATTCGCCAGCTATTCTGGCCGGTGCTGATCACCCTCTGTGCCGGCGGCGCACTGTCGGTGGCGTTGACCCTGGCCATTGGTTGGGCACTGGGCGCCGACTGGAGCGTGGTGATGAGCCTGGCGCCCAAGTTCGTGACCATGCCGATCGCCATGCCGGTGGCCGAGCAGATCGGTGGCGTGGCCTCGCTGGCGGCGGTGATGGTAATGCTCACCGGGGTGATTGGCACGGCCATGGGGCCGCTGTTGCTGCGCTGGGCCGGTGTCGAGCATCCGGCGGCGCGTGGCCTGAGCTACGGCATCAACGCTCATGCCATAGGCACCGCCCACGCCCTGCAGGAAGGTGAGGAATGCGGCGCCTTCGCCGCACTGGGCATGAGCCTGCTGGGGATCATCACGGCGGTGCTCCTGCCACTGCTGCTGGCTTGAGCGGGCGGAATCCCGCCATCTGAATAGGCTGTCTGAGCATGCTCTGGCGAGTTCTCGCCAGAGCATGCGCGGGCTATGCGACAGAAAGCCGCGCAATTACAGCTGAAACCTTTCAGCGGCACGCAACTTGCTCTAGCCCGCGGCGCGCTGGAGTACGCCCATCAAGAGGCCTGAAGCACCCTTCCTCCCGCCGCGCCGCAGACCTGCGGCTATCGCCCATGAGCGGCCCATACGGCTGCTACTCGAAACCTTGCCTGCATGGCTTATCGCCATGCGACAACACTGGACTGTCCCATGAAGAAAACCCTGCTGACGCTGCTCTGCCTCAGCGTGATCGGTTGCTCCAAACCCCAGGAGCCCGAGAAAACCGTCGACGTCGTATTGATTGGTGCTGGCGTCATGAGCGCCACCCTCGGCACTTACCTCAACGAGCTGCAGCCCGACTGGAGCATCGACATCTACGAGCGTCTCGACCGCGTCGCCGGCGAGAGCTCCAACGCCTGGAACAACGCCGGCACCGGCCACTCGGCATTCTGCGAGCTGAACTACACGCCGGAAACCGCCGACGGTGGCATCGACATCAGCAAGGCCATCGCCATCAACGAGTCGTTCGAGATTTCCAAGCAGTTCTGGGCCACCCAGGTCGAGCGCGACGTGCTGAGCAAGCCCAGGACTTTCATCAACAACGCGCCGCACATGAGCTTCGTCTGGGGCGACGACAACGTCGAATACCTGCGCAAGCGCCACGCCGCGATGCAGCACAGCAACCTGTTCCGTGGCATGGAGTTCAGCGAGGATCCCGCGCAGATCGCCCAGTGGGTGCCGCTGATCATGGACGGCCGTGATCCGCAGCAGAAGATCGCAGCCACCCGCATGGCCATCGGCACCGACGTCAACTTCGGCGAGATCACCCGCCAGTTGGTCGACTCGCTGATCGGCAAGGACAAGGCCAGCCTGCACCTGGAGCATGAGGTGCGTGACCTGCAGCGCAACGACGACGGCACCTGGCGTGTGACCGTGGCCGACCTGGCCAAGGGCGGCGCCGAGCAGAGCGTCAACGCGCGCTTCGTCTTCATCGGCGCCGGTGGTGGCGCGCTCAAGCTGCTGCAGAAGTCCGGCATCGAAGAAGCCGAGGGCTACGCTGGCTTCCCGGTCGGTGGCCAGTTCCTCATGACCCGCAACCAGGACGTGGTCGCCCAGCACAAGGCCAAGGTTTACGGCAAGGCTTCGGTGGGCTCGCCGCCCATGTCCGTGCCGCACCTGGACACCCGCGTGATCGATGGCGAGACCGTGCTGCTGTTCGGCCCGTTCGCCACCTTCTCCACCAAGTTCCTCAAGAACGGCTCGCTGCTCGACATGTTCAGCGCCATGACCACCGACAACTTCCTGCCGATGGTCAACGCCGGCATGGACAACTGGTCGCTGAGCACCTACCTGATGGGCCAATTGATGCTCAGCCAGGAAGAGCGCATGGCATCCTTGCGCGAATACTTCCCGCAGGCGCGTGACGAGGACTGGGAGCTGATCAACGCCGGCCAGCGCGTGCAGATCATCAAGAAAGACCCGGTCAAGGGGGGCGTGCTGCAGTTCGGCACCGAGGTGGTGACCTCGGCTGACGGCAGCCTCAGCGCACTGCTGGGCGCTTCGCCGGGCGCCTCGACCGCCGCACCGATCATGCTGCACCTGATCGAGAAGGCCTTCGCCGACAAGGTGGCCACCCCCGAGTGGCAGGCGCGCTTGAAGGAGATCATTCCGTCCTACGGGCAGAAGCTCAACGATGACCTGGCGCTGACCAACCGCATTCGTCAGTGGAGCAGCGAACGCCTTGGCCTGCTGCACGTCGAAGTGGCGCCGGACATGGAGGTGGCCGCCGAGCCCAATCCGGCGGCCGTGACGCTGTAAGATTTACGGCGCTGTAAAGAAACCCGCCCCGCGTGATGCGCAGGGCGGGTTTTTTTCTTGGGCGGCCATCCGTATTTCGTAGCCCGGATGAAATCCGGGAAGGCGAGTAGGGCGTTCCGGGACGCCGGTTGCTTGGAAGTAGTAGGAGTACGCCGTTGATGGGTGTATTGGGCGTGAGTCGTGGTGCCGAACTGGGCATGGCCCGGCGGGCTGTTCGCTGGCGCTCCTGAGGCCGCCCTACGCCCGCCTTACGCCCAACCTACGCCCGCCCTACGATTGGCCGGCGCTCCGCTTCGGATTATTCCGTCAGGGTCATCAGAATATCGGCATACCAGGTGCAGTTCAGGCCCAGGGCTTCGTCCTGATCTTCGTCACGGTTGCCCAGCAGGCGGGTGGAGTGGATACCGAGCAGGTGCCAGGGCAGTTCGCCATCGACGCTGGCGCGCTTGACCACTGGGGCGCCGCTGATGCCGCGATGGGTGCGGCCATCGGTGAGGAAGTAACCCAGCCCCTGAAAGCGCAAGCCGAAGGAGGACGCCAGCCCGGCGTGGCGCGCCACCGGCATGCGGTGCAGGTCGTCCTGAAAGCCCAGGGGGAAGCCCACCACCAGCAGCGTCGAGCCGATTTCCACGTGCTCGTCGGCTTGTAGCAGATGCTGTTCGGTGAAGGCCTGGTAGACGCTGCCTGGCGGTAGCGCCATACGATCCAGCTCGATTACCGCCACGTCGATCTCACCGGCACCATCGATGCCTTGACGCCACTGGCGTTCCTCGCCCTCGTAGAGGGCGATGGTCATGTCCGCGGTGCTTGCCAGGTTGTCCGCATCGGTGTGCAACTCGATGCGCAGGCTGTCCGGCTGATGCCCGCTGGGCTCGTCGAACACGACGTGACGGCTGGTCACCAGAAACAGTCGCTTGTCGCGCTGGAAGAGGAAGCCGCTGGCATTGGTCAGCACCTGTTCGGCTGCCAGGGTGGTGATGCGTGTCGCGCTGAGCATCAGGGAGTCGATCATGGGCAATGGCCTCCTGCCGGGAGTGGCTTAGTGGCTGACTGCCAAACATGGCAGGGGTTCGTTCCGTAGGGTGCGCCGTGCGCACCGGTGGCTACAGTGATTTGAAGGTGCGCACAGCGCACCCTACGATGCAGTCAGACTGTTACCGGTTCGTCCTCGTTGCGATCCAGCGCCACCTGGCGGATCGACAGGCGAATTTCCGCCGGTAGCACACGCTTGGCGGCACCTTCGGCCAGCTCGCTGAGCAGCGGGTGGTGGCTGAGCTTGCCGGCTTCGTCCTGGCGCAGCACGCCCTGATCCAGCAGGCTCTGGATGAAGTGACGGAACAGGCTCTTGTCGAAGAACTCCGGCGCGTTCAGGCCATGCAGAATCGACAGGCGCTGGGCCATGACCGTGCACAGGTCTTCCAGCTCCTCGGCGCTGAGCGCGTTCTGCCCGGCGTTGAGCAGCAGGGCGATGGCCATGTAGAAGCGTTGCAGGGTCTGCGCCACCGAACGCGACAGCAGGGTCAGCAGCACGAACTGGCGCGAACTGGGCGCCGGGCGCACGTACACGTCGCCTTCGACCTTGAGCAGGCCTTGTTCGACGAAGGCCGCCAGCCACTGGTCGATCACGCCCTCCAGCTCGCTCGGCTGCCAACGGATGAACAGCTCCGATTGCAGATAGGGGTACAGCGCACCCGTGAAGCGCAGGATCTGTTCGCGGCTGATCCGCGCGCTGCTCTGGAAGAAACTGGCCAGCAGCGCCGGCAGGGCGAAGATGTGCAGCACGTTGTTGCGGTAGTAGGTCATCAGGACGGCGTTCTGCTCGTCCAGATAGAGAATCTTGCCCAGCGCATCCTTCTGCTCGGCCAGCAGCTCCATGCCCTTGACGTGCTCGATCAGCGCCGCGCCGTCGCCTTCCGGCAGGGTGGTGTGCGGCGAGTAGGGCACCGCGCGCAGCAGCGCCAGATACAGGTCGAGCACACGCGCCAGGGCGCGGTCGTCCAGGGCCAGCTTGCTGGTGGACAGCAGCGCCAAGGCCACTAGGTTGACCGGGTTGACCGCCGCTGCCTCGTTGAGGTGGCGCGCCACGTGTTCGCCGAGGCGGTTGGTAGTTTCGTTGAGCCAGGCTGGGCGGTATTGCGGGCCCAGCTCCTGCTGGCGCCAGCCGGGTTGCTGCTGGTCGAGGAACTCGGCCAGCTTGATCGGCTCGCCGAAGTTCACCGAGACCTGGCCGAAGCGCTGCTTGAGCGCACCGAGCACCTTGAACAGGTCGAAGATCGATTCCTTCTTCTTGCTCGCGCCGCGCAGCTCGCCCAGGTAGGTGCGGCCTTCGAGCACGCGCTCGTAGCCGATATATACCGGCACGAAGACGATGGGCAGACGGTGCGAACGCAGGAAGCTGCGCAGGGTGATGGCCAGCATGCCGGTCTTCGGCCGCAGCATGCGCCCGGTGCGCGAGCGCCCGCCCTCGACGAAGTACTCCACCGGAAAGCCCTTGCTGAACAGGGTGTGCAGGTATTCGTTGAACACCGCGGTGTACAACGGGTTGCCCTTGAAGGTGCGGCGCATGAAGAAGGCACCGCCACGGCGCAGCAGGCCACCAATGACCGGCATGTTGAGGTTGATGCCGGCGGCGATGTGCGGCGGCGTCAGGCCGTTGCGGAACAGCAGGTAGGACAGCAGCAGGTAGTCGATGTGGCTGCGGTGGCAGGGCACGTAGATCACCTCGTGGCCCTGGGCGATGTCGCGCACGCCTTCGACGTTGTGCACCTTGATGCCGTCGTAGATCTTGTTCCAGAACCAGGAGAGCACCAGCTCGAGGAAGCGGATCACCGTGTAGGTGTAATCCGAGGCGATCTCGTTGCCATAGCGCAGCGCCTGGGCTTCGGCTTTCTCCAGGCTGATCTTCTCGCGCTCGGCTTCATCAATGATGGCCTGGCGCACCAGTGGGTCGTGCACCAGGCCCTTGACCAGGTTACGCCGGTGCGAGACGTCCGGGCCGATTACCGCAGCCTTCTGGTTGCGGAAGTGCACGCGCAGGATGCGGTGCACCATGCGCAGGGTGCGCTCGTGGCCCTTGTCCTGCTCGACCAGCTCGCGCAGGTGAATCGGCGTGGAGAACTGCACGCGGGTCTTGCGCCCGAGAATCAGGATGCTGACCAGGCGGCGCAAGCGCCCGGTCACCGCCCAGCTATCGGCGAACAGCAGCTTCCAGGCGCTGGTTTCGCGATCCGGCGACTGCCCCCAGAACACGCTGACCGGCACGATCTGCGCGTCATCCACATCATGCCGGGCGAGGGCGGCGACCACCCGGGCCAGGGTTGGCGAGATGCCCCGTTTGTCCTGGCGGCCGAACCAGTCCGGCTCCGGCGTCAGGTAGAAGAAGGCGGCGGGTTCGACGTGTTCCCCGACCGCCAGCGGCAGCACCGGGCGTGGCAGGCCGGCCTTGGTACATTCGCGATCGACCACCGCCAGATCGCTCACCGAGGGCTGCTGCAGCACGTAGAACACCGGCTTGCTGCGGTCGAGCTTGAGGGTAAAGGCGGACTGGTTGATGGTTTCCGAGCGTACCCAGAGGTACAGCAGGCGGCGCAACGCGCTGAAGGCCATGCGGCGGAAGGGAGAACGTGTCATACGGGCTCTTGAACGATTAAACGAGCGCATGCTCGGGAAGGGCGCTAGTGTGCCGCAAGCCACGGCAGACGGGCAAAAAATCGTCGGCGACGATTCTGGCAAGGCACCAAAAACGCTCGCGTCCGTGCGTTCAGCCTGGCCAGCATGCACAAGACAGATGACGGAAAAACGCGTGATGGCTCAGCACCCGTTGATCAACAGAACGGCAAACCAGGTGTTGGGTTCCCGAACCGAATGCCGAGTCAGGCCAAGCCGATGTAACGCATCGCCTCCTTATCTGATCCCTGCATCTGGGAACCGCGTAGGAGCGAGCTCTGCTCGCGAAGCTTTTGCGCCTGGCGGTTCGCGAGCAGAGCTCGCTCCTACAGGCTTCCTGACTATCCGGGGAGAGTGGTGTTCTTACGCCAGCTTCATCACCACCACCCCAACGATGATCACCGCGCAGGCCAGCAGGCGAATGGGGCGTAGGGTTTCCTTGAGCAGCACCACTCCCAGCAGCACGGCGAACAGCACACTGGTTTCGCGCAAGGCGGAGACCAGTGCCACCGGCGCCTGGGTCATGGCCCAGATGACGATGCTGTAGGCCGCCATCGACATCGCTCCACCGGCCAACCCGCCGCGCCAGTGCGGCCCCAGTTGCAGGAAGGCGCGCGGCCCACGAGTGATAGCCAACACCAGCGCCATCACCACGCCGTTGACGGCGAACAGCCACAGCGAATAGCTCAGCGCATCGCCATTGGCGCGGGCGCCCATGGCGTCGCTCAGGGTGTAGCCGGCGATGAACAGCGCCGTCATCAGGGCGCAGAACAGCATCGCCGCTTGCGGCGCCTTGTGTTGCCCGCCACGCAACGCCATCAACCAGATACCCGTTACCAGAATCAGCAAACCGCACAGTTGCCAGGGGCCGAGATCATCATGCAGGAGCAGCAGCGAGAGCAGGGCGACCATCAAGGGCGAGCTGCCGCGTGCGATGGGGTAGACCTGGCCGAGGTCGCCATACTGGTAGGCGCGGGCAAGAAAGACGTTGTAACCGATATGCAGCAGTGCCGACAGCCCGATCCAGAACCAGGCCGAGCCCTGTGGCACTGCTACCCATGGCAGGGCGCACAGTGCCACCAGGCCGGCACCGATCTGGATCAGGGTAGCCGTGAGGAAACGATCCAGGCCGATCTTGAGCAGGGCGTTCCAGCCGGCATGCAGGGCGGCTGCGGTGATGACGGCGAGAAATACCGGGGTTTCCAAGTTCGGCCTCGAAGACGGGGTGGGAAGCGCGTCAGGCTACTGTCTTTTGCGGCTGTGCGCACGAGAGAGCCAATGTATCGACAGATTCGCTGCATTGGCTCAGGCTGCTGGCCAAGCAGCGACTATGCTTAGTCGAGCTCTTCGCCCTCCTCAGGCTCCAGGCTGACTACGTGAAGCACAGGATCATCACCACAGCGTTGCTCTACCTAGCTCTCGGCTCCGCCTTCGCTGCCGAGCCCTATCAGATCGTCACCGAAGAATGGGCGCCCTACAACTATCAGGAAAACGGTCGGTTAGGCGGCATCTCCACCGAGATCGTGCGTGCCATCATGGCGCTGACCGGGGACGATTTCGAGATTCACTTGCTGCCCAGCATGCGCGCCACGCTCACACTGCATAACCGGCCGCGCACCATTCAATATTCCATGTTCCGTACGCCTGAGCGCGAGCCTCTCTACAAATGGGTCGGCCCCATGCTGGAAGGCGCTATCTACCCCTATCAACTGGCTACCGCCAGCCCGCCGGTGAACTCCCTGGAGCAACTGCTGCATGCCCCGCGCATCACCACTCGGCACGCCGGGCTGGTGCCTGACATGCTTCATGAGCTGGGTTTCAGAAATCTCGACAAGAGCGCCAGCAGCAGCCGACAGCTCTACCATATGCTCCTGGCCGGACGCACCCGCATCATTATCGGCGATACCGATGCCGGAGTCGCCTACTACAGCCGCCAACTGGACATCGCCCCCGGTACGCTGCGGCGTATCCCTCTGGAGCTGTTTCGCGCCTCCCTGTACATCGCCTTCAGCCAAGACAGCGACGATGCTCTGGTCGCCGCCTGGGCCGACGCGCTGGCGCAACTGCGCCGCTCGGGCGAGCTGGAGCGCATCGTGCAGCGCTACCTGTCGGCGCAGGGTAGCGATCAAGCAGTGCCCTAGTGTTTCAGGTGTCTGCCTTGGCTGGCGAAGCCTGGCTTAGCTGATCCAGGCGCGCGCAGGTCGTCGCGTCCGCACCTGGCCCGGGCAGCAGCCCGAGATCTTTCAGGGCGACCGGCCGGTCGTCGACATCACGCAGTTGCACGGGGGCCAGTGGTGCCCCCGTGCGGCGATTGACGAGAAGCACCGGCGACCCTTCGGGCAGCGGGTTCCACTCATCGCCCCACTGCAGCATGGCAATGATGATGACGTGCAGGGCGCGGCCCTTGTCGGTCAAGGCGTATTCGGTGCCGGCACCGACGGCGTTCTTCACGACGATGCCGTACTCCTGCAGCGACTTGAGGCGCTTGGACAGGATGCCCTTGGAGATATCCAGGTTGCGCTGGAACTCATCGAACTTGTTCGTCCCCCAGAACAGCTCGCGCACGATCATCAGATTCCACCAGTCGCCCAGGACGTCCACCGAGCGGGCGATAGAGCAATTGCGATCCTCGAAGGTGACTCGTTCCACTGTGAAGGTCTCCGGGTATGCAGGTCTTTTCGGCGCCTGACGAGAAAACGGTTGACAGGTTCCATGATAGCACCTAACGTCTGGCTTGCATGGTTCTTTTATAGAACCTTTAAGTCCAGTCCGATCGAGGTTCCGCTCATGATCAAGCATCTTCTGGCCGTAACGGCCTTCGTGGTTGTCGCAACGGCTCATGCCGCCCCTTTGCAAACCTGCCTCACCAATGAGCTGGAGCCCGGCTCGATCACGGCGCAGATGGCGCTCGCCGCAGGCCACTGCCACCTGGCCCAGGCCAGTGACGACACGCAGCGCATCGTGGCCCTGGAGTATGCCCATAGCTGGTTTCTGTACGCCCAGACACTCGGCGCCAGCCAGGCCAGCGAAGGCTTGGAAAGGGTCGAGCGGGGGCTGGCGCGAGTCGCTCGGGAGAATCGCTACGCAGTGCGGCCCTGAGCATCGTGCCGGATGAGAGCAGGGCGCCGTAAGGCGCCCGCAATGGAGTGGCTATCTGGCCGTTTGGGCGCAGTGCGGGATGCAGCAGGGATGGCCCAGGGCGGCTCGTTCAGATCCAACGGTCATTTTCCGCCGTAAGTTCGCCGCCTTCGTTGCCCGTATTCAGAACCCCACGGGGTTCGATGAGCATCATCTTCACTTCCTCGGCCGCATAAGGTTTGTGCTCGACTCCCTTGGGCACCACGTAGAGTTCGCCAGCCTGCAGAACGACATGGCCGTCGCGAAAATCGATACGTAGTTGTCCTTCGAGTACCAGAAAGGCTTCGTCGGTGTCGGCATGGGAATGCCAGACGAAGTCGCCTTCGACGCGCACCACCTTGAACTGGTAGTCGTTCATCTCCGCTACCACCCGAGGCGACCAGTGCTCGCGGATGAGTGAGAGCTTCTGCTGGAGGTTGATCGCGCCAGTCGCGCGGTTATCGACGGAATGAGACATCGGGGAATCCTCGTTGTGGTTTTCTTCAGACTAACGAGGTGCGATGGCGGCGTCTTGTACGATCCTACCGCTTGAGCAGTGATAGGCGTCCAGAGGTGTGTTTGAACGCCCGGTGGCTATCAACTGCTGCATCAGGCCGGTGAGCAACTGGGCCGGGCGAAGGAGCAAGAGCGGGGCCGGAGCCGACCCCGCATGATCACCTTATTGCTTCACCACTTCTGGAATATTCCATTCATTTTTCAGAATGGCTTGCTGGGGGGCATAGAAACGTAGTGTCAGCTGGAATTTCTCCGGCGGTGCTGGCAGCCAGTTGCTCAGGGGTACGCCAGCAGGGGGGATCGCCGAAATATGGATGTGAATGTCGCCATTCTCGTCCGCGACCAGATCGTTATTACTGCCCAGTGCATAAACCTGGGGGCCGAGCAGGGCGGCGGCATCATTGTCACGCAGGAAGCCATCATCGCCGTACAGCGTCAGCGACCAGAAGGCATCGACAGGCGGCAGATCATCACCTTTGAGCGTGAATACATAATGATTCACCCCTGATAAACGTTCCCGGTTCGAGTCGCGCTCGGCATTCTGATACACGGCATATTCATTTTTGTTGGCACCAAAGCCAATCTGCGCCACGACAGCACGAACAAAGTAACGGTGGCCATAACTGCCCAGGGGGATTTTCTCCGGATCAGGGCCCCAGCCATTCAGTCCAAGCATCTTCAACGCCTGATCGATGGATAGCTGACCCAGTTTGATGCCTGCGTCCAGCGCCTTTTTATCCAACCTGGACAGGTCGCTGACGTCTTTCTCTGCAAAACGACCCACACCGATCGTCGCCAGCGACTTTTCGATCCAGCGTTCATCTTGTGGCGGCGGGTTTTCCTTCATCAGTTGCGACAGGCGGGAGAAGAACTCTTCTCCATTGAGGCTTTTCACCACATCGATCGGTGGTGTTCTGTCCTGGTCTTCTACGCAATCGACGTCGGTTGTGGCAGCCGTGTTGCCATTGTAGGTGGTCAACTTGTATTGCCTTTGAATGTCATGCACTGCGGCGATATCGCTCTCGCCCTTGACTTCCGTACGGCCGATTATCCAGACCAGATTGGTTGGCGCAGGTATCTGTATGTAACCTTGAGGAACCGATGCCTGGCGCCAGTTAGGCCCGGTAATGAAGTAGTGCCCTTCGTTCGCACCGTGGCTCTGGGTGCCAACGCCAGCAAAGTTGTTCGACCAGGCATCCAGAAGCGCCATCAGCACATAGCGGTCTGACACGGCAGGCATATCGAGCATTACCGGCCCCTGCGACAGATCGAGCATGGCCGAGGTATAGAGCGTGTCGACATTCGGACGAACGACCGCTTGGAAGTTCTTATTGGGAATGTCGAACACGTTGGTGAAGGTATTGAGGTCGGCGCCAAGGGTGCAGGAGCGTGCCGAGCCAGTCAGTCCATTGCGGGTTTCACCCATCAATACCAGTGGAAATCCGTAGATATATCCCATCGACGCGACCGTTGTGGTGGCGGCCGCCATCACTGGTTGCGCGATGAGTGACAGGGTGGTGATAAGCAGTGCTGCTTTCGAGTATTTCTTCATGGGCATGACCTTTATTCTTATTCTGGTTTTTGCGGGGCGCTTGATGAGATTTCATCTCGCCGGGAGACGATAGAAGGGGCGGGTGCAAAGGTTTATGACCATTTGAGACAAAGGCGGTGATTCAGTCTGGCCCTGTAGAGTTACAGCCGCTTCACAGGCAGAATCCTCGGGTCTGCCAGAGAGCATGTTCTTATGCACAGTACGGCCAGCCGTGAGCCTACGATCGCCCGCGACACGGTGCTTTCTCACCTTGGGGCACTTGAGTCCTATCTCCTGCAACGCGGGCAGCAGCAGGTGTTTCAGACGGTACAGAAACTGGTGAATGACGGCTTGTCTGGTTATCCACCGGGTAGCCGGATTCCGGGCGATCTTGTGGGTAAGAATCTTGATCGGCTATCCCAGTGGCTGAATGAGCCCAATATCGGCCTGAAGTTGTCACCGGGCTCTACGCGCCTGCACCCCAAGCTCGCGTTTTTCTTCAAGAAACGGGAGTTCGCGCTGCTGGATTATTGTGGCCTGCTGCAACGCTATCTGGGGTTGATGACTGAAGTTCTGACGATTGAAATAACAGAAGCTCCCGGTCGTTTGACGCTCGCTTGCATTCCTCATCCCGATATCTACGTCAGCCCGCATCAACATGAAGGCTTCGTTGCATCACTGTGCGATGCCATCAGGGATAATTTTGCACTGTCGGCCGAGCGAATCCGTTTTGCTCACCCGCTGCCAAAGGCGCTGTCGGATGCCGCTATCTATGAGCGTGTGCTTGGCATCATGCCGGAATTCGATCAGGGGCAAACCTGTGTTGTCTTTCCTGTGTCGGAGGAAAAAAAGCATAGCGAGTCAGCGAGGCCGAGCGGCATCGCTGTGCAGTCGTTGCGTCATCTTCAGGCGCTGGAGGCCGCGCATCACCGCAATCAGCCTGACGAACCCTGGAGCAGCCGTTGTAACTTCCTGCTGGAGTTGCTGCTGTGCTATGGCGAGCCGACAAAACATGCCATGGCCGAACTGCTGGCCGTTACGCCGAGAACCTTGCAACGACGCCTGACAGACGAAGGCACCAGCTTTCGCCAACTGCTCAATGCCTTGCGCCTGCGCTTGTCCGAAGAGTATCTGAGCCACCCCGAATACAGCTATGAAGACATTACCTTCCTGCTGGGCTTCAAGGATGCAGGGGTTTTCTATCGCTCGTTCAAGAACTGGACCGGAAAGACGCCGGGAGAATACCGCCAGGATGTCCGAGGGCGTGCAGGGGCTTGAGCCTAGCAGGCCGTTGAAAAATTACCTCGGCTGAGGCGCCCTAAGTAGGCCTCGATACGCTCTATCTTCCCCGGCATTTGACTGTGCCGCACCCAGTCACTGGCGTTATTGCGCCGGCTCACGCAGACACCCCTGGCAGACGCCCTCGCAAGCCGCCTGCCCTCACTGCCGCAAATCCACCGCTGGCGCGCCCTGGCCGTCGAAGAGTTGCGTCGGGTTGCGCGGCAGGATGCTCGGGCTGCCTTGGCCATTGCCATTGCCGAGAATGCGGATGTCGCCGTATTTCTTGCCGGAAAGCGCTGCCAGGCCGGCGCCGTCGCGCACCACGGTGGGCCGCAGGAAGACCATCAGGTTGCGCTTGATATGCGAGTCGCGGGTGGAGCGGAACAGCCCGCCGATCAGGGGGATGTCACCCAGCAACGGTACCTTGGACACGGCCTGGGTGACGTCGTCCTGGATCAGCCCACCGAGCACGATCACCTGGCCGTCGTCGGCGAGGATGGTGCTCTTGATCGAGCGCTTGTTGGTCACCAGATCCACCGCCTGGGCGTTGAGCCCGGTGCTGGGGGCGATGGAGGAGATTTCCTGCTCGATTTCCAGGCGCAGGGTGGCGCCTTCGTTGATGTGCGGGGTGACCTTGAGGGTGACGCCGATGTCCTTGCGCTCGATGGTGGTGAAGGGGTTGCTGGAGCCGGCGGCATCGGTGGTGTAGGAGCCGGTCTGGAAGGGCACGTTCTGCCCGACGAGGATTTCCGCCTTCTGGTTGTCCAGGGTCAGCAGGCTCGGTGTGGACAGCAGGTTGCTCTTGCTGTTGGCCGACAGTGCGGTGATCAGCGCGCCGAAGCGGTCGCTGCCGACGCCGATGATGGCGCCATCGGGCAGGCTGGTGTTGTCGGGGATTTCGCCGCTCTGCAGGATCTGCAGCACGGTGCCGACCGAGAGCCCGGTGCCGCCGAAGTTGACGCCGCCGAGGCTGCCGCGACCGCCGCTGCCGCTGCGGCCATCCACCGCCCACTGCACGCCCAGGGCGTCGGTGATGTCGCCGGAAATCTCGACGATGGCGGCTTCCACCATCACCTGGGCGCGCGGCACGTCGAGCTGGCGCACGATGTCTTCGAGGGTGGCCACCATGTCCGGTTCGGCCAGCAGCACCAGGGCGTTGAGGCTTTCATCGGCGCGGATGAGGATATTCGCCGGCTTGCTGGTGGCGTCGCTGCCCTGTTGATTCTTCAGGCCTTCGGAGATTTCCCCGAGGGTTTCCGCCAGGGCCTTGGCGTCGTTGTGGCGCAGGCGGATGACGCGGGTATTGGCCGAGCGGCTGCTGGGGCCGTCCAGCGAGCGGGCCAGGTCGGCCAGCTTGGCACGCGCTTCCGGCGGGCCGAGCAGGATCAGGCGGTTGGTACGGGCGTCGGCCACCACCTGGGTGGCGCTGGTGCCCTTGGCCTGGCCGCGGGCGATGCTGTTGTTGAGCACCTCGGCGGCGTCCATCACCCAGGCGTTCTGCAGGGTGACCACGGTGAAATCCTGGGCGCCGCTGTGGTCGAGCTGGTGCACCAGCTTTTCGATACGCGCGATGTTGGCGCTGCGATCACTGATGATCAGGGCGTTGGCCGAGGTGACGGCGGCCAGGTGGCCATACTGCGGCACCAGTGGGCGAATCAGCGGGATGAGCTCGGCCACCGGCGTCTGCTGGGCCTGGATCAGGCGGGTTTCCAGGCGATCCGGCGCGGGGCTGCTGCTGTCCGCTTCGGCCTTGGCCTCGGCGTTGGGCACGATGCGCGCCTGGTCGCCCTGGGTCATCACGCTGAAGCCATGGGTGGCCATGACCGAGAGGAAGAGCTGGTAGACCTCGGACAGCCCCAGCGGCGTGCTCGACACCACGGTGACCTGGCCCTTGACCCGGGGGTCGACGACGAAGGTCTGCCCGGTGATGGCGGCGATCTGGTCGATGAACTCGCGGATGTCGGCGCCCTTGAGGTTGATGGTCCAGGTTTCTTGCTGCTGCTTCTTGCTGCCGGTGGCCGGGGTTATTTCGGCGTACAGCGGCAGAGGGGCGCTGGCAAGGCTGGCCAGGAGCAGGGCGAAGGTCAATCGGCTACGGAGGGCATGCATCGGTTCAATCGCTTTCCTGGGGCTGATCGGTGGGAGTTTCCGGCTCGGCGGCGCTGGATTCCATTTGTTCACGCAGCGCCTGCATGCGCTGGCGCAGTTCTTCGCTGTTGTCCTGCTGCAGTTGTTCGAGCTGCTCGAGGGTGCTGTCGCTGGTCGCCTCGGGCATGGCCGGAGCACTGTACGGGCTGCTGCTGGGGCGAGGGAAGCCGAGGCTCTCGCGGCGACCGTTGCGCAGCAGTTCAACATGGTCGGCGTAGATCGCGTCGAGGCGCACACCGTTGTCCACTTCGCTGCCCAGGCCATAGAGCTGCGCCGGCTGGCCCTGGCGCTGGATCATCGCGCTGGAGCGCTGCGGGTCGCTGTGCACGAAGCTACCGAGCAGGGTCAGTTGCAGGTTGGTGGCCGGCGGCGGGCCACTCTCGGGCCTTTGCGCCGTGCCGAAGAGCTGGGCGATGGGGGCGCTGGTGGTCGGTGTCGGGGCACTGTCGCTGGCGCTGCTGGCAGTGGGCAACGGGCCGCGCACCAGACGCAGCAGGTCGGCGCTCTGCCAGGCGAGGGCGAGACTCATGATGATCAGCAGCGATGCGCCAATCAGGGTTGGGGCTCTGTCCTTCAAGCGCAGGGGAACGGGCAAATGCATCACTCCGGAAACGGCGTTGTAGTTCTTCTTGGAGACGGCGCGGGCCGATCATAGCAGCCTGAACCCGCTTGGTATCCCCTGAGTTAACAGGCCGTTGAAAAACGTAAGCGAGGCAGGCAAGACAAGGCGCAACGACCAACGGGAGTAACAGCCAACGGCTGGCCCGAAGGGTGAGCGCTAGCGAATCAAACAGCCGAAAAAGCGCAGTTTACGTCTTGTAAATGAGCATTTTGAGGCTGTTTTTAACGCAGTATTGCCAACGCAGGTAGTTTTTCAACAGCCTGTTAGGTGGGTGAATGGCTCTCGGCAATGTGTTAAAGATGGCTGCATCATTACCACAAGAAACCCTGGCCAGCACATGTGCGGCGCGTTGAACCCTTCGATGCTGCCGGACTTGGGTGACAACACTGTGTATCAGTTGTCGCATTAGGCTGCGAGACTCCAGGCATCAGGTTCAGATTCAAGGTTCGCTGCATGAATGCTTCGCTGCCGGAAACCCCGTTGCGCCGCTTGCCCTTCAGCTTTGCCAAACGCCATGGCCTGGTATTCGGCCTGCACGAAGGGCGCGCCTGCCTGATCCACAGGGCCGACTGCGAGCTGACGGCGCTGGCTGAAGCGCAGCGCTTCGCCGGGCGCAGCCTGCCGCTGCAGGTGCTCGCGGCCAGCGAGTTCGCCCAAGCACTGGGCGCTGCCTACCAGCATGATTCGGCTTCCATGCAACTGGCCGAGGATATCGGCGGCAGTTTCGACCTGGCCTCGCTGGCCGATCAGGTGCCGGAAACCGAAGACCTGCTGGAACAGGAAGACGACGCGCCGATCATCCGCCTGATCAACGCCATCCTCGGCGAGGCGATCAAGGAAAACGCTTCCGACATCCATCTGGAAACCTTCGAGAAACGCCTGGTGGTGCGCTTTCGTGTCGATGGCATCCTGCGTGAAGTGCTAGAACCCAAGCGTGAGCTGGCCGCCTTGCTGGTGTCGCGGGTGAAGGTGATGGCAAGGCTGGATATCGCCGAGAAGCGCGTGCCGCAGGACGGGCGCATTTCCCTCAAGGTGGGTGGGCGCGAGGTGGACATCCGCGTTTCCACGCTGCCGTCGGCCAATGGCGAGCGGGTGGTGTTGCGCCTGCTCGACAAGCAGGCCGGGCGCCTGTCCTTGCAACACCTGGGCATGCGCAGTGAAGACCGCGCGCTGATGGAGGAAACCGTACGCAAGCCCCACGGCATCCTGCTGGTCACCGGCCCCACCGGCTCGGGCAAGACCACCACCCTGTACGCCAGCCTGGTCAGCCTCAACGACCATACGCGCAATATCCTCACGGTCGAAGATCCTATCGAATACCACCTCGAAGGCATCGGCCAGACCCAGGTCAACGCCAAGGTGGACATGACCTTCGCCCGAGGCCTGCGCGCCATCCTGCGCCAGGATCCGGATGTGGTGATGGTCGGCGAGATCCGCGACAAGGAAACCGCCGAGATCGCCGTGCAGGCCTCGCTCACCGGCCACCTGGTGCTGTCGACGCTGCACACCAACAGCGCCATCGGCGCCATCACCCGTCTGGTGGACATGGGCGTGGAGCCCTTTTTGCTGTCGTCCTCTTTGCTCGGCGTGCTGGCCCAGCGCCTGGTGCGGGTGCTGTGCCCGGCCTGCAAGGAAGCCTATACCGCCGATGCCACCGAATGCGTGCTGCTCGGCGTGCCGGCCAACTCGCCGCCGACCCTGTACCATGCGCGCGGTTGCGCCCAGTGCCATCAGCAGGGCTATCGCGGGCGTACCGGCATCTACGAACTGGTAGTGTTCGACGAAACCATGCGCACGCTGGTGCACAGCCGTGCCTCCGAGCAGGACATGACCCGCCACGCCCGCACCCTGGGCCCGAGCATCCGCGACGATGGTCGGCGCAAGGTGCTGGAAGGGGTGACCACGGTGGAGGAAGTGTTGCGCGTGACGCGAGAAGAATAGATGGCGGCCTTTGAATATATTGCCCTGGACGGGCGCGGTCGCCAGCAGAAGGGCGTGCTGGAGGCCGACAGTGCGCGCCAGGTGCGTCAGCTTCTACGTGAGCGCCAGTTGGCACCGCTGGAGGTCAAGGCCACGCGCAGCCGCGAGCAGAGCAGTGGCGGCACGCGCCTGGGCTTTGCCCGTGGCCTGTCGGCACGTGACCTGGCTCTGGTCACGCGGCAACTGGCGACCCTGATCCAGGCCGCGCTGCCCATCGAAGAGGCCCTGCGCGCCGCGGCGGCGCAAGCCACCCATGCGCGCATTCAGGGCATGTTGCTGGCGGTGCGCGCCCGTGTGCTGGAGGGCCACAGCCTGGCTGCCAGCCTCAAGGAGTTCCCTGCCGCCTTCCCCGAGCTGTACCGCGCCACGGTGGCGGCGGGCGAGCATGCCGGGCATCTCGGCCCGGTGCTGGAACAGTTGGCCGACTACACCGAACAGCGCCAACAATCGCGGCAGAAAGTGCAACTGGCGCTGCTCTATCCGGTGATCCTGATGTGCGCCTCGTTGCTGATCGTCGGCTTCCTGCTCGGCTACGTGGTGCCGGACGTGGTCAAGGTGTTCGTCGACTCCGGGCAGACCCTGCCGCTGTTGACCCGTGGGCTGATCGCCCTGAGCGACTGGGTCAAGGCCTGGGGGCTGCTGGCGGTGCTGGTGCTGGGCATCGGCGTGGTGGCCTTGCGCATGGCCTTGCGCGACGAAGCGCTGCGCCTGCGCTGGCATGGTTTTTTGCTGCGTCTGCCGCTGATCGGGCGGCTGGGGCGTGCCACCGATTGCGCACGTTTCGCCTCGACATTGGCCATCCTCACTCGCAGTGGCGTGCCATTGGTAGAAGCTTTGGCGATTGCCGGCGAGGTGATCGCCAACCGGGTGATCCGTGGCGAGGTGCTGGTGGCGGCGCAGAAGGTGCGCGAGGGCGGCAGCCTGACCCGTTCGCTGGAGGCCACCGGGCAGTTTCCGCCGATGATGCTGCATATGATCGCCAGCGGCGAACGCTCCGGTGAGCTGGATCAGATGCTGGCGCGCACGGCGAAGAATCAGGAAAACGACCTGAGCGCACAGATCGCCTTGCTGGTCGGATTATTCGAGCCGTTCATGCTGGTTTTCATGGGCGCAGTGGTGCTGGTGATCGTGCTGGCCATCCTGCTGCCGATTCTTTCTTTGAACCAAATGGTGGGGTAACTAGGTGAAAAGCAGGCAAAAAGGTTTCACGCTTATCGAAATCATGGTGGTGGTGGTGATCCTCGGGATCCTTGCCGCCCTGGTGGTGCCGCAGGTGATGAGCCGGCCGGATCAGGCCAAGGTCACCGCCGCGCAGAACGACATCCGCGCCATCGGCGCGGCGCTGGACATGTACAAGCTCGACAACCACAACTACCCCAGCACCCAGCAGGGGCTGGAGGCCCTGGTGAGCAAGCCGGGTGGCAACCCGCCGGCGAAGAACTGGAACAAGGACGGCTACCTCAAGCGCCTGCCCATCGACCCCTGGGGCAATCCCTACCAGTACCTGGCGCCCGGCACCAAGGGCGGCGCCTTCGACCTCTATTCCCTCGGCGCCGATGGCAAGCAGGGCGGTAGCGACCTGAACGCCGATATCGGCAACTGGGATCTCTGACCCGATCATGCTGCTGTTCACCTGTAGGAGCGAGCTTTGCTCGCGAAGCCTTTGTTGCAGAGGCCGTTCGCGAGCAGCGCTCGCTCCTACAATGACAGCGCAGCACGGCTTTACCCTGATCGAGCTGCTGGTGGTGCTGGTCATCCTCGGCTGCCTGATCGGCCTGGCGGTGCTCAGCACCGGCATTGCCGGGCCGGCGCGCGAACTGCGCAGCGAGGCCGAGCGCCTCAGCGGGCTGATCGGCGTACTGGCCGACGAAGCGGTGCTGGACAACCGTGAGTACGGCCTGAGCTTCACCGGCGAAGGCTACCGGGTGCTGCGCTACGACCCGCAACGCGCCGAGTGGCAGGCGCTGGATGAGCAGGCCCATCGTCTGCCGGACTGGGCCGAACTGACGCTCGAAGTGGAGGGCGAGGACGCCGACCAGGCCGCGAGCCTGCCGGCCAAGGCCAGCGCCGATAACCCACAACTGCTGATTCTCTCCAGCGGCGAGCTGACCCCTTTCCGGCTGCGCCTGGGCGAACGCCGACGTGATGGCCTGCGCCTGCAACTGTCCAGCGATGGCTTCGGCCTGCCGCGTGTCGAGGAGCTGGGCACGGGGCGCAGCGGATGAAATCGACGCGCGGCTTTACCCTGCTCGAAGTGCTGGTGGCCCTGGCCATCTTCGCCCTGGTCGCCGCCAGCGTGCTGACGGCCAGCGCCCGCAGTGTGCGCACCGCGGGCCAACTGGAGGACAAGACCCTGGCCATGTGGGTGGCCGACAACCGCCTGACCGAGCTGCAACTGGCCGACACACCGCCCGCCGATGGTCGCGACCAGGGCCAGGTGGAGTTCGCCGGGCGCCGCTGGGCGTGGCAGAGCGAGATCGAGGCCACCAGCGAGCCGGCCATGCGCCGCGTGACCCTATGGGTGGCGCCCGAGCAGCGTGGCGTCAGTGGCGACCTGCGCGAGCGCGCGGTAGTCAGCCTCAGCGGCTTTCTGGAGACGCCGCAGTGATCCGCCCACTTCGTAGGAGCGAGGTCTGCTCGCGAAACGACATCGATACCGCTTCGCGAGCAGAGCTCGCTCCTACAGTTTCGTTGCAACGCGGCTTCACCCTGCTGGAGCTGCTGATCGCCATTGCCATCTTCGCCCTGCTGGGCCTGGCCACCTACCGCATGCTCGACAGCGTGCTCAGCGCCGATGCCGTCACCCGTGAGCACGAACGCCAGTTGCGCGAGCTGACCCGTGCCATCTCCGCCTTTGAGCGCGATGTGCGGCAAGTGGCGGTACGCCCCATTCGCGATGGCTTCGGCGATGCGCAACCGGCCCTGCACAGCGATCTGAACGATGCCTCGGCGCTGGAGCTGACCCGCGCCGGCTGGCGCAATCCGCTCGGCCAGCCGCGCGCCGAGCTGCAGCGGGTGCGCTGGCAACTGAGCGGCGAGCAATGGCAGCGGCGTTACTGGCGCGTGCTCGATCGCGCTCAGGACAGCCTGCCGCAAGTGCAGCGTGCACTCGATGGGGTGACCAGCCTGAGCCTGCGCTACCTCGACAAGGACGGGCAATGGCAGACCGACTGGCCGCCGACCGAGCGCAGCGGGGAAGCACGGCTCGTCGAGCTGCCGCGCGCGGTGGAGCTGCGCCTGCAGCATCGTCGCTATGGTGAGCTGCGTCGGCTGATACGCCTGCCGGATCTGCCACCGGAAACGGCGCCCGCCGGCTCGCAGGTGCAGCCATGAGGCGTCAGCGCGGCGTGGCCCTGATCACCGTGCTGCTGGTGGTGGCCGTGGTCACGGTGGTATGCGCCGGCCTGATCGCCCGCCAGCAGCTGTCGATTCGCAGCAGCGCCAACCAGTTGCACGTCAATCAGGCCTGGCAGTACGCCCTGGGCGGCGAAACCCTGGCCAAGGCAATCCTGCAACGCGACCTGCGCCGGGGCGATCCACGCCTGCCGGTGGATCACCTCGGCGAGCCCTGGGCACAGCCCATGAGCTTCCCGCTGGACGAAGGTGGCGAACTGCGCGTGCGCATCCTCGACCCCAGTGGCCGCTTCAATCTCAACAGCCTGGTGCGCCGGGGCCAGGTCAATGAACTGGCGCTGCAACGCTTTCGTCGCCTGCTGCTGCGCCTCGAGATCGACAAACCCTATGCCGAGCGCCTGGTCGACTGGCTCGATGCCGACAGCGAACCGCGCGGCAGCCAGGGCGCCGAAGACAACCAGTACCTGCTGGCCACGCCGCCTTATCGGGCGGCCAACCGAGCCATGACCGACGCCTCCGAACTGCGCCTGCTGCTGGAGATGGACGAGGCCGACTATCGCCGCCTACTGCCCTTCGTCACGGCCCTGCCGAGCGAGGTTGCCCTCAACGTCAACACTGCCAGCGCGCTGGTGCTTTCCAGCCTGGCCGATGGCCTCGATGGCAACGCGGCGACGGCGCTGGTCGCGGCGCGTGGCCGCGAAGGCTTTGCCAGCCTGGCGGCGTTCACCGCGCAGCCCATGCTGGCCGGCCTGGGCACGGGTATCGGCCAGGGTGTGGCGGTGGGCAGCAATTATTTCGAGGTGATCAGCGAGGTCAGCCTCGGTGAGCGTCGCGTGGTATTGCGCAGCCTGTTGCAGCGCGGCAATGATGGCCAGGTCAGCGTACTGGCCCGTGATCTGGGGCAGGGCGGCGCAGCGCCGCCGCCCGTCGAGGAACCGCAACCATGAATCAACGATGGATCTTTCTGCCACCCCAGGCCTGCCAGGGGCTCGACCCCGAGTTGCCGGTGCAACTGGTGTCTGCCGACAGCAGCCGGACGCTGAGCCTGCAGGCCGCGCTGCAGGCGCTGGACGGCCCGTGGCAACTGGTGCTGCCGGTAGAGGCCGTGACCTGCTGCGTGGTGCAGTTGCCAACGCAGAAGGCGCGCTGGTTGCGCCAGGCCTTGCCGTTCGCCGTGGAGGAGCTGCTGGCCGAGGAGGTGGAGGCGATGCACCTGGCGCTGGGCGAGGCCCTGGCCGATGGTCGCCACCGTGTTTATGCCCTGCGCGCCGCCTGGCTGCGCGAATGCCTGGCGCTCTGCGCCGAGCGGCCCCCCGCGGCGATTCGCGTGGATGCCGACATGCTGCCGCATGAGGGCAGCCAGTTGCTCTGGTTGCACGAGCGTTGGCTGCTCGGTGGTGAGTCGCCAACACGCCTGGCCGTGCAGGCCGAGGACTGGCCGCTGCTGGCCGCGCGCTGCCCGATGCCCCAGGTGGCGCATCTGCCCGAGGGCATGAGTGCCCCGGCTCCGGTGGACGAACTGCGGCGCCTGGCGCATCCCTTTCAATGGCTGGCGCAGGTGGGGCAGGGCGTCGATCTGGCCCAGGGTGAGTTCGCCGTGCGTGAAGCCGGTAGCGGTTGGCGCCGTTGGCAGTCGCTGGGCGGTGTGGTGGCCTTGTGTCTGCTGTTGCAGTGGGGCTTCAACCTGGCTCAGGGCTGGTACCTGCAACGTCAGGCCGATGCCTATGCCGAGGCCAGCGAAGCGCTGTACCGCGAGCTGTTCCCGCAGGACAGCAAGCTGATCAACCTGCGCGCGCAGTTCGATCAGCACCTGGCCGAAGCGCAGGGCCGTGACAGCCCGCTGCTCGGTGTGCTCGGCGACGTCGCCACGGCCTTGCAGGCGGGCGGGGCGGCCCAGGTTCAAGTCAGGCAGGTGGACTACAGCGCCACTCGCGGCGACCTGGCGCTGCAACTGCAGGCGCCGGGGTTCGCCGAACTGGAGGGCCTGCGTGAACGACTGGAACAGACCGGCCGCGCGGTGCAGATGGGCTCGGCCAGTCGTGAGGACGAAGGCGTCAGCGCACGCATGGTGATAGGAGGATGAACATGGCGACCTGGCGTGACCTCAATCAGACGCTTAACCAGCAGTGGCAGCGCTCGACCCTGGCGCAACGCCTGCAGACCCTGCCGCCGCGTGATCGCCTGGCACTTTTGCTGCTCGGTGCCTTCCTGCTGCTGGTGCTGCTCTACCTGTTGCTGTGGCAACCGGCGCAGCGCCAGGCGCGCGACGCGCGTGCCGCCTTCGAGGAGCAACGAGCCCTCTATGCCTATCTGCAGAGCCGGGCCCCCGAGTTGCGCGGCCGTGACCTGCAGGCCCGCGCCAGCCTCGACCCGACCCGCCTGCAAGGCCTGGTGACCGCCTCGGCGGCGGAGCAGGGGCTGGTCATCGAGCGCCTGGATGCCGAAAGCCAGGGTGCCGTGCAGGTCGGCCTGCAGCCGGTGCCCTTCGAGCAACTGCTGCGCTGGATCGAAACCCTGGAGGCCCAGGGCGTGAGCGTGGAGGAAGCCGGTTTCGATCGCGCTGAAGACAACCTGGTGGTGGCGCGTTTGAGCCTGCGCGCTGGCAGCTAGGGCCTGCCCCCTGATGCTCACTCCCGGCGCTGCTGGCCGGTGAACTGCAGCGTCGCCTTGCAGCGCCGGCAGTAGTAGCGTCGGCCCTTGGCCACCAGGGCATGGCGCTGGGCCGAGAAGGGAAATTCGCCATCTGCGCAACTGCAACGGTAGATGAAGCGGCTGACCTTGCGCCGCTCCACCTCGTAGCTGTGGCAGCGGTGCGGCGGCAACTCGTAAACGCCACGCATGATCAGCTGCCACTCCTCGCCATGGGGCTGAATGCGCGAACCGAACAACTGGTGGGCGACCAGGTGGGCCACTTCATGGGCCACGGTCTGGCGCAGGAAATCCTCGCGGTTGTCACGATAGAGCTGCAGGTTGAAGCGCAGCTTGTTTTCCGTCAGGTGGGCGACGCCGGCCTTCTGCCCACGCAGCTTGAAGCTGATCTCGGGGCGGGCGAAGCGTTGCTTGAAGAAGGCCTCGGCCAGTTGGTAGCAGGCCTCGACGCGGGCGTGGAGCTGTTCGGGCATGATCGCTGCCGGGGTATTGCGGTCGGCCGATTATGCCGCAAGCCGCGGCCTGGCGCAGGCCTCATTCGTCGCCGGGTGGCTGCGCGCGTTCCTCCTGGGTGCCGTAGCTCTGATCCTGCTGCACGCTGCGCTGGTAGGCCGGCTGCAAACTGTAGCTCCAGAACAGGATCATGCTGACCAGGATGGTGACCAGCACCAGCAGCGCTACGCCCCAGGCCGAGGCGGCATAGAGCACGCTCTGCTGCTCGTCGATGCGCATGAAGCGCGGCAGGCCGACATACAGCAGGTAGCTGGCATGGGCACCGGCGATCAGCAGTACGGTGATGGCCAGCCAGCGCGTTGGATATAGCGCGGCGATACCGGCGAGAAACAGCGGCGTGCAGGTGTAGGCGATGAAGCCGACGCACTGGTTGAAGGTCGGCCTGGCCTCGAACGTGCGCGACATGTAACGCATGAAGTAGCCCATGATGGCCACGCCCAGCAATATCGACAGGTACAGCAGCGCACTCAGTTGCAAGGCGCTCGAGGCATCGAGGCGAATGCGTTCGCGCTCCACCAGGCTCCAGCCGACCCAATGGGTGCCGATGAACAGGCAGAGCGCCGGCAGCAGGCTGATCAGCAGCAGGTAGGGCAGGTAATTCGCGCTGTTGCGTTCCTCGTCCTGGCGAATGCGCGTCCAGGCCCGATCGGGACGGGTGAGCAGGGTATAGAGATTCGTGTACATGGGGAGCACCATCCGCTGACTGCTTTAAAGATTCCGGCAGTAGCCAGGGCGGGTGGTTCAACCTGAATTTTTCCGGCGGGGTTTCGAGCGTCCTCGGAGGCTGCATCCCTCTCCCAGAGTCTGGCGCGACGCTCTGGATGGCGCCTCTGGTCACCGTCTGGCTAACCGTTCGTCCTGCTTCATCAAATTGTCATGCTTGTGTGGCAGCGCCGTCGAATGACTTTCATCAGACTCGCATTTCAGTGGGGTTCTGCGTTTCTGGTGTTTTCCATGCGTGCATTGATCTTTCTCGCCGCGCTGCTGTGCGGCCTGCCGTCCTTTGCGGCCAATCGTTGTGACCTGAGTGAGCCGACCCGGTATGCCGATGTCGGCGACGTGCGCCTGGCCTATCAGAGCGTGGGGAGCGAACGCGACCCGACGCTGCTGCTGATCATGGGCCTGGGCGGGCAACTGATCCACTGGCCGGACGAGGTGGTGGAGCGTCTGTGTCAGCAGGGTTTCCGGGTCATCCGTTTCGACAATCGTGATGTCGGCCTGAGCAGTTGGCTGCGCCCGGTGCCGAGCATCAACCTGGGTTACGAGGTGGTGCGCTATCGCCTGGGCCTGTCGCTGGGTGCGCCTTATCACCTGCGAGACATGGCCGGCGACGCCCTGGGGCTGATGGATGACCTGGGTATCGCCGATTTTCACGTGCTGGGTGCGAGCATGGGCGGCATGATCGCCCAGCACCTGGCAGACATGGCGCCGCAGCGCGTGCTCAGCCTGACCCTGGTGATGACCAGCTCCGGTGCCGAGGGCCTGCCGGCGCCCAGTGACTCGCTGCTCAAGTTGCTGGCCCGCCGCGAAGCCAGTACCCGCGAGCAGGCTCTGCAGCAGCAGGCCGATCTTCTGGCTGCGCTGGGTAGCCCGGAAGTCCGGGATGATCGCCAGGCACTGCTCAAACAGGCGCAGGTGGCTTATGACCGCGCCTTCAACCCGGAGGGGGTGCAGCGCCAACTGCTGGCCATTCTCGCCGAGCCCAGCCGGGTGGAACTGCTCAATCGCTTGCGTGTACCGACCCTGGTGGTGCATGGCACGGCCGACCCGCTGCTGCCAGTGATGCATGGCGTGCACGTGGCGGCGCATATCAAGGGCTCGGAGCTGAAGCTGATTCCCGGTCTGGCGCATCGCTTCCAGGATGCCTTCAAGGAGCCGTTGCTGGCGGCGGTGTTGCCCTATCTGGCAGGGCATCGTGGCGACGGGGCGCAGTTGGCGCACCTGTGACGGGTGTTCACTCGGGCTTGCGCGGCGCCTTGCGATAGAGACTGTCGATATGCTCGCTGCAATGCTTGAACAGCTTCTCGGCGAGCAATACCCGCTCGATGTAATCGGCGATGCCGCGCTCGGCGTCATGTAGCGAGCGAAAGGGGCCTTCCAGGGTGCCTTCACGGGTGCTGAAGAAATACCGACCATTGACCGAGCTGACGCGAGCGCTACGGAAGTAGGTGCCAGGCTGCTGATCGACACTGCGCTGGATATGCATGGCGGACTCCCGAGAAAGGGAAGGTCTGAGTGATGAGTCTAATGTGCGCCAGTTCACGGTATCAAGCGAAGCGATGGATGGTCGCTGGTTTCTGTTTTTTACCGGCCTTTTCAGGGTTTTTAATGAATTTTGGCGCCTGAAAGATGACGCTGCTGGCGCGTCGATCAGTACAGTTGCGGCTGCAGGCCTCGACGAACTGTTACTGTGGCGGCCCTGGGTACTGCACTACAATGGTGCCCGCAGCCCTGGCATCAGGCCTGGCTGCCTGTTCGAGGTCTTCATGCATATCTCCTCCGGCCGTTGGCTCTACGGCCTGGCGCTCGCCCTGAGTACGTCGCTGCTCTGGGGCATCCTGCCGATCAAGCTCAAGGAAGTGCTGCAGGTGATGGATCCGATCACGGTCACCTGGTATCGCCTGGCGGTGGCCGGTTCCCTGCTGCTCGCTTATCTTGCCGCTGCCCGACGCTTGCCACGCTTTCGTCCATTGGGGCGCAAGGGCGCCTGGCTGCTGCTGTTGGCAGTCGGCGGGCTCACCGCCAACTACGTGCTGTACCTGATGGGCCTGAACCTGCTCAGCCCTGGCACCACACAGTTGGTAATCCAGGTGGCGCCTATCCTGCTGCTGATCAGTAGCGTATTGGTCTTTCGCGAGTCCTTCAGTCTGGGCCAGGGCATCGGCCTGTTGGTGATGCTGTTGGGCTTCGGCCTGTTCTTCAATCAGCGCCTGGATGAGCTGCTCGGTTCGCTGACCACCTACACCACCGGGGTGCTGACGGTGCTGGCGGCTGCTTTCGTCTGGACCTTCTATGGTCTGGCGCAGAAGCAGTTGCTGACCCTGTGGAATTCGGTGCAGGTGATGATGGTGATCTACCTGGCCTGCGCGCTGTTGCTCACACCCTGGGCGCAGCCGTTGCAGGTGCTGCAGTTGAGCCCCTTGCAGGGGTGGCTGCTGCTGGCCTGTTGCCTGAACACCCTGGTGGCCTATGGTGCCTTCGCCGAGGCGCTGGCGCACTGGGAGGCTTCGCGGGTCAGCGCGACCCTGGCGCTGACGCCGTTGGTGACCTTCGTCTCCGTGGCGCTGGCGGCGAGCTGGTGGCCTACGCACGTGCAGCCCGAGCAGGCCAACGGGCTGGCTTATGCCGGCGCGGTGATCGTCGTGCTGGGCTCTTCTCTGACGGCACTCGGCCCCTCGTTGCTGGCCAGCCTGCGGGCGCGCCAGGCGCGGCGCCAGGCGCGGCGCCTGGCCAGGGCGCAGGCTGCTTCAATCCAGCGGTAGCTCGGTGGTGCGTTTGACCTCGCTCATGGCGATGTGCGAATGCGCCTCCTGCACGTGCGGGCGCTGCAGCAGGTGGTCACGCAGGAAGCGCTCGTAGTCGCCGATGTCCTTGGCCACCACCTTGAGCAGGTAATCCGAGCCGCCGGCCATGGTGTAACACTCCAGCACCTGCGGATAACCCACCACCGCCTGCTCGAACTCCTCCAGATTGCCACGGCCGTGGGCGGACAGCTTGATGTCGACGAACACCGTGATGCCGAAGCCCAGACGCTTGGGATTGAGCAGGGCAACCTTGCGTTCGATCAGTCCTTCTTCCTGCATACGATGAATGCGCCGCCAGCAAGGTGATTGCGACAGCTCGACCTTCTCCGCCACCTCGGCGGCGGAAAGATCCGCGTTGTGCTGCAGCAGGCGGAGAATCCGCCGGTCGATGGGGCTGAGCTTGTCTTGCATGACTATTTCCGTTTTCTTGTGATTGTTGGAAGGTTCATGCGCAGTATCGTCGCGTAAGCCCGAAAATAGAAAGAAAAAAGCGGAACCCCCCGGTCATGCTTTAGACAAACCCACCGCAGTGATCCTGCCGTGGAACCAACGGAGCGTGTTTACCGTCGCGCTCCTCGTGCTCGCATAAGAATAAAAGGAGCGCTCCATGTCTCTGGCCGAAATCCGCCTGGATGACAAATACCGCCTCGCCACAGGCCACCTCTATCTCACCGGCACCCAGGCGCTGACCCGCCTGCCCATGTTGCAGAAGCAGCGTGACGCCGCCTTCGGTCTGAATACCGCCTGCTTCATCTCCGGCTATCGCGGCTCGCCCCTGGGCGGCCTGGACAAGAGCCTGTGGGATGCGCGCGAGTATCTCAAGGACAACCACATCCACTTCCAGCCCGGCGTCAACGAAGAGCTGGGGGCTACTGCCGTGTGGGGCAGCCAGCAGGCCAACCTGTTCCCTGGCGCGCGCTATGACGGCGTGTTCGCCATGTGGTACGGCAAGGGGCCGGGCGTCGACCGCAGTGGTGATGTGTTCAAACACGGCAACTCGGCCGGTGTTTCCAAGCATGGTGGCGTGCTGCTGCTGGCCGGCGACGACCATGGCTGCAAGTCCTCGACCATCGCCCACCAGAGCGAGCACGCCTTCATCGCCGCGTCGATTCCAGTGCTCAACCCGGCCAACGTCCAGGAAGTGCTGGACTACGGCATCATCGGCTGGGAGCTGTCGCGCTACAGCGGCTGCTGGGTGGCGCTGAAGACCATCGCCGAGAACGTCGACTCCTCAGCGGTGGTGGATGTCGACCCGCTGCGCATCCAGATCAAGATTCCCGAGGACTTCCAGTTACCGGAAGATGGCGTGCACATCCGCTGGCCCGACCCGCCTCTGGCCCAGGAAAAGCGCCTCAACGTCTACAAGATCTATGCCGCCCGCGCCTTTGCCCTGGCCAACGACCTCAACCAGGTCAAGCTGGATTCGCCCAACCCGCGCTTGGGCATCATCACCACCGGCAAGTCCTACCTCGACGTGCGCCAGGCCCTGGATGACCTCGGCCTGGACGAGGCGCTGTGCGCCAGGGTCGGCCTGCGCGTGCTCAAGGTTGGCATGAGCTGGCCGCTGGAGCCGGTATCCGTGCATCGCTTCGCCGAAGGCCTGGATGAGATCCTGGTGGTGGAGGAAAAACGCAGCGTCATCGAGGACCAGCTCACCGGCCAGCTTTACAACTGGCCGGTGGGCAAGCGTCCGCGTGTGGTGGGCGAGTTCGACGAGCAGGGTAACTCGCTGCTGCCCAACCTCGGCGAGCTGACCCCGGCGATGATCGCCCGAGTGATCGCCAAGCGCTTCGCACCGATCTACAGCAGCCCCACCATCGAAGAGCGCCTGGCCTTCCTCGATGCCAAGGAACAGGCCCTGGCCGCGCCCAAGCACAAGACCCTGCGCACCCCGCATTTCTGTTCCGGCTGCCCGCACAACAGCTCGACCAAGGTGCCGGAAGGCAGCCGCGCTCTCGGCGGCATCGGCTGCCACTACATGACCCAGTGGATGGACCGCAGCACCGACACCTTCACCCAGATGGGCGGCGAGGGTGCCACCTGGATCGGCCAGGCGCCGTTCACCGATACGCCGCACGTGTTCCAGAACCTGGGTGATGGCACCTACTTCCACTCCGGTCACCTGGCGCTGCGTGCGGCCGTGGCCGCCGGGATCAACATCACCTACAAGATCCTCTACAACGACGCCGTGGCCATGACCGGCGGCCAGCCCATCGACGGCGAGCTGCGCATTGACCAGCTCAGCCAGCAGGTGCACGCCGAGGGGGTGAAACGCATCGCCCTGGTCAGTGACGAGCCGGACAAATACCCGAGTCGCGCCACCTTCGCCCCGGGTGTGACCTTCCATCACCGCCGTGAACTGGATGCCGTGCAACGCGAGCTGCGTGAGTTCAAGGGCGTGTCGGTGATCCTCTACGACCAGACCTGCGCCACCGAGAAACGCCGGCGGCGCAAGCGCGGCAAGCTGGTCGACCCGGCCAAACGGGTGTTCATCAACCCGGCAGTGTGCGAAGGCTGTGGCGATTGCAGCGTGAAATCCAACTGCCTGTCGGTGCTGCCGCTGGAAACCGAGCTGGGGCGTAAGCGCGAGATCGACCAGAGCGCCTGCAACAAGGACTTCAGTTGCCTGGAAGGCTTCTGCCCGAGTTTCGTCACCGTGCACGGCGGCAGCCTGCGCAAGCCCGAAGCGGTGGGCGCCAAGGCGCTCTTCGTGACGCTGCCCGAGCCCCGGCGCCCGGCCCTGGCGCGGCCATGGAACATCCTCCTGCCTGGCGTCGGTGGCAGCGGCGTGACCACAGTCGGCGCTTTGCTGGGCATGGCCGCGCATATCGAAGGCAAGGGCTGCACCGTGCTCGACCAAGCCGGCCTGGCGCAGAAATTCGGCCCGGTGATCAGCCATATCCGCATCGCCGAGCGGCAGCAGGACATCTACGCCGTGCGCATCGCTGCTGGCGAAGCCGACCTGCTGCTGGGCTGCGACCTGGTGGTGGCCGCCAGCGAAGATGCCCTGGCCAAGCTCAACGACAAGATCGCCCATGCGGTGATCAACAGCCATGAAACCCCGACCGCCGAGTTCACCCGTAACCCCGATGCCCAGGTGCCCGGCGCCGCCATGCGCGAGGCGATCAGCGAGGCGGTGGGCGAGGGCAAGACCCACTTCGTCGATGCCACCCGCCTGGCCACCCGGCTGCTCGGCGACAGCATCGCCAGCAACCTGTTTATGCTCGGCTTTGCCTACCAGAAGGGCCTTGTGCCGATCTCGGCCGAAGCCATCGACAAGGCCATCGAGCTCAATGGCGTGGCCGTCGCCTTCAACCAGCAGGCCTTCCTCTGGGGGCGGCGTACCGCCCATGACCGGGCGGCGGTGGAAAAACTCGTCGCCCCCCAGGTGGTCGAGGCGCCGCATTGCAGCACGCTCGATGAGCTCGTCGAGGATCGTGCTCAGCGTCTGACTGCCTATCAGAACGCCGCCTATGCCCAACGCTACCGCGAGCTGGTCGCGCGCGTGCGCCAGGCCGACAGCGATGCCGAGCAGCGCCTGAGCAAGGCGGTGGCGCGCTACTACTACAAACTGCTGGCCTACAAGGACGAGTACGAAGTGGCGCGCCTGTACAGCGATGGCAGCTTCCGCCAGCAGCTCGAAGCGCAGTTCCAGGGGGAATACCGCCTGCAATTTCACCTGGCGCCGAGCTGGCTGAGCAAGCCCGATGCTGTCACCGGCGAGCCCATCAAACGCAGCTTCGGCCCCTGGATGCTCAAGGCCTTCGGCGTGCTGGCGCGCTTCAAGTTCCTGCGTGGCAGCGTCTTCGACCCCTTCGGCCACAGTGCCGAGCGGCGCCTGGAGCGCGAGCTGATTGAGGAGTACGAGGCCAACGTGGCTTATCTGCTGCGCGAGCTCAAGCCCGACAACTACCGCACGGCGGTGGCCCTGGCCGAGATTCCGGAGCAGATCCGCGGCTACGGCCATGTCAAGGAGGCGGCGCTGACCAAGGCGCGCGAGCAGGCCAATCAGCTCAAGGCTCGCCTGACCGTCAGCGAGATTGCCGCGGTGCAACTGTTCGAGCCGGCGGCCTGAGCGTTCACTGATCCCCTTTGCCACCCTCTCCCGCGCGGGAGAGGGGCGGCCTTTTATATCCGAGGTAACCCGATGTCCGTCTTCAACCACATCGACTTCGATCATCACGAACAGGTGGTCTATGGCCACGACCAGGCCAGTGGCCTGCGCGCCATCATCGCCATTCACGACAGCACCCTTGGCCCGGCACTGGGCGGCTGCCGCATGTGGAACTACGCCAGCGACGAGGACGCGTTGCGCGACGTACTGCGCCTGTCGCGTGGCATGACTTACAAATCGGCCCTGGCGCGTCTGCCGCTGGGTGGCGGCAAGGCGGTGATCATCGGCGACCCGCACACCGGCAAGAGCGAGGCGCTGTTCCAGGCCATGGGGGATTTCGTCGACAGCCTGGGTGGGCGTTACATCACCGCTGCGGATTCCGGTACCGGCGTGGCCGAAATGCGCATCATGGCCGAGCGCACCCGCCATGTCGCCGGTGCCGGGCAGCGTGAAGCATTCGGCGGTGGCCGTCGTGACGGTGATCCCTCGCCCTCCACCGCCTATGGTGTATTCATTGGTATCCAGGCCGCTGTGGCGCACCGTCTCGGGCGCCAGAATCTGGATGGCGTGCGCGTGGCCATCCAGGGTGTCGGTCAGGTCGGCTTCGGCCTGGCCAGGCTGCTCAAGGAGGCCGGTGCGCAATTGTGGGTGACGGACATAGTCGAAGCCAACGTGCAGCGTGCCGTCAGCCAGCTTGGTGCCACTGCGGTCGGCCAGCACGATATCTACCGCCTCGACGTGGACGTATTCGCGCCCTGCGCGCTGGGGGCCAGCGTCAACCTGCAGAGTCTCGAAGCGCTGCGTGCCCCGATCATCGCCGGTGCGGCCAACAACCAGTTGGCCGATGCCAGCCTGGCCGAACTGCTGCGCCGCCGCGAGTGCCTGTATGCGCCGGATTACGCGATCAATGCCGGCGGCATCATCGATGTCTGCTACGAGCGCACCGGTGGTAGTGCGGCCGAGCTCAAGGCCCATATCGAGACCATCGGCCCGACCCTGACGGAAATCTTCCAGCGTGCCGAGCAAGAGGGCGCGACCACCACTGCGATTGCCGACCGCATGGCGTTGGAGCGCTTGCGCGGCGGTCAGCAACCGGCGCGTGCGGCGACGAGCCTCAAGGTCGCGGCTCAGGGCTGGCAGCGCTAGCAGGCTGTTGAAAAACTACCTGTGTTGCCATTGCTGCGTTAAAAACAGCCTCAAAATGCTCATTTACAACACGTAAACTGCGCTTTTTCGGCTGTTTTTGCCTTGCACTGGCTGCCTCGCCTACGGTTTTCAACGGCCTGCTAGGCTCTGAGCGGGGCACGACATGACAAATGCGCGCGTCGCCGCTAAGATGCCGCCCGGCCGTTGCGAATACGGCCCTGTCCCCTTAGTTCAACGGATAGAATAAGCCCCTCCTAAGGGCTAGATGCTGGTTCGATTCCAGCAGGGGACGCCATAGACATTCTCCCGGATGTTCCCGCATCCACCCGAATAAGACGGGAACCAAGACAAACCGGCCACTAGAGCCGGTTTTCTTTTGCTTGAATTCTTCCAAATGACGTATAGACGCCGTTGAGAATGTCGACACGCTTGGTGATACCCAGCGCGCTGGAGTTGGTGCGCGCGGCATTGGATCAGTTGGCTAAGGAGATTGAGTAGGAGGCGAGAGAATTGGCTGGTCGAGTCGCTGGGCGAGACGTTGAAGGCACTGATCACCCTGGAGCGCCAGGCATACAACCTCTATGAACAGGAGCATGAAGAGTCCTAGGAGGAACGGCTGCGACGATTGTTGGAGGATGGCTCAGGATCGATCTCACTGGGCATGAACGGACGCTGTCAGCCCTGTGGTGACCAGCGAGAAATACAGCGAACTGCTCGAGGAGAAGAAACGCCCGAATACCCTAGAGCTACGTATTTCGGAGCGGGAGGCCGTTGTCGTAGCTGGCAAAAGGCTGGCATTATCTGTTCCCGTTGGGAACGTAAAGGAATACCCAGATCATGTTAGCGACCGACACCCAGCATCCCCCACACCTGATCGGCCACCGCATCGCCCAAGAGCGCGAGCGGCTCGGCCTTACTCCAGCCCAGTTAGCCGCCAAGCTTGGAATCAGCCTGCGAAAAATGAACGCAATCGAGGCTGGCAGCCAACGTCCTCTGACAATGCAACTCATGGCCTACCTGGCTCATTGCGGGGTGGATCTCAGCTATGTGCTGATTGCTCGGCGCAGCTTTACAGATGAGGTGGGCTGAAATGCTATGGATATTGGTAATGCCTAGTGTTGATCTAGCGAGGTTGGCGTGAGAGATATTTTTGACTCCATCGGGGCTGCCATTAAAGACAGATTTACAAATCCACTAACTGGGACGTTTATTGTCTCCTGGCTTATCTGGAATTATAAGCTTGTTGTGATCTTGGTCTCGGATATGAAGCCTTATGTGAAATTTTCATACGTGCAAAATCATCTGTATCCTGACTCTGTTTCTGTGGTCGTATGGGGTGTTCTAGTTCCACTGGCGACGGCTTTGATATATATAATCATCTACCCGCACCCCTCTCGATGGGTATATGAGTACGCGCTAAAGCAAAGTCGCGAAAATCGAAAGATTAGACATAGAGTGGAAGATGAAACGCCACTTAGTGTCGAGGAATCTCGTAAGATTATTGCCGAGCGACATTCTGAGGCTGCTAGGTATGAGGCGGAACTTGATAAAAAGGATACCGCTTTGAAGCAATGCCGAGCACTTATCAAAGAGTTAGAAGAAAGAATGGCTCAGCAAGCAATGGAATTGGAAGGTGCTAGGCAGGATGCTAAAAAGTTCCTTAGTGAGATGAGCGCTAATGGTGGCGTCCTGGAAAATCTAAAAGCCTCAAATAGGAATCTACAAGATGAAATAAAAGACCTTAAGAGAGCGAATGATGCGACTGTTGGGCAGAAGACGGAGGAGTTGCGTCGTATTCGAGCGGAGCTAGATGAGTATAGGAAAAAAGTTGCGTCTTCGGTTGGTGCAAATAGTTAAAATGCAGTGGCATTAGGGTTGAAGTGGTTAAAGGCAAGAGCTTCTAGTAAAAAGGCTGTGGACAAGAACTCTGGCATGACAGAAGAAGATGTTCTGGAGTTGCTGAATGAAATTAATAAGAAGCAATATAAGGGGTAGTTGATGCATTCGGTGTCTCCATATACTTTTCGCTGTTTTAATGCGAATTTGGCTGGGCCTATTGATAGACGGTATGATGTTCTGGATAGGATTGGTGCGTTTGATCTTTATGTGGTAACTAAAAATTATATTGATGGTCTGAATGATGGAGCGTATACAGTTATTCAGAGTCGCAAGCAAATATATAGATTCAAGTCGTTTATTTTTGATGATAATAGTCGTCGAATTCGCGGGCTGTTTCAAGTTGGTGCGTATGGCCGAAAAGGCGACATTATAGATATTAAGACGGGGAATGTAGATTATCAAAAACTTGAGTCAAATGCCGAGATCATTGACTACTATGTGGATATGCTGTTGCCTGCTGGTATGAATGAAGGTATATGCCTGATGCTGAATCATGGTGGTGATGGTGTTAAAACTTTGCTTTACGAACTGTTGTTAGATAATTTTAAGGCAATTGTAAAGCGACCTTTGCAGATGCGGCCTCTCCCGTATTTGACTGCGTATAAACAGTGGCTGGGCGCTAAGACCAAAGAAATTAAATTGGTAAAATTTACTGAGTGTAGCGACATTGCTGATCGCCTAAAGTCTCTAGGTCATGGTGAACAGACACTTGTTATCAATCCCGGCCGAAAAAAGGATTTAGGCAAGCTTGAAGAGTTTTTCAAGCAGGGCACAGATGAGCATCAGTTGCTTGAAGTTCTTACTCCAATGTGCGAGCAAGTGCGAACTAAGGTTGTGATTAATGGCAAAACTCGCACATTTAGAATGGGGAAAAACCTACCCGATCAGGTATGCCAAATTGAACTTGACGAGAAAGAAGTGCCATGCCCTGGTGGGAATCCAGATATACCATCATTGATCAAGTGGTGTGATAAGCTGCTCTCTGAGCTTGCTAACAACCTATATAAAGGCGTAAAGGTTCCTGTATGACAAGCAAGATTAACGTGCTTGAAATTGTCAAGGGGCACTATCTCACTCTTAAGGGGGCAAGTGGTGCTGCCTTGCTGGGGGATTACCTTATTTTTATTGGCTTGCCCTTTATCTTTGCGGCTCTTGGGGTCGTGTTTGGGCTAAAGCTAAGTGAGGCTCAGATATCTTTGCTGGTGACTTTTGGCGCTATATTTACGGCATTATTATTGTCCGTTCTAGTGCTGGTCTACGAGCAGGAAAATAAAGCTCATGCTTACAGAGATGCTCAAGTTGATGCGGGAAAGACAGTGTCTAGTCTGTTTGAGTTGCGAATTGAGTTGCTGCGTGAGCTTTATTTGAATATTAGTTACTCGATATTGATCGCGTTGTTTCTGATATTGGCTTGTTTTTTAGGAAGCGTTTTTAGTGGTGTAAAGGTATTTGGTGCTTTCTCTTTAGAGGTTTACTTTCTCACGCCGCTTGCGTTGTTTGCTGTCTCTAACCTTATGCTCACTATCGTTATGGTTGTTAAACGCCTTCATGTTCTTCTGACTACTGCAAGGTAACTGTACAATTACTCTATCCTTGCGGGTAGGCTAGGGTCATTGAATTGATGCCAGGACGGCACCTCCCACGAAAAGGAGTTCGACCATGCCCATTCTTTGCTATCTCTCCGTTGCCCTCGCTTCTGTCCTGGTGGCCGTTTATGTGGCCATCTGGATCGCCGGCCTGCGCCGCTGGAGCGCACCGCTACCATTCCCCGTTGCGCATTGCCGAGGGTGACAACCTGATCATCTGGGGCGGCTGGCGCACCCTTGAGGGTATGCCTACGGCGTGGAGATCATCTGCAACCGTGAGCGGCAGACCTGCCTGGAGGCGTATGCCTCGCTGCTGTACCACACCGAAGGTCAGAATCTGGAAGCGCAGGCGTTCGACTATGAGGTGACCGCTTGGGATTACCAGCACCTGTCGGCCATCGACAAGGACGGCATGGGCGAGTGCCTGCACCGCATCCTGAACGTGGATCTGGTGGGCGAGGGCGCCACGCTGGAGTGGCGTCCCGGTGACGGCGAACGCGAGGGTGACACCGGTACGGCGGTGCTGATCGGCGACCCGCTGTAACACCTCCCACCACCTGGAGCGCGTGCCGATGCTGGTTGGGTGTTCAATGAAACAGGAGCTGCGCTACACAAGCCGCAGGGGATCTGCCCGAGGTGCGCTGAGGTCGATGGCTCAAGCGTTACGCCGCTGCCTGGCCAGAGCGGTTTGGGCGCTGCGAGCGATCTTGTAGCTGATGTAGTCGTTCAGAATGAAACGAGCAAACGCAATAAATATAGCGAAGGTTAAGGCGCCGCCTGTGAAGAGCTGAAGGCTGCCCTGGATGGCGAGCAGGACAAAGAAAGTCGCTCCAAGCAGAGCGATTACTCCAGCAGAGTAGGCACTCCAGAGGGCCGCGAATTTGTCGAAGCCACTTAGGGTCAGTTGCGGTTCCCCAGTGTCATCAGAGATGTGCACGTGCTGTGAGAGGCGGCGTAGCTGCTGCTTTGTCCATGTGCCGTCTTTGTTCAGTGCTATCAAAAACTCCATCTTGGCCCGGCTGGTGTTGACCCCCGAGGCTATACGAAACGCTTCCAGCTCGATGGAGCTTTCCAGGTAGTGGGAGAGGTTCGGATTTTTGGCGACACTAGAGCGTAGGGCTCTCAGCCGCTCCATTGGCTTACGCACGAAGTGTTTGTCGTGAGCTTCCAGCGCGCTCATCAGCGGCGCCACCAGCTTGGGCAGCAGTGACAGCAGGGTCACCGCGACGGTGAATGCAGGAATGTATCTGGCGTCTATGAATGCCAGGGCTTGCTTGAAGATTTCCATATAGGGCTGCGTCCTTGGTAAAGGGCGGCAGTTTGCCAGTCGTGGAATAGGCTGCCAAGGCGCTGCGAGCTTGCATATTTCAGAGTGGCGGTAAGGGTTTCGGACATCTACCAATGACGGAGTATGCAGAGCGGACAAGCTACCAGGCTGTGTGAGCTACCCGCGGCAACCTGACCAGCCAGAGGCCATGTGGCCTCTGGTTGTATCTTCGCTAATCTGATCAGACCTCGGCGCTTTGAAAGTGCAAGCCTCTTCATACACCCTCCAGGTCGATTGGTAGCTTGAGCTGTTCGCGCAGGTAGGCAACACGCTCATAGACCACGGACTTGTCGTAGCGCCATTGAGCCAGGCCACGGCCACACTTGCTGGCCTCCTCCTTGCGCGCCGCCAGCACCTTGTAGGCGCTGCCATATCTGGCTTCACGAAAGGCTATCACCAGGTTGACCTTGAGGGCTCTCACTTTTTTGGTGTTCCGACTGTAGGTCAGCAGCAGATAGGCCTGATCTTCGTTGAGCAGTGCGAACTGTTCCGGCTGTCCTCGGCCGATGATTTCTCCGATTTGAAATCGGAGTATTCCCAGTTCTTCAAAGTCAGTCTTGTAGGTACGGATCAGCCTCATCGAGCTTTCATGCTGGTTGCCCAACTGCTCTGCAATAACACGGCTATCTACGCGGGTTTCATTTTGGTACTGGGTCAGGTGAATGACGTTCATGCTGCCACCCCGCTGCGTTCAGAGATGCGCGCTTCGAGCAATTCCAGCACTTCGGCTTCAACCCACGCAGATGATTTTGGCCCAAACGTGACCTGGCGCGGGAACGTGCCGGCGGCAATGCGGCGGTAGAGTTCTGAGGTGGAGAGGGTGGTCAGGGCTTTGACTTCGCGCAGCTTGATGAAGCGGTGGGGGCGTTCTGTCGGTACTTTATGGGCTGATGCGGCCATGTTGTCACCTCCTTGGGTGGCGTTGGGAACATGGACACAGCTTCGGTGGCTGGAGAGCGCTGAAACAGGTGACAGGTTTCAGTAAAGGGGTGACAGGTTAGCACCTGCGTTGTGGATAACTTGCCAAGTGTCAGGCGGGGCAGTGGCTGTAACCTGTCACCCCTTTTTCGGGGACTTCTTGGCCACTGCGCCACCCTTCTTGCGGGCTGGCCAAGCCAGTATCCATTGCAGGTGCTTCATCACTATGCCCTTCGGCTCGCCGAAACGCGTCTGCCACCAACGCCGCGCCAGCTCGCCTACGCCTATGCCCGTGCCGTCCGTTGGGTCTGTCTGGCCGTTATCGGTCAGGTCGCACCAAGCCGTCACTGCTCGCCTGCCCTCTACTGGTGACAGTGGGTTGTCTTCGTTCATGAAGGCGATAACTCCCGCCAGCTCGTGCAGCTTCTCTTCGGTGATCGTACGGCAGCGGCGCTCCTCCTGCGCCTCTCGGCGGTATTGCTCGGCGCGGTTGTCGGCGTCATGCTTTTCCCGTTGCATAAGCTCAAGCCTTGCCAGTAGGCGGGCGCTTTGCTGCTTTAGGCTGGCAAGTTCTTGCGTGGTAGCGTCGAGCTGTTCGGCGGCCTGTTGTTGGCCTTCTTGGCGGTGTTGCTCTTGAAGCAAGGCAAGGCATTGCGGATCGCTGCCAGATAGTGGCAACTGATTCTGCCCAGCCGGTTGTGCGCCACCAGTGGTGAATGGTTTTGGTGCGATTTGTTGTAGGCCGGCTGCAAGCTTTGCACGGGAATCGGCCTCGCTCTCGAGGCGGCCCAGCCACTGCTTGCTCAACATCACCGCGCCGGCTTGGACGGCTCCGCTGGTTGTTTCTATCGTGTCCGCTGAGGCTCCGGCCGCGTACCGATCAAAGTAATCAGCCAGGGCGCCAAGGGTGATACCACCTGCTCCGGTGGAGGAATCAAACAAGGTCACGCTGGCGGCAGTTGCCCCCAGGAGCTGAGAGCCCGGCCCAATTGTGCGCAACACGCCGGCCAGCTCGTATGCCAGCGCTCGCGGATTAAGCGGGTGCTCTGCAGACCATGACTCGACAATCTGAGTCAGTCGGGTGCGGCCAAAGGGTTGAGGGGGCTGGCTTGGCAATGCTGCCACTCCTGTTCGTCTATACAGTAGTGCGGCAATAGTAACAGCACCAAAGGGTGGTTGTGACCCTATACGAGAACACTCAATGAATACGGGCGCGATTTGGGAAGAATGTCAGCTTGTGCTTGATATTCACCACGCTGGCACCGGCAGACAGGGGGACTATCGGGTCGCTCTAGGCCTGCATCATCTCTCGACGCTGCTCAAGATCGATAGCGTGGTTGTAGGTGTCCCGAAACTTGTCCCGATCTTCATGGACAAGCTGGCGCTCGATCCAATCGCGGTTATAGCCGCGGCTGTTCAGTTCGGTACTGACCGGATAGCGGAAGCCATGGCTGGTATGGCGATCTTTGCCGCTGAGCGCCTGTAGTGCCAGGTTCGCGGTGTTCTTGCTTATGGGGCTGCTGGTGTCGTGCCGGCCGGCGAACACCAGCGAGTACTTACCGATGATCTGATGGAGCTGGCGCAGGATGACCACGGCTTGTTAGGGGAGGAAAGTGAATGATAAGCCGCTGGCGTCAATGCCGAAGTATCTCCCACTCCTTTAAAGCCTCAGCACGCCGGGCATCCAAGTAGTTGGCCAGATCCAGAAGGTGAACGCCCTTGGCACTTTTCTGCGAGCGCTCCATGCGAACGATTGGTAGATCGATGGCGCCGATCAGTACCTTCTGTTTGAACTTCTCTGGTGTCAGGTGGCTGAAGTAATCGGTACATACCCTGTCCAGGGGAATGACGGCGATCCCGCCGTATTGGGCCATGAGTAGGAATGCTGTGTTCACTGGATGACCTGCTTTGTTCAGTATGTTCGATCCTGCGGACTGAGTTCTGATTGCCCGCAGCAAGATCAAGCATCGGTCATCTTGGCTGTCAAAGACGGGGTACTTCCGTTTTAGGGGTATAGATGGAATATGGAAACGCTAAAGCCCAGTGTTGGCATGGCTTTGGGGGGTAATGTTCGATTCCAGTACGGCCATAGACTCAGAAACGAAAAAGCCGGCTATCGCAGCCGGCTTTTTTCGTTCTGGGCGTGGGACAGGTCGAGGGCCATCTCGATCGAAGCGACCCTCTCACTCACTTACCAGGTGAAGTTCACCGAGGTCAGCAGGGTGCGCTCGTCACCATAGGCACAGGTGGAGAAGCTGCACTGCGTGTAGTGCTTGTTGGTCAGGTTGTTGGCGTTCAGGGTCACGGCCCAGTTGTCGTCGATCTGGTAGCGCGCCATGGCGTCGAACAGGGTATAGGCGGGCATCGGCGAGTCCATTTCCGAGGCCTGCGTGGTACCCATGTAGCGAGCGCCGGCGCCTACGGTCAGTTGCGGCATGCCCCAGTTGACGAAGTCGTAGCTGGCCCACAGGGCGGCCTGGTGGTAGGGCGTTTCGTCGGTGCGTTGATCCACTTCGGAGGCAATGCTGCTCTTGGTGGTGCGCGAATCGGTATAGGCGTAGGTGGCGATCACGCTGAGTGCTTGGGTGACATCCGCCTTGGCTTCCAACTCCAGGCCGCGGGAGCGTACCTCGCCGGTTTGGCGGTACTGGTCGGTAATTGGATCCTGCTTGAGCACGTTGGTCTGGGTCAGCTCGTAGACTGCTGCGCTGAGCAGCATGTTGCTGTCCTTGGGCTGATAGCGCACCCCGACTTCATACTGCTTGCCTTCGGTGGGGTCGAAAGTCTGGCCGGTTACTGACGCAACCGAAACCGGGAAGAACGACTCGCTGTAGCTGATATAGGGCGCCAGGCCGTTATCTGCGAGGTAGACCAGGCCAGCACGGTAGGTGGTGGCTTCATCGCTCTGGCTGGCCTTGTCGCCATTGCGATGCGCTGTTTGCTGTTGATCGGCCCAGTCATGGCGGCCACCCAGAAGCAGAATCCACTTGTCGTCGAATTTGATCTGATCCTGCAGATAGATACCTTTTTGCAGGGTGTCGAGCTGCGAGCCGCGATCCGCTGCGGGGTTCTTGTTGACCACCACCGGCTGACCATAGTTGTAAGTTCTCAGATCCAGGCTGGGGGCGTTACCACGGAAGTTATGCGAGTCATAAGAGCTGTCGTAGCCGTCGAAACCGACCAGTACGGTGTGCTCGACGCTGCCAAGCTGCCACTTCGATTCGATATTGGTATCGCTGGCCCAGGTTCGAGCACGTTCGTGGCGATCACTGTAGCGACGCAGCAGGGTGCCGGTGCTTGCGGAGAAGTCGATGGCGGCGGGCGCCGGTTGAATCTGCAGGTAATTCCACTTCACGTCGGACTCGGAATAGCGCAGCTTGTGATTGAGCGTGATGTTTTCGTTGAAGCTGTGCGTGAACTCGTAGCCGAGCGCTGACATCTCGCCGTTCATGTCGTCATAGTCCGGCTCGCCGATGAAATCATGGCGACCAATCTTGAAAGCACCATCGCCCACGCCTTTCACCATCTGATAGGGCAGGGGTGCGGGGAAGCGCGTATCGGTCTTCTGGTAGAAGGACAGTAGGGTCAGCGAGGTGTCTTCGTTGGGGCGCCAGGTCAGCGCCGGGGCGATGTAGAACTTGTCGTCGTTGATATGATCCTGCTGGGTGTCGCTTTTGCGGCTGAGCAGGGTCAGGCGATAGCTCAGGGTGTCGCTGCCAGCCAGCGGGCCGCTGAAGTCTGCAGAGAGTTGCTTGCGGTCGTGGGAACCCACTTGCAGGTTCAGCTCATGAAAGGGCGTTTCGGTCGGGCGCTTGCTGACGCCATTGACCATGCCGCCAGGCGAGAGCTGGCCGTAGAGCACCGAGGCCGCGCCGCGAATGACCTCGACGCGCTCCAGGCCATAAGGTTCCTGAATGCCGTCGTAGGAGTTGTTCTGCAGGCGCAGGCCGTCGCGCAGCGAGCCGCCGGTGGCGGATTCGACCGAGAAACCGCGGAGGCGGAAGCGGTCCGCAGTGCGGTTGAAAGCGGTCGAACTGGCAGTGAACCCTGGGGTGTAGCTCAGCGCCTGGGCCAGCGTTTCCGACTGGCGGTCGCGGATCTCGTCGCTGGTCACCACCGACAGCGACTGCGGCGTTTCGGTGATCGGTGTGTTGGTCTTGGTGGCACTCATGTTGCGCTTGGCAACATAGCCCGTCACATGCTCGGTGGGTTGCTCCACGACTTGGCCGGTGACATTGATGCTGCCGATTTCCACGGGATCAGCTGGGTTTGCCAGAGTAGCTTCTGCGGCGGCCAGGTTGCCTGAGCTCATGCTGGCCATGGCCAGAGCCAGAGCGGAGAGACTGAAGGCGGGACGGCGAGCATCCTGTTTCGGGCGGTTCTGCATGAAATGGCGCATGGCGAACGAGTCCTGTTGTCGTCTGGTTAGGTGTCGGTGCAAGGCTGAGGATTTTCTGGTGATCCTGCATGCCGTCGCGCAGGTGGCAGATTGCTCTGGCGGTGTGGACTGTACATCTAAATGAGAAAGATTTGTACTAGCTCACAATTTATTGTCATCACCACGCTATTGCTGCAAGCTACGCGCGGATGTTCATGGCTCGGACGCTGGCTCGAAGAACGCGACGTTCGCGAAGGAGCCGAGCAAGATTTTTCCTGGTGAATCCGTATGCCTCCGAGCCTGCACGCCATGCGCGTTGGGCGGGTGGCGATGCGATCCGAATTGAGTGTGTGTGCATGTTGAAAGCGATGCGACTTCGGCTGCAGTTCGACGAGCTGAAGGTGCTGGATGACATCAGCCTGACGATTCCCGAGGGCTGCTTTACCGCGCTGATTGGCGCCAATGGCTGCGGCAAGACCACCTTGCTCAACGTGCTGGCACGCATGCAGCGCCCGGCCAGTGGTGAGGTGTTGCTCGAGGGTAAGCCCCATGCGCAGTTCTCACGACGTGAGTTGGCCAGGCGCGTTGCCCTGCTGCCGCAGCGCACCGCCTCGCCGGCAGGCCTCACCGTGCGCGAGCTGGTCATGCAGGGGCGCTACCCCTGGCAGAACTGGTGGCAGCAGTGGAGCGAACAGGATCAGCAGGCGGTGGATCGAGCGGTGGAACTGGCCGATATCGCCACGCTGCTCGATCGCACCCTGTCCACCCTCTCCGGCGGGCAGCTCCAGCGTTGCTGGATCGCCATGACCCTGGCGCAGGACACGCCCATTATCCTGCTCGACGAGCCCACCACCTTTCTCGATATCGCCCATCAGATCGCCCTGCTCGAACTGCTGGCTGTGCTGCGTGACCAGGGCCGCACCATAGTCGCGGTGCTGCACGACCTGAACCAGGCGGCGCGCTACGCCGATAATCTGGTGATGCTGTGCCAGGGCAAGGTACATGCGCAGGGGGCGCCTGCCGAGGTGTTCACGACGGACAATCTCAAGGCCGTGTTCGACCTGGATGCGCACATCATCAGCGACCCGCATTCAGGCGATCTGCTGTGCGTACCGGCGGTGCCCGCTCGGCTACGTGCAGTCGAAGCCAAGGTCTGTTCATGAACCGGGCGTGGGGCTGGCCGCTGTGGCTGTCGATCCTGCTGGCGATTGGTCTGGCGTCGATGCTGCATCTGGCGGTGGGGGCCAAGTCGATTCCCTGGGTGGATGTCTGGCATGCACTGGTCGCCTATGACCCGAGCAATGCCGACCACAGCGTCATCCGCGGCTCGCGTCTGCCGCGTCTGTGGATAGCGATGGCGGTGGGGGCCTGCCTGGGCCTGGCGGGCACCGTGATGCAGGCCGTGGGGGACAATCCCCTGGCTGATCCGGGCATTCTCGGGATCAACAGTGGGGCAGCCCTGTTCGTGGTGATCGGGCTGCTGGTGCTGCCTGGCAATGACATGAGCATGATTCCGCTGTTCGCCTTCAGTGGCGCCCTGGTGGCCGCCATCGGCGTCATGCTGCTGGCCGGGCGAACGCCCAATCCGGTGCGCCTGACGCTGTCCGGGGCGATGATGGCCGCGCTGTTCGGCGCCATCACGGCGATCCTGCTGCTGCTCGATCAGCAGGGGCTCGACAGCCTGCGCCGTTGGCTGACCGGCTCGCTCGGCATCACCGGTGGCAACCTGCCGACCTGGCTCTGGCCCTATCTGGCGGCAGGTGTGCTGCTATGCCTGATCAATGTGCGGGCATTGAATGCCTATCGCCTGGGCGCACAGGTGGCCTCCAGCATGGGCGTCAATCTGCTGCGCATGCGCCTGCTCAGCCTGGTGGCGGTGGTGTTGCTGTCTGGCTGCGCGGTGGCGCTGGCCGGGCCTATCGGCTTCGTCGGCCTGGTGGTGCCGCACGCTGCGCGGCTGCTGCTCGGGCACGATCTGCGGCGTCTGCTGCTGGCGGCGCCGCTACTCGGTGGCTTGCTGCTGATCCTGGCCGATGTGGTCGCGCGTACCCTGGTCAGCCCCTACGAGCTCAACACCGGCATCGTCACCGCCCTGATCGGTGGCCCGGTGTTCGTCGTCCTGGTATTGAGGAAGATGAAATGAGCCGCTGGTTGACGACACCCAGGCGTCTTGCCGGGTTGCCCTGGATCGGGCGGCCGATCGACCTGCTCTCGGCTTTGCTGCTGATCGCGGTGCTGCTCGGCCTGGCGCTGTATGCCGCCACGGTAGGCAGTTATTCACTGGGCATGGCGCAGCTCTGGCAGAGCCTGTTCAGTGGCGATCTGTCTGCCATACAGGACAACGTGTTGTGGGAGTTGCGCCTGCCGCGCATCCTGCTGGCGATTCTCGGTGGTGCGGCGATGGCCCTGGCCGGTGTGCTGATGCAGTCGCTGACGCGCAATCCGCTGGCTGCGCCGGGCCTGGTTGGGGTGGAGGCGGGCGCCAGCGTCACCATGCTGCTGATCCTGGTGCTGTGGCCGTCGGCCTTGCCGCTGCAACTCTATCCGCTGGCGGCGCTGCTCGGTGGCCTGGCGGTGGCGCTGTTCATCGTCGGCCTTTCCTGGCGTGGCGCCATTGCACCACTGCGCCTGATTCTGGTGGGCGTGGGCCTGACGGCCATGCTCGGTGCCGTCGCCGATCTGCTGATCACCTACGGCAATATCGATCGCGTCGAATCGGCGCTGATGTGGCTCGGTGGCAGCCTGCATCGCGGTGGTTGGCCGCAGGTACAGAGTCTCGCGCTCTGGCTGCTGATTGCCGGTCTGCCGCTGCTGTTCTGCCATCGCCAGCTCAATCTCATGCAACTGGGCGAGGGCGTGGCGCTCAGCCGAGGCCTAAACCTGACCTGGCTGATGCTCCTGCTGTTGCTGTGCAGCGTCATGCTGACCGCGGCGACGGTGGCCAATATCGGCGTGATGACTTTCGTCGGCCTGGTGGCGCCGCATCTGGCGCGGCAACTCTGTGGTGAACGACACGGAGCGCTGCTGCCGCTGTCGGCGTTGTTCGGTGCCGTCCTGGTCTTGCTCGGTGACACCCTGGGCCGTGCTTTGCTACCGCCTTTGCAGTTGCCGGCCGGGCTGGTGGTGGCGCTCATTGGCGCCCCCTATCTATTGGTTTTGCTGGCGCGGCAACGTAATCGCTGACGTGTCGCCATACAAGTACATGAGGAAATGATGCTGAAGCTCAAAGCCCTTTTGCCAATGGCCTGCGTGCTGCTCGGCCTGGCCTCGGTGCAGGCTGGTGCCGCCGAGACGCGCGTGTTCGAGAACCGTTTCGGTCGTGTCGAGGTGCCCGTGGCGCCGCGTTGCGTGGTGTCCTTGCATGATCTCAGCCTGACCACGCAGTTGCTCGAGCTGGGCGTGACGCCGTGTGGCTCCACGGGCCGCAAGAAGCTGTTCTCCGATGCGTTGTTCCGCGGCGCTGAGCAGCGCTTCGATGTCTCCGGCATTCATTATGTCGGCTCGCACCAGTCGCCCGATCTCGAGGCCATCGCGGCGCTCAAGCCGGACCTGATCGTCGGGCTGTCCTATCACGAGGAGCTCAAGGAGCGGCTCAGCAAGATCGCCCCGGTGGTGCTGCTGCCGGCGCGTGAAGCGAATATCAAGACCTACGCCAAGGAGCTGGCGGATCTGGTGGGCAAGCAGCAGCGCTATCAGGAGATGCTCAAGGAGTACCAGTGGATCGTCGGCGAGTTCGCCAAACGGGTGAAGGAGCCGGGACGCATCACTGTGACCACCCTGGAAGTCTATCCGGATGGCTTCCAACTGATCGGTCGTTCCGGCATGGATGACGTGATCGCCGACTTCGGCCTCGGACGTGTGGCGGCCTACAAGGAGGCGCGGCAGAACGTACCCTACAGCCTGGAGCGCATTGGTGATTTCGACAGTGACTTCATCATCGATACCTACGAAGAAATGCTCGACTCCGAAGCCAGTACCGCCGCATTCCGTCGTTCGCCGCAATGGCAGAACCTGTTCGCGGTGAAGAACCACCAGTTCCTCTACTTCAATCGCAGCCGTTTCGCCGACACCATGCAGGGCATGATCGGCTCGGCCTACCTGCTGCTGTCGCATATCGGTGAGCGTGCCTACAACCTGCAGGAGAAGTGAGCGGCTGGCTGTAGACAGCAGGTTGCAGGGTGGCCAAATAATGGCCATGGAGCCTTCTATCTCGGGCTTTTCGCAAAGGTGTGAGCGATTCATGGTTTATTATCAAATAATATTAATTCCTGTTTGATAGTGAGTGTGTTTTGCGATAATTTGGTGCGCCTCATCAGTAGCGCCAAGGAATCCAGATGCTCACCGACTCGCTCTTCCGCGCAGACCACGCCCCGGTTCAAGCAGATATCGAGGGGGCTCTGCCATTCGTCTTGCGCGCCCCTGTGTCAGGCGACTCCTGGCGCGATCATGCGGAACTTATCAAGGCAACCGTCGACCGCGAGTTGCACACCACCGGCGGTATCCTCTTTCGCGACTTCGCCTTCCGTGATGCCGGCGATTTCGAGGATTTCGCCCGTAGTTTCGGTCACGAGCTGCTGACCTACGACTACGCCTCCACGCCGCGCACCAAGCTCAACAGCCGCGTCTACACCTCCACCGAATATCCGGCCCACCAGGTCATTCCGCTGCACAACGAGCAGTCCTACTCGCTGAACTGGCCGATGAAGATCTGGTTCCACTGCATCCAGGCCGCGCCGGTCGGCGGCGAAACCCCCATCGCCGACAGTCGCCTGGTCTACCAGCGCATCGATCCCGCCATTCGCCAGCGTTTTGCCGAGAAGCGTCTGATGTACGTGCGCAATTACGGCAATGGCCTGGATCTCACCTGGCAGCAGGCGTTCAGCACCGAGGATCGCAATGAGGTCGAGCGCTTCTGCCGCCTCAGTCATATCGACTTCGAGTGGAAGGATGACGGCGAGCTGCGCACGCGCCAGGTCTGCCAGGCTGTGGCGCAGCACCCGGTCACCGGCGAGTGGGTCTGGTTCAACCAGGCGCACCTGTTCCACATCTCCAACCTGCCGGCGGCGCTATGCGAGACGCTGGTGTCCATCGTCGGCGAGGAGGGCGTGCCGCGTAACGTTTTCTACGGCGATGGCTCGGCCATCGAACTGGAGGCGCTGGAGCATTTGCGCGATGTACTGCAGCGCACCCAGATCATTTTCCCCTGGCAGGCGGGCGATGCGCTGATGCTCGACAACATGCTGGTCGCCCATGGGCGCTCCACCTTCCAGGGGGCGCGCAAGGTGGTGGTGGCCATGGCCGAGCCTGCGCCGGCGGGCTGATAACCCGCTCATTTCCGATGCCGCCGCGAAGGCGGCAGAACTCGACTCTGCAAGATGAAGGACGACACATGCTCGATCGCCTGATGCGTGATTGCTGGCTGCGCGGTATTCGCCTGTCCGCCAGCGAAGGCCGCCTGATGATTTCCGCTGCCTTGCCGGAGGCCCTGAGCGCCGAGCTGGAGCAGGAACTGCAGGCGCGCACTGCCGAGATTCTGCCCTGGCTGCAGTGCCACCCGGATTACTTCGAGGCGCGTCCGCTCAGTGATAACGAGCAGGCCCTGTGGTTCCTGCAGCGCATGGAGCCAGGCAGTTGCGCATACAACATCGCCCTGGCCGGGCGGGTCAGGCCGCAGTATCTCTGGGCGGATCTGCCACAGCGGTTGGAGCGGGCCTGGCAGACGGTACAGCGGCGTTATCCGCACCTCTGCAGTGCCTATGTCGAGCGCGATGGCGAGTTGCTGCAGTGGGACAGCCGTCCCCAGCCGACTTCGCTGCAGTGCGAAACCTGGCAGTGCGCGGATGCGGCCAGCGTGCAGCAGCGCGTGATCGAGCTGGCTGACACACCTTTCGATCTCGCAGCCGGCGAGGTCAGCCGGCTCGTCCTGTTGAGCAACGAACTGGGCGACCGTACCGAGCACACAGTGCTGCTGGGCATTCACCATATCGCCTCCGACCTGACCACCTTCGACGTGCTGTTCAGCGAGCTGTTCGCCCTGGTCGATGGCCAGGAGTTGGCCGAGGTCGATCCCCAGGCCTACCGCAACTGGTGCAGTGCCCTCTACCTGCGCAGTGAAGTGATCGAAGCCGAAGAGCTGGCCTGGTGGCAGGCGCAACTGGCCGATGCACCGACCCTGGAACTGCCCACCGACTTCGCCCATGGCAGCACCCAGGGCTTCGAGGGTGGCGAGCTGTCGTTTCACTTCGGCGCGGCCAACAGCGAGCGGCTGCGTGCGGTGGCCAAAAGCCTGGGCGTGACGCCCTATGTCTATTGGTTCTCGTTGTTCCAGCAGTTTCTCGGCCTGCTCTCCGGGCAGGATGATTTCATCCTCGGCACCCCCAGTGGCTGGCGCCTGAAGCGCGAGCAGGCCGAGCTGCCGGGTTATCTGGTCAACCCCTTGCCGGTGCGCTGCCGCGTGCGGCGCGACCTGTCCAGCGCTGATTGGGCCAGGCAGGTGGCAGGCACTATGCGGCAGACCTTGCGCCACCGCCACTATCCCTTCGCGCGCCTGGCCAAACATCTGGATCTGCCACGGCAGATGGGCAGGGCGCCGGTGTTCCAGCACATGTTCACGCTGAACAAGGAGCGTGACGTGCCATTCGAGCGCTATATCGAGCGCATGATCGGCGAGCAGCGTGGCGCGGCCCATGAGCTGAACCTGGTGATCATCGATGATCTGCCCGAGTTCATCGGCCGTTGGCGCTACAGCAAGGCGCTGTATCGGCGCGAGAGCGTCGAACGCTTCCAGGCGCAGTTCCTGGCCCTGGTCATGGCGGCCATGGAGCAGCCGCATGTGCCCTTCGCCGAACTGGACTGGCAGCCATTGGAGCAGCGTTCGCAATTGTCTGGCGAGGTTCTGCCGGTGCCGGAGGAGGGCGCTTGGCAGGCCTTTGCCAAACACTGCCAGGCAAAACCACAGGCCATCGCCCTGGAGGATCAGCAGGGCCAACTGACTTATGCCGAGCTGGCCAGCGCCGTGGTCGCCCGTGGCGAGCGCCTGCAAGGCTCGCTGAACGCCCTGGGCGATCGCGTTTCTCTGTGCCTGCCGCGCAGTCGTGAACTGGTGATGCATATGCTCGCCGCCTGGCAGTGCGGCGCCACCTATCTGGCCCTCGACCCGCAGTGGCCCGAGTCGCGTCTGCAGGACATCTGCCTGGATGCCACGCCCAGGGTCTGCGTGGGCGAGGGCGAGCGGCCAGACTGGTTGCCAGAGCAGGTGCAGTGGCTGACCGTGCCGGGCGAGGCAGCGTTCAGCGATGCGCCGCTGCGCACCAGCGTGCCGGCGGACTTGCCGGCCTACGTGGTCTACACCTCGGGCTCCAGCGGGCGACCCAAGGGCGTGGAGGTGACCCAGGGCAACCTCATCCACTACGTCAGCGCCTGCCTGGCGCGCCTGCAACTGAGCGGTGACGCCAGCCTGACGAGCCTGGCCAGTTGCGCCACGGACCTGGGCCACACCGCCTTGTTCGGCGCGTTGCTCAGCGGCCGGCGCTTGCGCCTGCTGGACGAGGCGCTGGCCTTCGATGCCGAGGAACTGGCGGCGTTGCTCGGCCAGCAACCCGTGGACATGCTGAAGATCGTGCCCTCGCACCTCAATGCCCTGCTGGTGGCCAGCGAACCACAGCGCCTGTTACCGCGCCAGTGCCTGGTGCTCGGCGGTGAGGCGCTGGGTGCCGAGCTGCTGGCGCGGGTACGTGCCCTGAGCCCGCATCTGCGCATCGTCAACCACTACGGGCCCAGCGAAACCACGGTGGGCGTGCTGACCCACGAGGTCGAAGGCGAGGGTGACGCGCCGCTCGGTCGGCCCCTGGGCAACGTGCGCATCAGCGTGCGTGGGCCGGATGGCGCGCTGCTGCCGGCTGGCGTCAGCGGTGAGCTGTATATCGAAGGCGCCACCGTAGCGCGTGGCTATCTGAGTGCCAGCGAGGCCGATCAGGCGCGCTTCGGCGAACTCGGCTATCGCACGGGCGACCGGGTGCGCCTCGATCATCTGGGGCGGGTACTGTTCCTCGGGCGCCTGGACGAGCAGGTGAAGATTCGCGGTTACCGCGTCGAGCCTTCGGAAGTGGCGGCGCAATTGCGCGCGCTGCCGCAGGTTGCGGACGTGCGTGTGCTCAACGCACCGACGCCGTTGACCGGTAATCGCCTGGTGGCCTTCCTGGTCGCTGCCGATGGCGACCTGGCGGATATCCAGGCCGCGTTGCAGGCACGCCTGCCGGACTATATGCAGCCGGCGCAGTGGCATTGCCTGGAGGCCATGCCGCTGCTGGCCAACGGCAAGGTCGACCGTCAGGCATTGCTGAACCTGGCCGAGCAAGCGCCGCGCAGTGTCGAGGCGCGTGCCGAGCAGCCGTTGAATGCCGTGGAAAGCACCCTGCTGGATATCTGGCGCGAGCTGCTGGGCAACCCGGATATCGGCGCGGATGACAACTTCTTCGCCCAGGGTGGCGACTCGATTCTCGGCCTGCAGATCATCGCCCGCGCGCGCCAGCAGCAGATCACCCTCACGCCCAAGCAACTGTTCGCCGAGCCCAGCGTGCGGGCGCTGGCGCGAGTGGCGCAGACGCCGCAGCGGGCCAGGGGCGAGCGCCTGCTGGCGATTGCCCGGGAGATTCTGGAAAAGCCCGACCTGCAAGCCGACGACAACTTCTTCGCGGTCGGTGGCGACTCGATCCTCAGCCTGCAGATCATCGCCCGCGCCAAGCAGCAGGGCCTGCAGCTCAAGCCCAAGCAGATCTTCGAGTTCCCTTCGGTCAGCGGCTGGGCCGAGCAGGCCGTGGATCTCGCCAGTGTGGACGAGCCGGCCAAGGTCGATAACGCCGAGCCAAGCGCCGCTTTCGCTCTGACGCCGATCCAGGCCTGGTTCTTCGATCAGCAGCAGACCACCCCGCAGTACTGGAACCAGTCCCTGCTGCTGGCCGTTCAGCAGCCGCTGGAGCCGGCGCGTCTGGCCACGGCGCTGGCCACCTTGCTGCAGCGTCACAGCAGCCTGCGGCTGGTTTTCGAGCAGAGCGCGCAGGGCTGGCAGCAACGCTATCAACCGCTGTCGGCGGACATGGCCGGCAAGCTGCTGCAGGTGGTCGAACAGCCACTGGATGACGCGCTGCTGCAGCAATGGCAGCAAGGCTGGCAACTGGATCGCGCGCCGTTGATCCGCTGGGTGTACTTCACCGGCAGCGGGCATCTGCTGTGCACGGCGCACCACCTGCTGGTCGATGCGGTGTCCTGGCAGGTGCTGCTGGAAGAGCTGGAAGGTTTGTACCTCGACCCGCAAGCCGCGCTGCCGGCGGTTTCCACCAGTTTCCATGGCTGGAGCGCGGCCTTGCAGCGCCATCGTCAGGCTCCCGAAGTGCTGGCCCAGCGCGACTACTGGCAGGCGCAGTTGGCCGAGGAGGGCGAGGTCGCCCGTGACGTCAGCCTGTATGGCGAAAGCCGCACACTGGAAACCAGGCTGTCCGTCGAGAAAACCGAATGGTTGTTGGGCGACTGCCATGGGGCCTACGGCACCCAGGTGCAGGATCTGCTGGTCGCGGCGCTGGCTGGCGTGATCGGCCAATGGCTGGGGCGCGAGCAGGTCACCCTGGAGATGGAAAGCCACGGTCGCAGTGGCTGGGAGCAGGGCCCGGATCTGTCGCGCTCGGTGGGTTGGCACACCAGTCGCTACCCCTTGGCCGTGCCTGCCGCCGAGCAACCGGAGGAGGCCATCATCGCTGCCAAGGAAGCACTGCGCCGCATACCGGAGCAGGGCATCGGCTACGGCCTGCTGCGCCTCGATCCCCGGCACGGGCTCGGCGCCGCTTCGCTGCTCACCTTCAACTATCTGGGGCGGGTCGACCAGTGGCTGGGCGGTTCGCGCCTGTGGCGCCTGGCGCAGCCGCTGTGCCCGGCCATGCGTGCCTCCGATACCCGCCGCACCCACTTGCTCGATGTCACCGCACTGGTCGACCAGGGCCAGTTGCACATCGAATGGCGCTACGCCCCGCAGGTACATGACCAGGCTCTGATCGGCGCGCTGGCGCAGCAGTTCCAGCAGCGCATCGAAGCCCTGCTCGAACACTGCCTGGATCCCGAAGCCGGCCGCGCCACCGCTGCCGACTTCGCCGACTCGGGGCTTTCCGACGACGAATTCCTCGGCCTGCTCGAGCAACTGCAATGACCACACCTGGCGCCCCCACATCCCCAGCTCACGGCAAGGAGACCCTCGGCATGAACGACAAGGTCAAGGCACTTTCCCGCAATATCGAGGCCATCTACCCACTGGCGCCCATGCAGCAGGGGCTGCTGTTCCACAGCCTGATGCATCCGGGCAAGGGCATGTACCTGCTGCAGTACCGCCACGTGATGGTACTGCCGCAGCTCGACCTGGACGCCTTCCGCCAGGCCTGGGCACAGGTGGTGGAGCGCCATGAGCTGCTGCGCACCTCCTTCGTCTGGAAGCAGCAGAAGCGGCCGATGCAGGTGGTGCACAAGCAGGTCGAATTGCCGATCACCTACGAGGACTGGTCGGATATCGACGAGGCCGAGCAGCAGGCGCGCCTGGAGCATCTGCTGGCCGAGGAGCGCCGCGAGGGGCTGGATTTCACCCAGGCGCCGCTGATGCGCGTGCGCCTGTTCAAGCTGGCGCCGGATACCTACCAGTTCGTGCGCAGCTATCACCACATCCTCATGGATGCCTGGTGCTTCTCCATCATCATGATGGACTTCCTCGACGGCTACCGCGCCGCGCGTGAAGGGCGGCGCCTGGAGCTGCCCAAGCCACGCCCGTACCGCGATTTCATCCGCTGGCTGGAACAGCAGAAGCCCGAGGATCATCAGGCCTTCTGGCAGCAGCGCCTGGCCGGTTTCGATACGCCCACCACTTTCGGTTTCGGCCATGCCGGCCGCGTGCTCGATGCGCCGGAGCCGGTGGAGGATTGCGTCGAACACCTGAGCCCGGAGCAGACCCAGGGCCTGCAGCAGGCCGCCAGCCGCCTGGGCATCACTCTCAACACCCTGGTGCAGGGTGCCTGGGCCTTGCTGCTGGGGCGCTACAGCGGCAATCGCGATCTGCTGTTCGGCGTCACCGTGGCCGGGCGCCCGGTGCACATGCAGGGCATGGAGAGCATCGTTGGGCTGTTCATCAACAGCCTGCCGCTGCGCTGGAACTGGCAGCCGCAGCAGTCGCTCGGTGCCTGGCTCAAGGCCCTGCAGGCGGAGAACCTCAGCCTGCGCGAGCACGAAAGCGTGTCGCTGGCGCAGATTCAGGGCTGGAGCGAGGTGCCGCGCCAGGATCTGTTCCAGAGCCTGTTCGTCTTCGAGAACGCGCCGATCTCCGCCAGCCTGCGTCAGGGCCAGCTGGACTACCTGATCAGCGACATGGCCAACCGCACCCACACCAACTACCCGATCACCGTGGTGATCGTGCCCGGCGAGCGCCTGCACCTGCAGTTGACCTACCAGACCGACTGGTTCCTGCGCGAGGAAGTCGAGCAGATGCTGCGCCACTTCCGCACGCTGCTGCTGAATATGGGCGACGCCCTGGCGCGCGATACCGAGATGCCGTTGCAGCGTCTGGCCATGCTCGATGCGGCGGAGATCGCCCAGCAGCATGCCTGGGCCGCAGGTGGCCTGGCGGCGGACGAAGCGCAGTTGCAGCTGCTCTACATCGAGCGTGTGCAACAGCAGGTGCGCCGCACCCCCGAGCGCATTGCCGTGGTGCATGGCGAGCGCAGCCTGAGCTTCGATCAACTGAACCGGGCAGCCAACCGCCTGGCCCGTCATCTGCGTGCCAATGGCGTGCAGGACGGCGACCTGCTGGCGCTGCTCGACGAGCGCGGCCTCGACCTGGTGGTGATGATCCTCGCCACGCTCAAGGCCGGCGCCGGCTGGCTGCCGCTGGACCCGCGCAACCCGCCGCAGCGCCTGGCCCAGGTGCTCACCCAGAGCCGTTCGCCGCTGTTGATCCATGGCGCCGAACAGAGCGAGCTGGCCCAGCAGGCGCTGCAGCAGATGGCCCAGCCACCGGCGGCGATCCGCTACGAGCCAGCGGCCCTGAGTGGCTACAGCGATGCCGACCTGAACATTCCCGTGCATGGCCTGTCGCTGGCCTACTGCATCTTCACCTCGGGCTCCACCGGCACGCCCAAGGGCGCCATGGTGGCCCATGCCGGCATGCTCAACAACATCCTCGGCAAGTTGCCGGGCCTGGGCCTGAATGAAGATGACGTGATCGCCCAGAGCGCGCCGCAGTGCTTCGATATCTCCGTCTGGCAGACCCTCGCCGGCCTGGTACTGGGGGCACGCACGGTGATTCTTGGCGACTGCGTGATGCAGAACCCCGAGGCCCTGGCTGAGGCAATCGCCCGGCATGGTGTGAGCATTCTCGAAGCGGTGCCGTCGCTGATGCAGAGCCTGCTCGATGCCGGCCTGGAGCGCACCGCGCTGCGCTGGGTACTGGCCACTGGCGAGGCGCTGCCACCAGCGCTGGCGCGGCGCTGGTTCGAGCGTTACTCGGGCATCCCGCTGATGAATGCCTACGGCCCGGCCGAATGTTCCGACGACGTGGCCTTCCATCCGCTTATCGAGCGCCTGCCGGAATCACGCAGCAGCGTGCCGATTGGCCGCGCCACCCTGAACAACCGCCTGTACCTGCTGGATGCCGAACTGCAACCGGTGCCGCGCGGTGCGGTGGGGGAAATCTTCGTCGCCGGCGTCGGCGTTGGCCGTGGCTATATGGCCGACCCGGCGCGCACGGCGGCGGTGTTTCTGCCTGACCCCATGGCCAACGACGGCAGCCGCCTGTATCGCACCGGCGACCTGGCGCGCTTTCTGGTCAATGGCGAACTGGAGTACGTCGGGCGTACCGACCACCAGGTGAAGATTCGCGGCCACCGTATCGAGCTGGACGAGATCGAAGCCTGTCTGACCCGTTACCCCGGCGTGCGTGAAGCGGTGCTGCTGGCCCGTGACGACCAGCAGCGCGCCAAGGTGCTGGTGGCCTATTTGGTGGCCGAGCCGCAGCCTTCCATCGAGGCGCTGCGCGAGTTCGTCACCGCCAACCTGCCACCCTACATGCTGCCCAGCGCCTTCATGCTGCTCGAACGCATGCCGCTCAACGCCAACGGCAAGATCGACCGCAAGGCGCTGCCGGCACCCGACTTCGCCGCGCAGAGCGAGGCGCGCTACGTGGCGCCGCGCAGCGAGCTGGAGGGGCAACTGGTCGAGGCCTGGCAGTCCGTATTGGGACTTGCGCGGGTCGGCATTCAGGATCACTTCTTCGAGCTGGGCGGGCATTCGCTGCTGGCCACGCAACTGATCGGCCAGATCGGTAAGCTCAGCGGCAAGGAGCTGCCCCTGCGCGTGGTCTTCGAGCGCCCGACCATCGCCGCCATGGCCGAGTGGCTGGAGCAGCAGGAGGCTGGCGAGAGCAACACGCCGAAGCGCCTGCCGCGTCCGCAGACCCTACCGCTGTCGTTCGCTCAGCAGCGCCTGTGGTTCCTGCAGCAACTGCAGCCCGACAGCCCGGCCTACAACCTGGCCGGCGCGGTGCGCCTGAGCGGCGACCTGCATGTCGCTGACCTGCAGGCAGCGCTACAGGCCCTGGTCGACCAGCACGAAGTCCTGCGTACCCGTTTCGTCAGCGACGGTGGTGAGCCGGTGCAGGTCATCCTCGCCAGGGCCGAGCTGGCCTTGCCGTTGATCGAGGTGGCCAGCGAGGCGCAGTTGCACGAGCTGCTGCGCCAGGACGCGATGACCCCGTTCGCCCTGGACAGCGCGCCGCTGCTGCGCGCCTGCCTGTACCGTCTGGGCCCACAGGCCCACGTGTTGGCGCTCAATTGCCACCATATCGTCGCCGATGGCTGGTCGCTGCAACTGATCATCGACGGCCTCTGCGCCCATTACCGCGCGCTGCGTCAGGGGCGTGAACCGGTGGTGGCCGAGACGCCGATGCAGTACGCCGACTATGCCTTGTGGCAACGCCAGTGGATGGACAGCGCCGCCTGCCAGAGCGAGCTGGCCTACTGGCGCGAGCAGTTGTCCGGCGAACTGCCGGTGCTCGAACTGGCGGCGGACTTCCCCCGTCCGGCCCATGCCAGCCAGGCTGGCGGGCGCGTCGAGCAGCGCCTGCCGGATGCCCTGGTGGCGCGCCTGCGGGCATTCAGCGCGAGCCACGGCTGGAGCAACTTCATCCCCATGCTCTGCGCCTTCCAGTTGCTGCTGCGCAGCCGCAGCGGCGAGCACGACATCCTCGTCGGGGTGCCGGCCGCCAACCGCCATCACGCGGCGTTGCAGCCGCTGGTGGGCTGCTTCGTCAACACCCTGGTGTATCGCCAGAAGCTCTCCGGCGCAGCCAGCCTGTTGCAGCACATGAGCGCCTTGCAGGCGCTGTCGGTGGCGGTGCAGTCGCACCAGGATCTGCCCTTCGACTACCTGATCGAACAGCTCGGCGTGGCCCGTCAGGTCAGCTACAACCCGCTGTTCCAGGCCATGTTCAACTACTTCCCGGGCCATGCCCTGGAGCGTTTCGAGCTGACCGAGCTGATCGCCGAGCCCCTCGACAATCGCCCGGACAGCGCCCTTTGCGACCTACATCTGGACGTGCGCGACAGCGAGCACGGCATCGCTCTGAGCCTGCAATACAGCAGCGAGCTGTTCCGCGAGCAGACCGCTCGCGCTATGCTCGAGCAATACCTGGCGCTGCTCGATGCCGTGCTCGAACAGCCGCAGCAGGTACTCGGTGAACTCGCCTGGCAGCCCGAGCAGCGCGCGCTGGCCCGCTTGCACGGCGAGCCTGTGCAGGGCCAGGAGGACATCCTGCAGGCTTTCGCCCGGCAGGTCGCCGAGCAGCCCAAGGCCATCGCCGTGCAGGCCGGCCAACGGCGCCTGAGCTATGCCGAACTGAACCAGGCCGCCGAGCGCCTGGCCGCTGCCTTGCAGGCCCGTGGTGTCGGCGTCGAGGATCGTGTGGCCCTGCGCCTGCCGCGCGATGCACGGCTGCCCATGGCCATGCTGGCCATTCTCAAGACCGGCGCCGCCTACGTGCCGCTGGCCGAGGACACCCCAGCCGAGCGCGGCCGTTACATTCTCGCCCACGCGCAGCCACGGCTGTGCCTGAGCAATGCCGAGGCCCTGGCGGAACTGGCCGAGTGGGGTAGCGATGTCGAACTGCTGGATATCGATGCACTGAGCAGCAGCGAGCCCTACCGTGCGCCGAGCGTGCATCCCGCCCAGCTCGCCTACGTGCTCTACACCTCGGGTTCCACCGGCCAGCCCAAGGGCGTGGCCATCGCCCGTGGCAACCTGATGAACCTCATGCTCGGCGTGCAGCAGGTGCTGCCGTTGACGGCGCAGGACAGGGTGCTGGCACTGACCACCGCAACCTTCGATATCGCCATCGTCGAGCTGCTGCTGCCGCTCGCTCGCGGGGCCAGCATCCTGCTCGCCGACCGTGAGCAGGCACGCGACCCGCAAGCCCTCGATGCCTTGATCGAGGCCGGGCAGCCGACGGTGATGCAGGCCACGCCGGCCACCTGGCGCATGCTGGTGGCGCATACCCAGCGCAGTTGGCAGGGCGTGCGTGCCATTTCCGGCGGCGAGGCGCTGCCGAGCGCGCTGGCCGAGGCCATGGAGCAGCGTGGCGCGCGGGTGATCAATGGCTACGGGCCGACCGAGGCCAGCGTCTACAGCACCTTCGAGCCGCGCCAGGGCGACAGCGACGGGGTGGAGGTGCCAATCGGCCGGCCCGTGGTGAATACCGCCGCCTATGTGCTGGATGCTGACCTGCAACCCGTGGCACCGGGCGTTTCCGGCGAGCTGTACCTGGCCGGCGCCAACCTGGGCCGTGGCTACTTCGCCGCGCCTGCGCTGAGCGCGGCCAGCTTTCTGCCAGACCCCTTCGTGCCGGGCGCGCGCATGTACCGCACTGGCGACCGCGTGCGGCGCAATGCCAATGGCAGTCTGGACTACCAGGGGCGCCTGGACTTCCAGGTCAAGCTGCGCGGTTTCCGTATCGAACTGGGCGAAATCGAAGCCTTGCTGGCGCGCGTCGCCGGGGTGCGTGAGGCCGCTGTGGTGCTGCTCGGCAGCGGCGACAGCGCGCGCCTGGTGGCCTACTACTCGGTCACCCAGGCGGCAGAAGAGCTGACTGATGCCACGTTGCGCGCGCAACTGGCGCAGCACCTGCCGGATTACATGCTGCCGAGCCAGTTCGTGCGCCTCGACACGCTGCCGCTGAGCCCCAGTGGCAAGGTGGAGCGCAAAGCGCTGCCGGCCCCCGCGCAACATGAGGGCCAGCGCGACGGCGAGCTGAGCCAGCCCTGGGAGGTGCAACTGGCCGAGCTCTGGTGTGAGCTACTCGGTTGCAACGCGGTGGGCGCCGGCGACAACTTCTTCGCCCTCGGCGGCCATTCGCTGCTGGCGGCACGGCTGGTGGCACGTATCGCCGAACGCCACGGGCGGCAACTGCCGCTGCGCAGCGTCTTCGAGTGCCCGACCCTGGGCGCACTGGCGGCCAGCCTGGTCACTGCCGAGGGTGCAGACGAAAGCATCCTGCAGCCATTCGGCGAGGCGCCGGCGCCGCTGCATTTCACCCAGCAGCGGCTGTGGTTCCTCGACCGCTTGCAGGGCGACACCCAGGCCTACCACCTGTCCCTGGCCATGCACCTGCACGGGAACCTGCAAACCGAGGTACTGGAACGCGCCCTGGCGCAACTGGCGCAGCGTCAGCACAGCCTGCGCACTGTGTTCAGCGAGACGGATGCCGGCGCGCAGCAGCAGGTCGTGCCATGGCACGGCCCGCTGCTCAGCGTAGAAGCCTTGCAGCAGGATGTGCAGTCGCCGGCCTTCGCCCGCACCCTGAGCGAGGAAGCGCAGCGCGCCTTCGACCTGAGCGCCATGCCGCTGTGGCGCGTGCGCCTGTACCAGGGCGAAGGGCAGAGCGTGCTGCAGGCCACCTTGCACCACATCATCGCCGACGCCCGTTCGCTGGAGATCTTCTTCGACGAGCTGCAACGCCTTTACCAGGCCGAACTGAACGGAGCCCAGGCGGCGCTGGCACCGCTGCCACTGCAATTCAGCGATGTCGCCGCCAATTGGCAGAGCGCGGCCGGGCAGGCGCGCATCGACGCGCAACTGGACTACTGGCGGCAGGCCCTGGCCGGCGAGCCGCCGGTGCTGGATTTACCCACCGACCTGCCGCGCCCTGCCGAGCAGGGCTACCACGGCCGGCGCCTGCGCTTCGAGCTGCCGGTCGAGTTGGTCGAGCGCCTGCGCAGCACCGCGCAGCGCCATGGCCTGACTGCCTTCGCGCCGCTGCTGGCGGCGTGGAAGGTGCTGCTGGCCAGGCATTCCGGGCAGCGTGAGCTGTGGATCGGCATGCCGGTGGCGCAGCGTCAGCAGGCGTACACCGACAACCTTATCGGTTACTTCGCCAGCACCCAGGTGCTGCGCAGCCAGATCGATCCACTGCAATCGGTGGCGTCGTTCTGGCAGACGCTGCAGGCTACCCATCTGAGCGCCCAGCAGCACGGTGACGTGCCCTTCGAGCGCCTGGTGGAGGCCTTGCAGGTACGTCGCGATCTCAGCCATACGCCGCTGTTCCAGGCGCTGTTCAACCTGATCCAGCGCGACGACGTGGCGGCGGTCGGCCAGGGCTTCGCCGGCCTGCCAGCGCAGCGCCTGGATGTCGAGAGCGACAGCGCCCTGGTGGACATCGGCCTGCATATCGAGCAGCACGGCAGCGCCTGGCATTGCGTGCTGGAGTACAACACCGAGCTGTTCGTCGCCAGCACCATGCAGCGTTATGCCGATGAATACCTGCATCTGCTCGCTGGCATGCTGCAACGCCCCGACGCGCGGCTATGGGACATCGATCTGGCCAATGCCGATCACGCCCTGACCCGCCGCCCGTGGAACCTGCCGGCGCACGCGCTGAGCGAAACCGAGGATCTGATCGCCCGCTTCGAGCGCCAGGCCCAGCGCACCCCGGATGCACTGGCGGTGGATTGCCAGGAGCAGCGCTACAGTTATGCCCAGCTCAATGTCCTGAGCAACCGCCTGGCCTATTGGCTGCGCGCCCAGGGTGTCGGTTGCGACGATCTGGTCGCACTGTGCCTGAGCCGTGGCCCCTGGCTGCTGCCCAGCATCCTGGCGATCCACAAGGCGGGCGCGGCCTACCTGCCGCTGGATCCGCAGCAACCGGGCGAACGCCTGCGCTTTATCATCGAGCATGCGCGGCCGGCCCTGGTGCTCAGCGAGCAGGCCTGCGCCGAGGTGCTCGTCGCTGTCGACAGTACGCTTGTCGAGTGCCTGCCGCTGGAGCAGCAGCCGGCGCATGACCTGGCCTTGCCGGTGGCGCCGCAGCAGCGCGCCTACGTGATCTACACCTCGGGCTCCACCGGCACGCCCAAGGGCGTGCAGGTCACCCGTGGCAACCTGAGCAACCTGCTCGCCGGCCTCGACCGCCACTTGCCGCTGAGCGCCGAGGATGTCTGGCTGGCCAGCACCACCTACGCCTTCGATATGTGCAAGCCGGAGCTGTTCCTGCCGCTGCTCAAGGGCGCGGCCATCCTCCTGGCGCGCCGCGAGCAGGTGGTCGACGGTCACCGCCTGTTCGAGCTGCTGCGCCGCGCTACGGTGTTCCAGGCCACCCCGTCCGGCTGGCAGATACTCCTGGAAACCGGGCGTGACGACTGGCTGGCCCTGCGCGGCCTGATCGGCGGTGAAGCGGTGCCGGCCGAGCTGGTCAAGGTGCTGCAGGCCAAGGGTGTGCAACTGATCAACGCCTATGGCCCGACGGAAACCACCGTCTGGTCGACCACCCAGGTGCTGCGCGAGGTGCCGGCCGGCGTCGCCGATATCGGCATGCCGCTGCTCAACACCCGTTGCTACGTGCTCGACGACTGCTTGCGCCCGGTGCCGCTGGGCAGCACCGGCGAGCTGTATATCGCCGGCAGCGGGGTGACCCGTGGCTACCAGAGGGCGCCGACTATTACCGCAGCGGCGTACCTGCCCGATCCGTTCGCCAGCGAGCCTGGCAGCCGCATGTACCGCACTGGCGATCTGGTGCGCCGCCGTAGCGATGGGCGTCTGGCCTATGTCGGCCGCGCCGACTTCCAGGTCAAGGTGCGCGGTTTCCGCATCGAGCCGGGGGAGATCGAATCGCTGTTGCGCCGTTACCCCGGCGTGGAAGAGGCAGTGGTCATGCTCGATGCTCGCAGCCACAGCCTGTTCGCCTGGCTGCAGGCCGCGAGCCCGGTGGACGAGACGGCGCTGCGCCGTCATCTGGAAAGCCTGCTGCCGGCCTATATGGTGCCGACCGGTTTCATCCAGCTACCGCGCTTCGCCCTCAATGCCAACGGCAAGATCGACCGCAAGGCCCTGCCGGCGCCGCAAGCGCAGGCCGAGCAAGGCGTGGCGCCACGCACGGAGCTGGAGCGCGAGCTGGCCGAGTTGTGGCAGGAGCTGCTCGACCTGCCGCAGGTCGGCGTGCTCACCAGCTTCTTCGAGCTGGGTGGCCATTCGCTACTGGCGATGCGCCTGATGACTCGCGTGGAGAGCCGCTTCGGCGTCAAGGTCGAGCTGCGCAGCCTGTTCCATAACCCAACCATTGCCGGCCTGGCCGAGCAGATCGAAAACCCGCAGCGGCCTTCGACCGACCAGGCACTGGATGAGATGCAGCGTTTGCTGGCAGAGATGGAAGACTGAAGATGAATGCGACCAACCAACAGGCCTTCGTCGAGATCGCCCAGCGCCTGGCCTCGCTGCCGGCGGACAAGAAGCAGCTGTTCCGCCAGCGCCTGGCCGAGAAGGGCATCGATAGCTGGCGCCTGCCCATTGTCCCGGCCGCTGGCGGGGAAGGTGCAGCGCTGCCGCTGGCCCATGCGCAACTGCGTTTTCTCTCGGCCGAGGCCTTGAGCAGCCGTGCGCTGTACAACCTCTGCTCGGTACTGCGTTTCGATGGCCGCCTGGATCTGGCCTGCCTGCAGCAGGCCATGCAGCAACTGGTGGAGCGCCACGCCATCCTGCGTACCCGCTACCTGGCCGATGCCGAGGGCCGCTTGCAGGCGCACTGCGAGCCCTGGACGGCGGGCCTGCCGGCGGTCGAGCCGTTGCCGCCAGAAGCCGTCGCCGACCCGCAGCAATGGTGCGCCGACGAGTACGCCCGGCAACTGGCCGAACCCTTCGACCTGAGCCGCGAGGTGCCCTGGCGCTGGCGCGCGTTCAGCGATGCCGAGCAGGGCAGCACCTGGCTGTTCTTCACCATCCACCACGTTGCCTACGACGCCTGGTCGGCCCAGCAACTGACCCGCGAACTGGCCGAGGGCTACCGTGCCCTGAGCCTGGGCGAGCCGCCCCAGTTGCCGCCGCTCGATATCCAGTACGCCGATTACGCGGCCTGGGAGCACGAATGGCTGGCCAGCGATGTCTGCCGCCAGCAGCTCGATTACTGGCGCAACCAGTTGGCCGATGCGCCTGGCCCTTTGGCTCTGCCCTACGACCACCCGCAGCCGCCCGCCAACCAGCGCCGTCACAGCGGTGCAGTGCGGGTGCGCGAGCTGCCGGCTGCCTTGTCGGCGCAGGTCGATAAGGCGATTCGTGAGCAGAGCGTGACTCTGTATATCTTCGGCCTGACCGCCTTCGCCTGCCTGCTGGCGCGCTACAGCGGCGAGCGTGATCTGTGCCTGGGCACTTCGGTGGCGCAACGTGATCGACCTGAACTGGCGCCGCTGATCGGCCCGCTGCTCAATACTTTGGTGATTCGCCAGCGCCTGGAGGATGACCCTGACTTTCGCAGCGCCTTGCTGCGCACCCGTGACAGCGTGGCTGCGGCGTTCGACCAGCAGACCCTGCCTTTCGAGAAGGTGCTCGAAGCCCTCGATCGACCGCGTTCCAGCCCGTTGTTCAAGGCCATGTTCGTCCAGGTCGAGTTGCCGGAAAGCCGCACCCTGAGCCTGCCGGGCGTCAGCGTCGAGGTGCTCGACCCGCCGCAGCGCCATGCCCGTTTCGACCTCACCCTGCGCCTGCTGCGTTGCGCCGACCAGCGCCTGCGCTGCGAGCTGGAATACAGCGACGAGCTGTTCGAGGCGGCTACCATCGAGCAACTGCTCGACGATCTGCAGGCCATCCTGCAGGACGCATCAGGCAATCCCGCACAGCGTCTGTCAGCGCTGCGTCTGGCTTCGCCGCGTAGCGAGCTGCAGGGCCCGGCGCTGGACGCCGCTGTCGAGCCGCTGGATCGCCAGGTGCAGCAGTGGGCCGCACGCACGCCGCAGGCGCCCGCCCTGTGCGATGCCCGCCAGTCGCTGGCCTATGACGAGCTGGGCAATGCCGTGCAGGCACTGGCGCTGCGCCTGGCCGAGCAGGGTGTCGAACCCGGCCAGGTGGTGGCCCTGTGCATGCCGCGCAGCGCCGAGCAGGTGCTGGCCATGCTGGCTTGCTGGCAACGTGGCGCCATCTGCCTGTTTCTCGACCCGGCGCAGCCCGCGCAGCGCTTGCAGCAACTGCTGGAGAGCAGCGCGGCGAGCCTGCTGCTGAGCCTGGCCGAGGCGCCGGCGCTGAACAGTGCGGTCGCACGCCTGCAACTGAGCGCCGCCGATCTTGCCGCGCCCGCCCCGCAGCAGCCGGTGGCCAGCCTCAGCCAGCCCGAGCAGGCCGCCTATCTGATCTACACTTCGGGCTCCACCGGCCAGCCCAAGGGTGTGCTGGTTAGCCATGCCAACCTGGCGCACTACGCCGCCGCCGTCAGCCAGCGTTTGCAGGCCAGCGCCGGCAGCCGTTGGGCGACCCTGGCCACGGTGGCCGCCGACCTGGGCCTTACCTGCGTCTTCGCTGCGCTGCACAGCGGTGATCCGCTGATCCTGCCGGATGCCGCGCTGGCCTTCGATCCACCGGGCTGGGCCGATTTCCTAGCGCAGCATCCTGTGGATTGCCTGAAGATCGCCCCTTCGCACCTGCGCGGCCTGATGGCGCTGGACGATGCTCGGCGGGTACTGCCGCGTCGGCTGCTGATCCTCGGCGGTGAAGGCTTCGATGCGGCGCTGTTCGCCCGTATCCGCGAACTGGCCCCGGAGCTGCGTGTGTTCAACCATTATGGCCCGTCGGAAACCACCGTCGGCGTAGTCTGTGGCGAGGTGGCGGAGGCCGGGCAGGACGTTTACCTGCCGCTGGGCCAGCCATTGGCCGGTGCCGAGCTGCGTATCGTCGATGCGGCGGGCCAGCCGGTGCCGCGCGGCGTGGCCGGTGAGTTGCTGATCGGCGGCCCGCAGGTGGCGCTGGGCTATCTCGGCCAGCCCGAGGCCACGGCCGCCGCCTTTATCGAGGAGGCAGGGCGACGTTTCTACCGCAGCGGTGATCGGGTACGCCTGGATCACCATGGGCGTCTGGCGTTCCTCGGGCGCCAGGACGATCAGGTTAAGATTCGTGGTTTCCGCGTCGAACCCGGCGAGGTCAGTGCCTGGCTGAGCCGACAGTCGCTGGTGCGCGAAGCCGCCGTGATGGCACGCGAGATCCAGGGGCGTATGCAACTGGTGGCCTATGTCGCGCCGCGCCTGAGCGCGGATGAGCTGAGTGCCATCCAGGCGCAGGCCCGTGCGCAACTGCCCGAACCACTGCAGCCGGCGTACTGGTCGAGCCTGGAGGCCTTGCCGCTCACCGCCAACGGCAAGCTGGATCGCCGCGCCTTGCCCGAGCCTGAAACCAACGTGGCAGTGGACGAGGGCTGGCAGGCGCCGCAGGGCCCCAGCGAGCAATTGCTGGCCCGCTTGTGGTGCCAGGTGCTCGGCTGCGCCTCGGTCACCCGCCAGGACGATTTCTTCGACCTCGGCGGCGACTCGATTCTCAGCCTGCAACTGATCGGCCTGGCCGCGCGCGAAGGGCTGCGCCTGCAACCGCGCGACGTACTTGAACAATCAACCCTGGAGGCCATGGCAGCAAGTGCCGACTGCCGTGCGCAGCCGCGCCTGGCCAGCATTCTGGCGGCCTTCCGTGAACTGCTTGGCCAGCCGCAACTGGGGCTGGACGACGACTTCTTCGCCGCGGGCGGCGATTCGATCCTCAGTCTGCAACTGATCGCCCGGCTGCGCCAGGCCGACCTGCGCCTGATGCCGCGCCAGTTGCTGGAAAACCCCACACCACGGCAACTGGCGGCTGCGCTGGAGCCAGCACCTGAACCGGCAGCGGCGCCGCCAGCACAGATCACCGCCGTGGCGCGTCTGTCCCATGCCCAGGAGCGGCTGTGGTTCATGCAACAGCTCGAACCCGATGCCACCGCCTACAACGTCACGCAACTGCTGGCCTTGCAGGGTGAGCTGGACGTGCCACGCCTGCGCAGCGCCTGCCTGGGGCTGATCGAGCGTCACGAAGCCCTGCGTTGCCGCTTCTTCGAGGACAACGGGCAGGTGCGTCAGCGCTTGGACGCGGCGCCCGAGGCCAGCTTTGCCCTGCACGATCTGCGCGCATCACCGGCCGAGGCGCGCGAGGCGATGATCGCCCAGGCTGCGCAGCGGGTGTTCGACCTGGCCCAGGGGCCGCTGGTGGCCATCGACCTGTTCCAGTTCGCGGAGGACGACTACCGCCTGCTGTTCAACGCCCACCATATCGCCGTGGATGGCTGGTCCATGGGGCTGCTGGTACAGGATCTGGCCGCGCTCTACGAGGGCCGTCAGGCGGCGCCGGCCACGGGCCTGCTACAGGTGATCGAGGCGCAGCGCCAGGCTCTGGAAGGCGATGCCGGCCAGGTACTGCTGAATTACTGGCAGCAGCGTCTGCAGGGCTTGAGCGATGAGCCGCTGACCCTCAGCGAAACCCCGCGCCCCGCATTACAGGAATATGCCGGCGCGCGTGAGCAGTTCCCGTTGCCGGGCGAGCTGACCTCGGCACTCGCGGCCCGCGCCAGGCAGCTTGGGGTGACCCCCTTCGTGCTGTATTTCGCCGCGCAGCAACTGCTGCTGTGGAAACACTCCGGGCGCCGCGATTTCGCCATAGGCCTGCCGGTTTCTGGGCGTGAGGCGGCGGACAGCCAGGCGCTGGTCGGTCTGTTCGTCAACACCCTTGCCTACCGCGTGCAGCTCGACGAGCTGGAAAGCCTGGAGCATTTCCTGCACCGTCTTGGCCAGTGCCTGGCGGATGACCGGGCCCACGAGCAACTGCCGTTCGAGCGCCTGCTCGACGTGCTCCAGGTGGAGCGCAGCCTCGACCGCACGCCTTTGTTCCAGGCCATGTTCAACTACCAGGTCGATCACCTCGGCGAGCGCAATCTGCAACTGCCGGGTGTCACCGTAGCGCCCCTGGCATTGCCGCAGGGGGCGATCAGCGCCAAGTTCGACCTCACCTTCAACCTGTTCAGCCAGGGCCGTGGCGATGAAGCCAGCAGCCAACTGATAGTCGAATACGCCACCGCGCTGTTCGACCCGGCGCGCATCCAGTGCCTGGTGGACGACTATCTCGGTTTGCTGGCCAGCCTGGCGCATCTGGATCTGCAGCAGCCGCTGCTGGACTTGCCCATCGTATCGGTTCAGCGGTTGCAGCGTACTGGCGAGATCACCGAGCTGGAGGTCGAGGCGGATTTCGTGACCCGCTTCGAGGTGCAGGCCGCCTTGCATCCCCAGCGCACCGCGGTGTTCTGCCACGACCGGCAACTGAGCTATGGACAGTTGCAGGCGCAGGCCAATCAGCTTGCCCATTGGTTGCTGGCGCAAGGTGTGACGGCGGAGTCGACGGTGGCCTTCTGCCTGCCGCGTGATGAACGTCTGCTGGTCTGCCTGCTGGGTATCCAGAAGGCCGGGGCGCAGTACCTGCCGCTCGATCCCAGTCATCCGCCTGCGCGGCAGGCGGCCATCGTGCAGCGGGCACGGCCGCATCTGCTGCTGTGCGAGCGTGAGGATGAGCATTTCCCGGCCGAGCTGCGTTGTCAGTGCTGGCAGGATCTGGCCTTGTCGGCGCAGCCGGTTCATGCCCCGGCGCTGCCGAGGCACCTGCAGCAACTGGCCTATACCCTCTACACCTCCGGCTCCACCGGGCAGCCCAAGGGCGTGCAGATCAGCCGGGGCAACTTCGCCAACTTCCTCTTGGCGATGGAGCGCGCCTTGCCGCTGGACGGCGTACAGCGTTACCTTGCGTTGACCACCGTGACCTTCGACATCAGTGGCCTGGAGCTGTGCCTGCCGCTGGTACGCGGGGCCAGCGTGGTGCTGGCCGATGACGAGCAACGCCAGGACCCGCTGCTGCTGGCGCAACTGATCCGTGAGCGTGAGGTGGATCTGATCCAGGCCACCCCGGCGACCTGGGCCATGCTGTTGCAGGGCGATCGCCAGGTACTGGCCGGGCGCATCGCCCTGGCCGGTGGCGAGGCGCTGGCGGCGGAAATGGCCAGCGAGCTGAAGCAGCATGTCGCTTGCCTGATCAACGTCTACGGGCCGACCGAAACCAGCGTCTGGTCGACCCAGACGCCGGTGAATGAGCTGAGTCAGCCAGTGGTGCCCATTGGCCGGCCGCTGCTCAATACGCGCTGCCATGTGCTCGATGAGTTCCTCTGCGAAGTGCCACCGGGCCGTGCCGGCGAGCTGTATATCGCAGGCCTTGGGCTGGCCCGTGGTTATGCCGGACAGCCGGCGCTGAGCGCCGAGCGCTTTATCGCCGACCCGTTCGGCACAGGCGGGCGCCTGTACCGCACCGGTGATCTGGCGCGCTGGCAGGCCGATGGCCAGTTGTACTACCTGGGCCGCAGCGACGATCAGATCAAGCTGCGCGGCTTCCGTATCGAGCTGGGCGAGATCGAGGCGGCGCTGCTCAGCCACCCGGATGTCGCCCAGGCGGTGGTGGCGGTGCAGGGCGAGCACCTGGCCGCGTTCTGGGTGGCCAATACCGTTGCCGAACCGAGCGCAGACGCGCTGCGTGAGCATCTGCAGGCACGCCTGCCGGTGTATATGCTGCCGACCCATCTGCAAGCGCTGGACGCCTTGCCGCTCAACAGCAATGGCAAGGTGGATCGCAAGCAATTACCACAGCTACGCAACGAAGCGCAGACCGGAGCCGCCACTTCGCAGCGGCCAATGAGTGCCAGCGAGATCCTGCTGAGCGAGATCTGGGGCCAGGTGCTGCAGCTCCAGCAGGTGCCGCTCGATGGGCATTTCTTCCAGCTCGGCGGGCACTCGCTGATGGCCGCGCAGGTACGTTCGCGGTTGCGTGAGCAGGGCTTCGAGGTGCCGCTGCGCTGGCTGTTCGAGACGCCCGTGCTGACGGAGTTGGCAGCGCGCCTGGAGACCCAGGCCGCCACCATCGATCCGGCCACATTGAGCATCGCGCGGGTCGATCAGCAGCTCGACCAGCCGCTGTCGCCTGCGCAGCAACGGGTCTGGCTGATGCAGCAACTGCAGCCGAGCGACAGCAGCTTCAACATGAGCAGCAATGTGCGCCTGCGTGGCCAGCTCGATGTCGAGGCGTTGCAGCGGGCCTTGCAGCGTGTGGTACGGCGCCACGCGATCCTGCGCACCACCTACCACCAGCAGCAGGGCGAGGCGCGCCAGCGTATCCACGCGCAATCGGCGCTGACGCTGCAGGTGGAGAGCAGCAGTGAAACCCAGTGGGCCCAGGCGGCTCATGAACTGGCCACGCGCCCGTTCGATCTGAGCGCCGAGGCGCCGCTGCGCGCGGTGCTCTATCGCCTCGGTGAGCAGGAACATGTGCTGCAACTGGTGCTGCACCATATCGCCTCCGATGGCTGGTCCGGCTCGGTGCTGATCGCTGAGCTGGTGGAAGGTTACGAGGCCTACAGCCAGGGCCAGGCACCCGTGGAACAGGAACTGGCGATCCAGTACGTCGACTATGCCGCCTGGCAGGTTTCGCCGGCGCTGCGTGCCCGTCAGCGCCAGGGCCAGCAGTTCTGGCAACGTACCCTGGCCGGCATACCGAGCCAGGTGCCGTTGCCGTTCGACTTCCCGCGTGGCGAACGTGACAGCAGTGGTGGTGCGGCGCTGGACTTCCAGTTGCCGGCGGCGACGCTGGCACGCCTGGAGGTCTTGCAGCGTGACAGCGGCCTGTCGCTGTTCATGCTGCTGCTGACCGTCTATGCCGCCGTGCTGCAGCGGGAAACCCAGGGCCGCGATCTGGTCATTGGCACCGATGTGGCCAACCGCGAACACCCGGCCACCGAGGCGCTGATCGGCTTCTTCGTCAACCTGCTGGCGTTGCGTATCCGCGTGCAACCGGAGCTGAGCTTCCGTGAGCAGGCGGCACTGGTGCGCGATGTCTGTCTGGATGCCTTCGCCTGGCAGGACACGCCGTTCGAGCAGGTGGTGGAATGTCTCGACCTGCCGCGCGTGACCAACCAGCACCCGCTGCTGCAGACCCTCTTCGTGCTGGACAACACGCCGCGTCAGCCGCGCCGTCTGGGCGACCTCGAGGTGACGCCGCTGAGCGGCGAGCAACAACACTCCAAGTTCGACATGGCGCTGTTCGCCAGTGCCGACGGCGATGCCCTCAGCCTGCGCTGGGTGTATCGCACCAGCCTGTTCCGCCCGGCCACCATCGAGCGTTTGCGCGACAGCTTCCTGGCGCTGCTCGATGCTGCGCTGGGCGCGCCGGACAGCCCCATCGACACCTTATCACTGCCTTCCAAGGGAGCCGCTGCCATGTCCACCACCCCGGACAACCCGATGCAACGCAAGATGAGCAAGCTCGGCAAGCTGCGCCAGAACGGCCCGGCTGCCGCTGCCATACCGATCGAAACCCGGCCGCTGCGCGCCGGTTCCAACTTCCCCTTACTGGTGCAACTGCGCGACCGCGAACTGGCGCCAGCGGTATGGGCCGAAGCCAATCGCGAGCAGGTGGAAGGTTGGCTGCGCGAGCACGGCGGGATTCTTTTCCGCGGCTTCGATCTGCCCACCCCGACGGACTTCGAGCAGTTCTGCCAGGCGCTGTGCCCGGAGCTGTACGGCCAGTACGGCGATCTGCCGAAGAAGGAGGGCGGCAAGAAGATCTACAAGTCCACGCCTTACCCGAAAGACCGCATGATCATGTTCCACAACGAGAGCGCCCACCAGCATCGCTGGCCGCGCCGCCAGTGGTTCTATTGCGAGACGCCGGCTGCCAGTGGCGGGGCCACGCCCATCGTCGACAGCCGTGAGGTATACCGCGAGCTGCCGGCCTGGCTGCAGGACAAGCTGCGCCGCAAGCAACTGATGTACGTGCGCAACTTCAGCGCCAGCCTGGACGTCAGCTGGCAGCACTTCTTCCAGACCGAGGAGCGTGCCGAGGCCGAGCGCATCTGTCGCGAGGGTGGCATCGAGTTCGAGTGGCGCGGTGCCAACGAACTGCACACGCGCCAGGTCTGCCCGGCGGTGATCCTCCACCCGCTGACCGGCGATGCCAGCTTCTTCAACCAGATCCAGCTCTATCATCCGGCGTTTCTCGATGCCGATATCCGTGAGCAGTTCCTCAAGGGCCGCGACAGCGTCATGCCCCGGCAGGTGTTCTATGGCGATGGCAGCGAACTGGAAGAGGCCGCCATCGAGGCGATCAACGCCGCCTACGAGCGTTGCGCGGTGCGCTTCGACTGGCAGCGCGGCGATGTGGTGATGCTCGACAACATGCTCGCCGCCCATGCCCGCGACCCCTTCGAGGGCGAGCGACGCATCGTCGTCGCCATGGGCGATATCTACCGCCGCGATCAGGTGGCGCCCGCACCGGCCATGGCCGAGGAAAACGCTTTGGAGATGACACCATGATGGATCTTGGTTTGCCGCTTTCCCCGGCGCAGAAGCAACTGGCCGAGGCCAACCCGCAGGCGTATCGCTGGGTGCGCATGAGGCTCGCCGGCGTTGCCCCGGAGCGTGTCGAACAACGTCTGCGTGAGCTGCTGAGCAGCCATGAGGCGCTGCGCCTGCGCTACCAGCGCCCGCTCGGCGCCACTGGCCTGCGCCAGCGCGTGGCCGAGCCAGGCGAGCTGCGTTTTGACTGGCGCCGGGCCCCTGCCGACACCGATGCGCTGGCCTGGCAGCGCGAGGCCCAGGCTCAGTGCCAGGCGCAGCAGCCCGACCTGCTGGCCTGGTGGCGCGATGAACAGCTATGGCTGGCATTGCCGGCCTACTCGCTGGATCTGCGCAGCCTCGAGCAACTGCGCCGTGAGCTGCTGGGGCAGAGCGCGGCACTGCAGGCCGAGCCGATGCAGTACAGCGACTACGCCGAGTGGATCGCCGGCCTGCAACTGGACGAAGACGCCGAGCAGGGCGTGCAGTTCTGGCGCAACCTGGCCCTGCAGGAGGTGCCGGGGCTGCGCCTGATCGAACGCTATGGCATGGCCAGCGGTGCCCGTGGTTGCGTGCAGCAGGCGCTCGATCCTGCCTTGCGTTCGGCCGTGCAGGCACTGGCGGCGGGCGAGGCGCTGGCCGTCGAGCCGCTCGCCCTGGCTGCCTGGGGCGCCTTGCTTGGCCGCCTCAACGGTCAGCGCCATGCGCAACTGGGCCTGCAGCATGACCCGCGTGACGACTATGAGGAGCTGCAGGGCGCCTACGGGCTGTTCGAGCAGACCCTGCCCATGCAGGTGCATCTGTCCGAGCACGCCAGTTGGCTCAGCCTGGCGCGGCAACTGGCGCGGCAACTGGAAAACGCCGTGCTCTGGCAGGAGTACCTCGGCCAGGCCGAACTGCTGCCGGAGTGGCGCGCCAGCTATCAGGCCGGGCTGCGCGTGCAGCATCTGGCCGATGTGCAGGCGCTGCAGGCCTTGTCCTTCGATACGCCGCTGGAGCTGCAACTGCACTGGCTGCTGGATGAGTCCGGCCAGGGCCAGTTGGCCCTGGTGTACGACAGCGGGCTGTATCGCCGTGAGCAGATGCAACTGCTGCTACGCCGCTACCTGCATTGGGTCGGGCAACTGCTGCAGGCGCCGCAAGCGCCGCTGGACAGCCTGGAGGCCTTGCTGGCGGAGGAGGCGCAGCCGGCGGCGACTGCCGGGGAACTGCCTGCGGACGTGGATATCATCGAGCGCTTCCGCAGCCATGCGCGCAACCAGCCGGCTAGCCCGGCGCTGCGCGATGGCCGGCAGGTACTGTCCTACGCCGAGCTGGACGAGTTGAGTGATCGGGTAGCCGGTAGCCTGCAGCAGGCCGGTGTCGGCCCTGATCAGGTGGTGGCGCTGCTGTTGCCGCGCAGCGCGCAGATGCTGGTGGCCATGCTCGCCTGTTTCAAGGCCGGCGCGGCTTATCTGCCACTGGATCCGGCGCTGCCTCCGCTGCGCCTGGCCAGCATTCTCGAGGATGCCAAGCCAGCGCTGCTGTTGCATCTGGATGAGCAGGCGAACCCGAGTGAGGTGCCCAGCCTGGCCTGGTCGCGGGTCAGCAGCGCTGCTCCCCTGGCTGGGCCTGTGACCAGTGCGCCGCAACACCTGGCCTATGTGCTCTACACCTCGGGCACCAGCGGCAAACCCAAGGGGGTGCAGATCGAGCAGGGGCAACTGCGCCACTACGCGAGCCAGATCACCCATGCCCTGGATCTGCCGGCTGGTGCGCACTACGGGCTGGTGTCGTCGCTGCTCGCCGACCTGGGCAATACTGTGTTGTACCCAGCGTGGTTGCAGGGCGGCTGTGTGCACCTGCTGAGCCAGGCCAGCGTTACCGATGCGCAGGCCTTCGCCGAGGAGCTGCGCGAGCATCCGCTGGATGTGTTGAAGATCGTGCCGTCGCACCTCGAGGCCTTGCTCGGCGAGCATCCGCTGGAAGGGGTGCTGCCGCGTCAGGTGCTGGTGCTCGGCGGCGAAGCGGTGGGCGACAGCCTGCTGGCGCGGCTGGCACAGGCAGGCGCTGGCTGCCGCCTGTACAACCACTACGGGCCGAGCGAAACCACGGTGGGCGTGCTCTGGCGCGCCATCGACAGCGAGCTGGGGAGTAGCGGCACGGCACTGAATCAGGTGCTGGGCAACAACCGTATCTACCTGCTCGACGAACAGCAGCGCCCCGTGCCTTCCGGGCAGGCGGGTGAGCTGTGCGTGGCCGGGGCCAGTGTCGGTCGTGGTTATCTGGGCAATGTCGGCAGTTCGGCATTCGGCCAGGATCCGCTATCCGGCGCGCGTCTGTATCGCACTGGCGATCTGGCGTTGCGCCAGGCCGATGGCGCCTTGCGCATTCTCGGGCGCAACGATCAGCAGGTGAAGATTCGCGGTTTCCGCCTGGAACTGGTGGAGGTCGAACAGGCCTTACGTGGCCTGCCGGGTGTGCAACAGGCGGCGGTGCTGCTCGATGGCGAACGCCTGCTGGCCTTCGTCGTGGAGGAGGAGGGGCAGAACCGAGCGGCTGATCTGCTGCGCGACGACCTGGCCCGGCAACTGCCGGACTATATGCTGCCCGCCGGCATTTTCGCCTTGAAAGCCCTGCCGCTGAACAGCAATGGCAAGCTGGATCGCCAGACGCTACTGGAGCGTGCTCGACAGCGCATGCAGAGCGCGCGAGTAGCCCCGGTCGGTGAGCTGGAAAGTGCCGTGCTGGAAATCTGGTGCCGCGTGCTGGGTGTCGAGGATCTTGGCGTGACCGACAACTTCTTCGCCATGGGTGGGCATTCCCTGGCGGCAATCAAGGTGGTGGCACTGATTCGCGAGCAACTGGGGCTCAACCCGCCAACCAATCTCTTGTTCGAGCGGCAGACCGTGCGCGAGCTGGTGCAGAGTCTCGAGCAGGGCGTGAGCAGCGAGGGCTGGCAGGTGCTGAACGAGGTGCCCGGTGAGGCGCCGGCCTTGCTTCTGATGCATGGCGCGGATGGTCACTTGAAAGACTACCGACCGTTGCTGGAGCAACTGGGCGAAAACCAGGCTGTTTATGGCCTGGCGGCATTTGAAGAGGGTTGGCAAAGCAAGGATCTGGACGCGCTGCTGCAACGCTATGTGCAGAGCATTCCCGAGTCGCTCAAGCAGCGGCCGCTGGTGGTGCTGGGCTGGTGCCTGGCTTCGCGCCTGGCGCTGCTGTTGATTGCGCACCTGCAGGCAGCCGGCTTCAGCATCGAGGCCCTGGCGGTGGTGGATCATGATCCGCAGCGCAGCCTGGCTGGCGACGGTGACGAGGGTGGTCAGTTGCTCGCCGATCTGGTGTTCCTCTGTGGCAGCCGTGCGCGGCCGCTTGGCGACCGGTTGCGCGAGCGTCTGGCCCGGCAACTGGTCGCCTGCGATTATGCCGAGGGGGTGACCCGCCTGCTGGCCGACGCCGAGGTGCGCGAACATCTGCAGTGGGAGGGCGCTGAGGCCGAGTTGCAGGCCGCGATGGTGCGCTACCGGACGATCAAGACGCGCCTGTACGAACAGGCCTTGCCGGTGGTCGATGTGCCCATCTGGTTGTGGCGCAGCAATGCCCACCGTGATCTGCGTACACCCTGGCAGGCGCATACGCGCAAGACGCTGCATGAACTGAGCCTGGATGTAGGCCATCATGCGATCCTTGCCGAGCCGCGCCTGAGTGCGGATCTGTTGTCCTTGCTGGCGCCGAGCATTGCGCCGCAACACCAAGCCGAGAAGGTGTCGAGCTGATGATGTTATTGAAGGAACTGCTGATTGACGCGCGCTGGCGCATTTTCCTGGCGGTGCTGTGCAGTGCCTTGAGTGCGGCCAGCAGCATCGGCCTGATCGGCTATATCAACCGCAGCCTGGAGCAGGGGCTGGATGACCTGGGCCAGGCGCTGGCGCTGTTCGCCGGCCTGCTGTTGCTGCTGTTCGTCAGCGGCACCCTGGCCCAGTGGCTGCTGGTGCAGATCGGCCATCGCCTGGTCTATCAGTTGCGCCTGCGCCTGGTGGGCAAGGTGCTCGGCACTGCCCTGGAACGCATCGAGCGGCTGGGCAGCCCGCGCATCTACAACGCCCTGACCAAGGACGTGACCACCGTGGCCACGGCCTTCAAGCAACTGCCGATCTCCCTGTACAACGGCCTGCTGCTGCTGGCTGGCCTGGCTTACATGGCCTGGCTGAGCCTGCCGTTCTTCGCCCTGACCCTGGCGGTGATCGCCTTCGGCGTGGCGCTCGACGTGCTGCTCGGGCGCCAGGTCAAGCGCCTGATGCAACAGGTGCGGCAGCAGGATGATCGCCTGACCGAGCAGTTCGAGGCCACCATTCACGGTCGCTGCGAACTGGCCTTGAGCCGGGAGCGGCGGCAACTGCTGTACAACCAGCGCCTGGAGCCTATCGCCCGCGATTCTCTGCAGGCCTCGGTACGCGCCGATACCCTGTGGGCGATCAACCTGAACTGGACCTCGCTGCTGGTGTTCCTGCTGATCGGCACGCTGTTCTTCCTCGGCCAGGGCTTCGGCATGCTGAGCCAGCAGGTGGTGGTGGGCTACGTGCTGGCGATCATGTTCCTGCGCACGCCGATCTCGATGATCCTCGATGCCGTGCCGGCAGTGATCCGCGGCCACGTGGCACTGCAGGCCATCGATGACCTGGCACTGGGCGAGACGGTGCAATTCACCCTGCCGCCCAAGGCATCCGAGCCTTTCCGTGAGTTGCGCCTGAGCAAGGTGCAATACCGCTACCCTGGGCAGAGCGACGAGTTCGTCTTCCAGCTGGGCCCCATCGATCTGCATGTTCGCCGTGGCGAGCTGATCTTCATCGTTGGCGGCAATGGCAGTGGCAAGTCGACCCTGGCCAAGCTGCTGACCGGGCTCTACCAGCCAAGCGAAGGAGCGGTCACGCTCAATGGCGTGACGCTGGATACCGCGCACAGCGAGTGGCACCGCGAGCATTTCGCGGCGATCTTCGCCGACTTCTATCTGTTCGCCGATGTGCTGGGTGAGAACGGCCAGCTCGATGGCCTGGAGGAGCGGGTCGAGCATTACCTGCAACGCCTGGGGTTGGCGCACAAGGTGCAGTTCGTGGAAGGGCGCCTGTCCACCACGGCGCTGTCCCAGGGCCAGCGCAAGCGCCTGGCCTTGCTGTTGCTGATGATGGAGGGGCGCGAAGTGCTGCTGCTCGACGAATGGGCCGCGGATCAGGATCCGGTGTTCCGCCATGTCTTCTACCACGAGCTGCTACCCGAGTTGCAGGCGGCCGGCAAGACGGTCATCGCCATCACCCACGATGACCGTTACTTCGACGTGGCCGATCGCATCTACCGCCTCGACTATGGCCAACTGGTGGATTACGACCACAGCAGCGAGAGCCCTTTCCAGAGGGTCATGTAGCGCTTGCGGCTGAGTTATTCGGGCGTCTTGTCGCGGTCGAGTGGGCAACTGCTGCAGTAGTCGATGCCGGGCAGGCGGTAGCGGATGCAGCAGATGCGCCGTAGCCGCTGTGGTTCGCTGGCGCCGACGTCCTTGTAGTACACCGGGGCGAACAGCGGGTTGCGTCGGCCATCGGGGCGCAGGCGGCTTTCCAGCACGGCTCTGGCCGGGGCGGAGCAACCGGCCGTTGCCAGTGGATGCCCTTCGACTTGTGCCGTGGCGGATTCGAAGAGGTTGCCGGCGTTGCTCCAGAACAATCGTGGCGAGGCTTTCGAGACGCTGGCCATTACCTCGACCACCGGTTCCAGATGCCCTTGTATCAAGGTGCTGAAGCACTCGAAGGGCGAGCAGGGCGGCAGACTGCTGCCGTCATGGGGCAGGCGCAGGCCAAGCGGTTTGCCTTCTGCCGAAAGGGCGACGCCGACATCGCTCAGGGCGATAGGCAGCTCGCGCTGCAAGAGCAAGCTCGCCGCCACGGTGGGAGCCAGGAAGCAGAAATACCATTTCGACCAGATGGAGGTCAGCGCCAGCAGATCGTCTGTGCCATGGCGGGCTGCCAGATCACCAATGAACGCGGCGAAATAGTCCGGCTGAAACAGTTGCGAGCCGGCAACTGCCTGCTGTTGATCACTGGCCAGCTGCAGGTTTTCCCCATAGGCCGCCAGCGGGCCGCTGAACAGCGGGGCAAGACTGGCGATCATCAGAGGCGCTCGTTGTCGCCGCCAGGCAGCGTTGGAGGTGGGGCGAGAGGGGAAGGGGTTATCTGAGCCATGCTTGATATTTGCTGGTGAGACTCGTTATCACTTGAAGTGGCGGCAGTATAAACACACCTCATCCTGCAAGCGAACCGAACAGTGGTGCCGGGGTGAGAGGAATATCAAATTTGGTTAATGATAATTGTTATTAACTGTATTATTCTGCCAACGCTCGTGTGCAAGGTTCAAGCGGGCCCACGAGCATTCGCATCGTCAGTGAAAAACGGAGTGGAACATGAGTCTGGACAGTCCTGAAACGCGATTTTTGGTTGTGATCAACGATGAGGAGCAATACTCCATCTGGCCCGAGTACAAGGAGGTACCGCAAGGCTGGCGCGCGGCCGGCAAGCAGGGCAGCAAGGAGGAGTGCCTGGCCTATATCGAGTCGGTGTGGACCGACATGCGGCCTCTGAGCCTGCGCCAAGCCATGCAGGGGCAGGGGCGCGGCTGATGCAGCATGTCTCCAGTGCCTGGTTTTCCCTGTTGCCGAGCGGCAGCCAGCCACCCGTGCTGCGCTTGTACTGCTTCCCCTATGCCGGGGCGGGGCATACGGTTTTTCAGCATTGGCGCGCTGGGTTGCCGGGCTATATCGAGCTGGCTCTGATCAAGCTGCCGGGACGTGGGGCGCGCTTCGGCGAGCCTCGGGCGGCGTCGCTGGCCGAGTTGGCTGAAGCCCTGGCTGTGGCCATCACCCAGGCCAGTACCGACGACGTTCCCTTCGCTTTCTTCGGCCACAGTATGGGCGCGTTGCTGGCTTTCGAGACGGCGCGCCGGCTGGCTCGGCAGGAATTGTCGCCGACCCAGTTGCTGGTTTCGGCACGCACGGCGCCGGTCGCCCATGGTTGGCGCGAGCGGGTGGCGGATCTGCCGCCTGCTCGGTTTCTCGAGGTCATCCGTGACATGAACGGGATGCCTCGGGAGTTGCTGGACAACCCTGAGTGGGTCGAGCTGTTCCTACCGATCATCCGTGATGATTTCGCGCTGTGCGAAGACTACCGCTACAGCGCTGCACCACCTTTGTCCTGTCCCATCCATGTGCTGGCTGGGGAGACGGACGCCAGTGTACCCCTGTCACTGCTCGATGGATGGGCTCAGGAAAGCCAGGTCGAGTGCCGGACATGGCTGTTTCCCGGCGGTCATTTCTACCTGTTCGAGCAGGAGGCCGAGTTGCTCGCGCTCATGCAGCGCCTGGTACTGGGCGAGTCGCTCAAACGGGCGGTTGGCTGAGCCTTGGGCTTCAAACTTCTGTCGAGATCGCCGGCTGCTGTCGACCCGTATCCTTTGCACGTTCGTGCTGCATGTCTCACTTGTGTCATTTGATTAATATAATGATAGTAATTATCATTTGTAAATTGACGCTGGCCATGGACTTTGCACGGGACGCTGTCTGCCATCCGATAGCAGCAACCTGGAATCGCCTGAGTTGACTGATCGTTCGTTGCACTGCGCTCGATCCGGCGGCGTCGTCAGATAACGCGCTATCCGCGCGACACGAGGATGCACTCATGAATGCAATCACTGCGATACCGAACGCCTCGCTCGAACTACAGAGCCGGCACAGCGGGCTCCGTCAACGCTACTGTCTGGACAGCACGCCGGCGCTGCAGCGGCAAATGCAGCGCGAATCGAATGCGCGCAGCTACCCACGGCGCATACCCCTGGAGCTGAAGCGGGCGCAGGGGGTGTACGTCGAGGATTCGCGCGGGCAGGTATATATCGATTGCCTGGCCGGCGCCGGCACCCTGGCGCTGGGGCACAATCATCCGGTGGTGGTGGAGGCGATTCAGCAGACCCTGGCATCGGGCATCCCGTTGCATACCCTCGACCTTAGCACGCCGATCAAGGATGCCTTCGTGCAGACCCTGTTCGACCTGCTGCCAGGTGATTTCGCCAAGGACGCGCGCATCCAGTTCTGCGGCCCGACCGGGGCGGATGCCGTCGAGGCGGCGCTCAAGCTGTCGCGCACGGCAACCGGGCGGCAAAGCGCGCTGGCTTTCCATGGCGCCTACCATGGCATGACCCTCGGCACGCTCTCGATCAGCGGCAATCTCGGGCCGAAGAGTGCGTTGGGTGGGTTGCTGTCCGGCGTGCAGTTCCTGCCGTATCCCTATGACTATCGTTGCCCGTTCGGGCTGTCCGGCGATCAGTCTATCGATGCCAACCTGCATTACATCCGCCACCTGCTGAGCGACCCGGAGAGCGGCGTGACTCAGCCGGCGGCGATGATTCTGGAAACGGTGCAGGGCGAAGGTGGGGTGATTCCTGCCCCTGATCGCTGGTTGCAGGGGTTGCGGGCGATCACCCGTGAGCACGGCATTCCGCTGATTCTCGACGAAATCCAGTGCGGCATTGGCCGTACGGGCGATCTTTTCGCTTTCGAGCGCAGTGCGATCACACCCGACGTCATGACGCTGTCGAAGGCCATCGGCGGTGGTCTGCCGCTCTCGGTGGTGGTCTATCGCGGCGAGCTGGATCAATGGCAGCCCGGCGCCCATGCAGGCACCTTCCGTGGTAACCAACTGGCCATGGCCGCTGGTGATGCCACCTTGCGCTTCATTCAGCGTGAAGGCATCACCGCTCATGTACGCAGTGTCGGCGCCCGCCTGCAAGGACTGCTTCAGGGCTTGCAGGCCGAGTTCGACTGGGTCGGCGACGTGCGCGGGCGTGGTCTGATGCTGGGCATGGAGATCGTCGATCCGGCCAGTGGTGATGCACTGGGTCGACCTGCCGCCGATGGTGAGCGTGCGCGCAAACTGCAGCGTGCCTGCCTGGAGCGTGGGCTGATCGTCGAGCTGGGTGGGCGCCACGGTTCGACCGTCAGGTTCCTGCCGCCGCTGATCATCAGCGAGGCCGAGGTCGATCTCGTCGGGCAGATTCTCTATCAGGCTGCCCAGTCCGTTCAGGGATTCCCTCTCGCTGCGCAGCAATGATTGACCTTCAGCGCTAGGGCGCATTGCGCGCCCGCTTGCCAGAAGAAGGCTTGTGCACTGCACAAGCCTTTTGTTTTTTAGCCCTGGCGGCGTTCTTCGGCCAGGCAAGCCGCTGCGGTGAACAGGGCGTCGGTGGAGGAGTTCAGCGCGGTTTCCGCCGAGTCCTGGACGATACCGATGATGAAGCCGATGGCCACCACCTGCATGGCCACGTCGTTGGGAATGCCGAACAGGCTGCAGGCCAGCGGGATCAACAGCAGCGAGCCTCCGGCCACGCCCGAGGCGCCGCAGGCGCTGATCGAGGCGAGCACACTGAGCAGCAGGGCGGTGGGCAGGTCGACCGCGATGTTCAGGGTGTGCACGGCCGCCAGGGTCAGCACGCTGATGGTGATGGCGGCGCCGGCCATGTTGATGGTGGCGCCCAGCGGGATGGACACCGAGTAGGTTTCCTCGTGCAGGCCCAGGCGCTGGCACAGTTGCAGGTTGACCGGGATGTTGGCCGCCGAGCTGCGGGTGAAGAAGGCGGTCAGGCCGCTTTCGCGCAGGCAGGTGAACACCAGCGGGTAGGGGTTGCGACGAATCTTCCAGTAGACCAGCAGCGGGTTGACCACCAGCGCCACCAGCAGCATGCAGCCCACCAGTACCATCAGCAAATGCAGGTAGCCGAGCAGGGCATCCAGGCCGGAGGTGGCCAGCGTGGAAGCCACCAGGCCGAAGATGCCCAGCGGGGCGAAGCGGATCACCAGTTTGACGATGGCGGTCACGCCATGGGACAGGTCGCCAAGCAGTTGCTTGCTGCTGGCGTTGGCATGGCGGAAGGCGAAGCCCAGGCCGATGGCCCAGGCCAGAATACCGATGAAGTTGCCCTTGAGCAGGGCGTTGACCGGATTGTCGACGATGTTCAGCAGCAGCGTCCTGAGCACTTCGCCGATGCCGCCTGGTGGTGTCAGTTCAGTGGCCGAGCCGCTCAGTACCAGGGTGGAGGGCAGGGCGAAGCTGGCGGCGACCGCGACCAGTGCGGCGCTGAAGGTGCCTGCCAGGTACAGCAGCAGGATCGGGCGGATATGAGTCTGCTGGCCTTGCTGGTGATTGGCGATGGAGGCCATGACCAGAATGAACACCAGTACCGGAGCGACGGCTTTGAGCGCCGAAACGAAAACGTCACCGATGAAGCCCACGGCCAGAGCAGCCTGGGGAGCGATCAGCGCCAGACCGATGCCGATGAGCAGGCCGATGAGGATTTGTACCACCAGGCTGGTGCGGTTGAGCAGTTGCAGGAGCGGGGTGACGGCTTGTGGCATGACGCAGGTCTCTATCTTGTTGGCCGCGAGCGGTTTGCAGGCTCTTTCGAGAGGCTTTCCAGCCAGGGTCAACAGACCCTGGGGGCGGAAAAATAAGCGCGCGACTCTAGCACAGTCTTGGCCGGTAGTTGCCTTGCCCCAGGGTGCTGGGCGAACGGGTGCAACACTCTGTCGCATCCACGGAAACCTGACGGTCCGAGGCCGCGTTGCCTGGGTTCGTGACGCCTGCGGCTGGCGCTTTGATCTCATCACCACAGACGTGCCCTGGCGATTGGCGCTACCCTATGACAGGGTGTGGCCGCGTGCGCGGCGTTGCGGGTTGCGAACTGTTCGAGCCCGAGCCCGTCGAAACTCAGAATCGCTGCATACGCCAGGCAAGGGCCATCCCCTCCCGCCGTTTCACGACGTTCCGCTGTACTGGGCGTGAGCCGTTGGCCACGTTACGCAAAAGGAGTTCTACCCACCGTGCGCTTGATCTGGAAATCCTTCCGCTCGCTGTATTTCGCCACCTTGCTGATGCTGCTCGGTTCCGGCCTGCTCAGTACCTATCTGGCCCTGCGCCTGGCCGATACGGTGGATGGCCTGTGGGTGGGCGCCTTGATGGCAGCCAACTATTTCGGCCTGGTGCTCGGTGGCAAGCTGGGGCATCGGCTGATCGCCCGAGTCGGCCATATCCGTGCCTATGTCGCCTGTGCCGGGGTGGTCACCGCCGCGGTACTCGGCCATGGCCTGGTGGAGTGGCTGCCGTTCTGGCTGCTGCTGCGCATGCTGGTCGGCCTGGGCATGATGTGCCAGTACATGGTGATCGAGAGCTGGCTCAACGAGCAGGCCGAAGCCAAGCAGCGTGGCCTGGTGTTCAGCGGCTACATGGCGGCTTCCTATCTGGGCCTGATCCTGGGGCAACTGGCACTGGTGGTGCACCCGACCCTGGGCCTGGAACTGCTGATGCTGGTGGCCCTGTGCTTCGCCCTGTGCCTGGTGCCGGTGGCGCTGACTCGCCGTTTGCACCCGGCGCCCTTGTATCCGGCACCGCTGGAGCTGCGCTTTTTCCTCAAGCGCGTCCCCCTTTCGCTGACCACCGTGGTGGTGGCCGGGTTGTTGATTGGCTCCTTCTACGGCCTGGCGCCGCTCTATGCCACGCGCATGGGGCTGGCCACCGAGCAGGTGGGCCTGTTCATGGGCAGTTGCATCCTGGCGGGGCTGCTGGTGCAGTGGCCCCTGGGCTGGTTGTCCGACCGCCGTGACCGCGTGCGCCTGATTCGTGGTTGCGCCGTGCTGCTGTTGCTCGCCGCTGCGCCGCTCGCTGCCCTGCCGCAGGTGTTTCTGGGGCTGCTGATCGGCATCGGTTTTCTCGTCAGCCTGATGCAGTTCAGCCTCTATCCGCTGGCAGTGGCCTTGGCCAACGACCATGTGGAGCCGGAACGTCGGGTATCGCTGACGGCCATGCTGCTGGTCACCTTCGGCGTGGGGGCGTGTATCGGGCCGCTGCTGACGGGGCTGCTGATGCGCTTCTTCGGCGCCAACATGCTGTATGCCTTCGTCTGTTTTTGCGCGCTGATCCTGATCTGGCGGATTCGCCCTGAGGTGGTCACCCATCTGCACCAGGTCGATGATGCACCGCTGCAACACATGGCCATGCCGGGTAACGTGGCCAGCTCGCCGCTGGTCGCGGCGCTGGATCCACGGGTCGATGAGCAGACCGTGCAGGAGCAGATGCAGGAACCCGCGGTGGCGGTGGCTGCCGAGGCCGCCGAGCATGAGGATCGTGAGCGCAGCGCGGGCGCTGCAAGCTGAGGGCCTGGCCCTCAGTCGCTTTCGGTGCGTCGGGCCTCGCGCTGCAACTGGTAGACGAAGCGCTCCACCTGGCGCTGCTCCAGCCCATTGATGCGGTAGAAGCGGGTGCCGACGAAGGTGGTGTCGATCTTCGCCTGGTAATCCACGTGGCGCAGCTCGACCGCGGTGGTCACGGTTCCGAATGGCAGATACGCGGTCAGGTTCTCGTGTACCTGGCCGTTCTGCAGTTGCTGGCTCAGATCACCGGCGAAGCGCAGTTTGCAGCCGGTCGCGGAGATGTCGAGCAACTGTCCTTGCAGGGGCTCGCGCAACTTGTCGCCCGCGAGTACCACCTTGACCAGGTCGGTCTGCTTCAACGAGGCGCGGAAGGCGCCGCGGCGCTGGTGATAGATCACCTCGGTGGGCAAGGGCGCCCAGTAGCAGGGGGCACCGTCATGCTGGCCAACTTGCACGCTGTGCTCGCATTTCCAGGCTACGCGCACGCCATCGCGGAAGGCCTCCACGGAGAAGCTTTCGCCCTGCTTGAAAAAGCGCTCGCCATCGGTGGGGATGATCTCGTCCAGCGCGATGCGCGCGCGCTGCTGGTCGATCTCCACCACGTAGCTCTGAAAACGCTGGCTACGCTCATGGAATTGAATGATCAGGGGATCGTGGTTCTGCAGAAGCTGGCGCAGCGTGGCGATGATTTCCACCTGGGCCTTGAGCAGCTTGGGTGGTTGCGGGCCACTTTCCTCTTGGAATGCGCTGGACACTGTTTGAAGCTCTCCGAATCATCGGCCGCTACGGGTACTAGCGTGCCGGGGCACTGGCAGGCCGACGTGGGCCGCATGTCCCTGTGCTGTTATTGTGCTGGGGCTCAGGCCTGGCTGAGCGGTCGGTGCTGGGCGATTCTAGCGGTAGTCCCGCGGCTGTCATAGAGGCCGGGCGTATCGCTGCCGCGCAGAATGCCCAGTACCTGGGTGACGCTGGCCTTGTTGGCACGGATCAGTCGGCCGTTGCGCAGGTTGGCATCCTGGCAGCGTTGCAGCAGGGTGGACAGTTCTTCGCTGCGTGTCAGCAGTTCTTCGCCGAGGCTGGAGCGGGCGGCCAGTGCATGCAGTCCGGCGCGATCAGCGCTCAGGCCGACCGAGCGCAGCAATTGGCTGCGTTCGTTGCCATGCTGTTGCAGTTGGCTGAGAAGGGGTTGTTTTTCGCCAAGAAGGCTGTCGAGGCGGGCGAGGTCGCGTTCACCCAGCGCCAGAAATTCGTCGTCGATCAGTTCAAGAAGGCGCTCGGCAATGCCGATATCGGAGGTGAACAGGTGCAGCAGGTTGGTATCTAGCATCTTGGGCTCCAGGGGAGGCGGGCGTCCAACACCCCCAGCGCCTTGGCTTTAACGCTGGGATTCGAAGTCGAGCAGCTTCTGGGCGACGCGTTGGTCATCGACCTGGTAACTGCCTTCGGCGATGGCCTTCTTCAGTTGGGCCACACGCTCCTTGTTGACGATCGGCTGATCGTTCAGCTTCTCGCTTGCCTTTTGCAATTGTCGTGCCTGGCTGCTCAGCTCGACGGATTCGCCGCTCTTGACCGGGCTCTGTTTCTCTTCGCCCTTGATGTCGGGCGCCTGAGTCGATTGCGTGGCCTCGTTGCGGCCAGCCTGAGTCGAGCCCGCACGCCCCGTGTTCGCGGGGGTGGTGGCGTTATTCAGCCGGTTGAAGTCGATGACCATGATGCAGAACCTCGGACGATTTGGTGGACGCTTGCCAAGCTTTTCGGCCCATGGGGGAAAAACTTTAGGAAAAAATTCGGCGTCGTTGGACAGTGTAGGAAATCACCCGCCTGTTGCGCCATAGCAAAGATAGCTACATGGCCACTTCCACCTGGCCGGGGCCTGTCACCCGGGCGCGAATGACCCGTTGCGAACGCAGGTTGCGCACCTGGATCTGCTCACCGAGCGCGCCGCTGGACAGGGCTTCACCAGGCATGCGCACATTCACCGTGCTGCTGCGAGCGCTGATCACCACCTGATCACCTTTACGGATCGCATCGACGATCTCCAGATAGTTGGGGGCCAGTACTTGCTCGCTTTGCAACTGTCGCGTCAATTTCTTGCCGATGGCCTGCACGGGATCGGTCAGGTAACCCTGATTGAGCTGGCCGACGTCACGTTCGACCAGGCTCACATCGGCGGCGCTGAGCACGCTCTTGCGCTTCATGGGGCGTGTGAGTATCAGCACCGGGCGGAACAGGCGCACCTCGCCCGGCACGAAGACCGTCCAGGGCGCGCTGCCGTCGCAGCGTACGCGCAAGGTGACGCGGCCCATCGGTTGCGCAGGGCTTTCCAGGCGCACGCTCAGGGCCTGGTCACACTGCGGCAGACGCAGGCGCGGGTCGATTCGATTGATGCTGATCTCATGGCGTCCCTGAATTTCGCTACGCTGTAAATATTCCACCACGGCCGACTCAAGAAACGACTCGGCAGCGCCGATAAGTTCTTCGGGCGTGGTGACGCTCGCCGACGCGCCTACGCTATAGCCGAGCAATGGCAAAGCGAGTAAAACGGGGCGCAGGCTGCGACAGATTGCCAGTGGCTGACGGAATGATGACGTTCTAGGTTTCATGCGCATTGACGAAGCAAGCCGCGTGCCGCCTGCTAGGCTGTTACAACAAGCGTTACTTGACGATAAGACAAAGGAGTCCGGGCATGGCCGGGTTACTGGATTCGGTTAACCAGCGTACGCAGTTGGTGGGGCAGAACCGCTTGGAGTTGTTGCTGTTTCGCCTGGATGGCCCGCAGTTGTATGGGATCAACGTATTCAAGGTGAAGGAGGTGCTGCAATGCCCCAATCTCACCATCATGCCCAAGTCCAATGCGGTGGTGCGTGGCGTCGCCAACATTCGTGGCGGCACCATTCCCATTCTCGACCTGGCCATTGCCATTGGTCGCAAGCCGCTGGATGACCTCAAGAGCAGCTTCGTCATCATCACCGAGTACAACACCAAGGTGCAGGGCTTCCTGGTGCGCTCGGTGGAACGCATCGTCAACATGAACTGGGAAGAGATCCATCCGCCACCCAAGGGCACCGGCCGCGACCATTATCTGACTGCTGTGACCCGTTTGGATCAGCAGTTGGTGGAAATCATCGACGTGGAGAAGATCCTGGCCGAGGTCGCGCCCACGTCCGAGGTGATTTCCGCAGGGGTGATCGACGAGCAGGTGCAGAGCAGCGCGGTATCCAAGCGGGTGCTGATCGTCGATGACTCCTCGGTGGCGCGCAAGCAGGTGTCGCGCTGCCTGCAGAGCGTCGGCGTGGAGGTCATCGCGCTCAACGATGGACGCGAAGCCCTGGACTTCCTCAAGGACATGGCCAACGAAGGCAAGCGCCCTGAGCAGGAGCTGTTGATGATCATTTCCGACATCGAGATGCCGGAGATGGATGGTTACACGCTCACGACCGAGATTCGTGCCGATTCCCGCATGCAGAAGTTGCACATACTCCTGCATACTTCACTTTCGGGTGTGTTCAACCAGGCGATGGTGAAGAAGGTCGGTGCCGATGACTTCCTCGCCAAATTCAAGCCAGACGATCTGGCATCGCGCGTGGTCGATCGCATCCGTGCAGCGGATGGGGCTCAGGGGTAACTCTTGGCGAACGTTAGGGTTGGTGAGGCGGCATTAGTGTCTTCAGGTAATTTGGATTTCGAGCAGTTCCGGACGTTTCTGGAAAAGGCCTGCGGTATTCTGCTGGGTAGCAACAAGCAGTATCTGGTCTCCAGTCGCCTGAACAAGCTGATGGAACAGAACGGCATCAAAACCCTGGGCGAGCTGGTGCAGCGCATGCAGAGCCAGCCGCGCGGCGGCCTGCGTGAGCAGGTCGTCGATGCCATGACGACCAACGAGACATTGTGGTTTCGTGATACCTACCCGTTCGAGGTGCTCAAGAACCGGGTCTTGCCTGAGATGATCAAGGCCTATCCGGGGCAGCGCCTGCGCATCTGGTCGGCGGCCTGCTCGTCGGGGCAGGAGCCTTATTCGCTGTCCATGTCCATCGACGAGTTCGAGCGCAGCAACCTGGGGCAGCTCAAGGCGGGCATTCAGATCGTCGCGACCGATCTGTCGCCATCGATGCTGGCCAACTGCAAATCCGGTGAGTACGACAGCCTGGCCATGGGCCGTGGTTTGTCCCAGGAGCGCCTACAGCGCTATTTCGACCCAAAGGGGCCGGGGCGTTGGCAGGTCAAGGCGCCGATCAAGAGCCGTGTCGAGTTCCGTCCGCTGAACCTGCTGGACAGCTATGCGGCGCTGGGCAAGTTCGACATCGTGTTCTGCCGCAACGTGCTGATCTACTTCTCCGCCGAGGTGAAGAAGGACATCCTCACGCGCATCCATGCCACCTTGAAGCCGGGCGGCTATCTGTTCCTGGGTGCCTCCGAGGCACTCAATGGCCTGCCGGACAAGTATCAGATGGTGCAGTGCAGTCCGGGGATCATCTACAAGGCCAAGTAAGGTTCCTTGTGGGGGCTTGCTTGGGTAGGCGGGCTTTAGACTGGGCTGGCAAGTTTGTGTGTTGTTTGGTGTTCTGGACGCCGCTTCGGCTTGTTCAGATATTCCGGGTTTCGCCCCCTCGGGCGACTCACTTTTCTTTGAAATCGGATTGCCGCCCAGCGCAAAGAAAAGTAAGCAAAAGAAACGCACCCCCGCCATCCGGAACTAGGCGTCCCCGTCATGCTTCGCTCGACTTCCCTCACTCCGGCATCGCTCCGGGGTCGGCGTACATGGGCCATCCCTGGCCCATTTCGCGGGGCCGCCATCGGTATCTCGCAGCATCCGTGGCGTTCGCCCCCTGCGCAATGCCTGCGTTCGGCCTCCTGAAGGGGGCTTTTGCGCGCCTGAACGAACCGGCATTCCAAGGCCTGCTCGGTGTGTTCTGGTAGCAGTGGAACCACGACATGGCCATCGGGTTAAACCAAGACTTTCATTCGCGTAGGGCGTACTCGCGAAGCAGTACGCCGTTGGGAGAATTAGACGCAGGTTGTGGTGCCGAACTCGGCATGGCCCGGCGGACTGTTCGCTGGCGCTCCTGAGTCCGCCCTACGGCTGACCTCATGTTCAAACACTCCACGCTAATTCTGGGTTACCTCGGGTTCAGGCGCGCGCAGAGCTCGCCCAGGAGGGCGAACGGAATCGTCGTGGAAGAGGTTGAGCGACATGGATGTCGCGAGAGCCGCGATGGGCCATGGATGGCCCACCGCGGCGGGCCTCTGGAGCGGCGATGGAGTGAGCGAACCCTCGCGTAGCGAGGGCCGGATGATCGGGCGGAGGGTTTTGGTTACTTTTGCCCGCAAAAGTGACTCGCCCGGGAGGGCGAAACCAAAAACATCAACAAAAACGCGGCAATTCGGAACAGACAGCCGAACAACCAACAGCCAACAAAAATTTGCCAGTGCGGCACCAATCAAGCAGCTCCCCATAAGCAGCAAAACCTCCCAATCAAGTCACGAAGCCACCGGACAGCGGCGAAAATCAGTCGAAACGACTCGCTGGGTCATCGGCCGAAACTTGAGGGGCAAAGCGCCTGGCCGGCTTTGCCGCTGCTTGCCTGCAGGCGGTAAGGCCTTGCCGCTTTGCCGCTTTCGAGCCAGCAACTTAATCTCAAACCATTGATATATAAGGTTTTAAATAACTGGCACAGCCTTTGCTGTATGTCTGCCAACAGTGACAGACGGCCCTAGCGGCAAAGGTTCAGAGCATGAGCATCAACTTCGGCAGAGCCCTTGGCATCCACGAACAGGCACTCGGTTTTCGCGCGCAACGCGCCGAGGTACTGGCCAACAACATCGCCAACGCCGATACGCCCAACTACAAGGCGCGTGATCTGGATTTCGCCAGCGTCCTGGCTGCCGAGAACTCGCGCCAGCAGCGTGGCCCGATCAGCCTGAACCGTACCGACAGCCGCCATATCGCCGCCGAGGGCGTATTCAGTGGCGAGGCCGAGTTGCCTTACCGGACGCCGTTCCAGGCCTCGCTGGATCAGAACAGCGTCGACCTGCAGGTCGAGCAGGCGAACTACGCCGAGAACGCCGTGCAGTTCCAGGCCAGCTTCACCTTCCTCAACAGCAAATTCAAAGGGCTGACCGCAGCCCTGCGCGGCGAATAAGGAGTCAGGTCATGTCCCTTGCCAGTGTCTTCAACATCGCCGGTACCGGCATGAGCGCCCAGAGCACTCGCCTCAATACCATCTCCAGCAACATCGCCAACGCCGAGACCGTTTCCTCGAGCCTGGATCAGACCTACCGCGCCCGTCACCCGGTGTTCGCCACCGTGTTCCAGCAGGCGCAGAACGGCGACCGTGGCTCGCTGTTCGCCGAGCAGGACGAGGCTGGCCGTGGCGTGCAGGTGCTGGGTGTGATCGAGGATCAGAGCAGCCTGACGCCGCGCTACGAGCCTGACCATCCAATGGCCAACGCCGATGGTTACGTCTATTACCCGAACGTCAACGTGGTCGAGGAGATGGCCGACATGATTTCCGCCAGTCGTGCCTTCCAGACCAACGTTGAAATGATGAATACCGCCAAGCAGATGCTGCAGCGTGTGCTGACCCTGGGTCAGTAAGCCAATACGAGGAGCGCAGGTCATGAGCACCGTCAGCGGCACCAACTCGGTACTGGATCAGTACCAGCTCAAGCAGGACACCACCAAGAGCAAGGATCTCGGCAAGAACGAGTTCCTCAACCTGCTGGTGGCTCAGCTCAACAACCAGAACCCACTGGAGCCCCAGGGCAACGGAGAATTCATCGCCCAGCTCGCGCAGTTCAGCAGCCTGGAGGGGATTCAGCAGTTGAACAGCAGCGTCAACTCGATGATGTCCAACTTCCAGTCTTCGCAGGCGCTGCAGGCTTCATCGCTGGTAGGGCGCAAGGTCATCGTGCAGGGCGAGAAGGCGGTGGTCGATACCAGCGAGAGCTTCAAGGGCAGCGTGACGGTGCCGGTGAGCAGCAACAACGTCTATGTCAACGTCTTCGACAACGCCGGTGCCCTGGTGAGGCGCGTCAATCTGGGCGAGCAGGCGGCCGGCAATGCCAGCTTCATCTGGGACGGCAAGGACGACAGCGGCAAGGTCATGCCGCCCGGCACCTACAAGTTCGAGGCACATGCCACCTATGGCAACGAGACCAAGGGGCTGTACACCCAGTTGCCGGCCAACGTCGACAGCGTCGCCCTGGGTGGCAAGGAGCTGATGCTCAATCTTGCCGGCCTCGGCAGCGTGCCGCTTTCCCAAGTGCAGATCATCGGCCAGTAATTATTACTGCCGGCCATCCCGGCAAAGGAGTTTTCCATGTCGTTCAATATCGGTCTCAGTGGTCTGCGTGCCGCAACCAATGACCTCAACGTCACCGGCAACAACATTTCCAACGCCGGCACTGCAGGCTTCAAGCAGTCGCGTGCCGAGTTCGCCGATGTCTATGCTTCCTCGGTGCTGGGCACCGGCAAGAACCCGCGCGGCAGTGGTGTGCTGCTTGCCGACGTGTCGCAGTTGTTCAACCAGGGCAACATCAACTACACGCAGAACGCGCTGGATCTGGCGATCAACGGCAACGGCTTCTTCATGACCAGCAACAACGGCAGCATGAGCTACACCCGTGCCGGTTATTTCGGCACTGACCGCGATGGCTATATCGTCAACAACTTCGGCTATCGCCTGCAGGGCTATTCTGCCGATGAGTCGGGCAACATCCTGCCGATCCAGAGCGACCTGCGCATCAATGCCGGCCAGCAGGAGCCCAGGGCCACCACCTCGGTGACCCAGTCGATCAACCTCAACTCCAATGCCGTGCGCCCAGCCAATGCCGGCACCATGGCCGCACCGACCTTCGACCCGAGCGACTCGAAGTCCTTCAACTGGTCGACCTCCACCAATATCTACGATACGCAGGGCAATGCCCACGTCATGTCGCAGTACTTCGTGAAGAACGAGGCACCGGCCAACAATGGCTGGGTCATGCATGTGTTGATCGATGGCGTGAACCCGCGTGATCCCACCAGCACTCAGCCGTTCAGCTATGCGATGAATTACGACGCGGCCGGCCAGCTTGCCAACCCGGCTTTCACCCCGATTGCCAGCACCCCGGCCAACCCGGCACTGGATGCGCCGGCCATCCCGGCAACCGCGGCCAACGGCACCTTCGTCCTGGCCCAGGCCGACTGGGTGCCGGCCGAGAAGGATCCGGCCAACCCTGGCGCGCTGGTGCCCAACGGTGCCGACAGCTCTGCCTTTACCTTCGACATGCGCGGTTCGACCCAGTACGCCACGGCCTTCGGCGTCAACAGTGTCAGCCAGGATGGTTACACCACAGGCCAACTGGCGGGCCTGGAAATCGACGACACCGGGGTGATCTTCGCCCGCTACACCAATGGCCAGTCGAAGATCCAGGGGCAGGTGCTGATGGCCAACTTCGCCAATGTGCAGGGCCTGACCCCTAACGGCAAGACCGAGTGGGTGCAGTCCTTCGAGTCGGGCGAGCCGGTGATCGGCACGCCGCGCAGCAGTACCCTGGGGGCCTTGCAGGCCGGCGCGCTGGAAGATTCCAACGTGGAAATCTCCGACCAGTTGGTGAACCTGATCGTGGCGCAGCGCAACTACCAGGCCAACGCCAAGACCATCGAAACCGAGAGCGCCATCACCCAGACCATCATCAACCTGCGCTGATCCCTGGCGCGCCTGGCAAAGCGGCAAGCCTGGCTTGCCGCTTTGCTGTTTGCGGGCCGGCAAAACTTCGCCGCCGACGCCCGTAATCTGCTCTTCGATTTATCTAATAATCCTTTTAAATCAGTATCTTGTTGGTGTTTTTCGGGAATGGCACGGCACTTGCTGTAAAGCATGCAAAGAGCCAAGGGCACGTCGCCCACTCGGAGGATTTCCATGGACAAGATGCTGTACGTCTCCATGACAGGTGCGCAGAACAACAGCCTGGGGCTGCGCGCCCACGCCAACAACCTGGCCAACGTGTCGACCACCGGTTTTCGTCGTGATTTCGAGCAGGCGCGTTCCATGCCGCTGTTCGGCGAAACCTTCCCGACCCGCGTATTCGCCATGAGCGAGCGCCCGGCCACGGATTTCCGGCCAGGTTCTTTGCAGGAAACCGGGCGTGATCTGGATGTGGCCATTGGTGGCAAGGGCTGGATCGCCGTGCAGGCTGCCGATGGCAGCGAAGCCTATCTGCGTACTGCCAGCCTCAACATCGATGCCCTCGGCATCCTGCGTACCGGCAATGGCTTGCCGGTCATGGGCAATGCCGGGCCGATCGCCGTGCCGCCGGAGCAGAAGGTGGAGATCGGCCAGGACGGCACCATCAGCATCCGCGCCCTGGGCGAGGCGCCCAATACCCTGGCCGAGGTCGACCGCATCAAGCTGGTCAATCCCGATCCCAAGCAGATGGAGAAGGGCACCGATGGCCTGATCCGGGTCAAGGGCCAGCCCCAGGTCGAGCCCGATGCCACCGTTACCCTGACCTCGGGCTTTCTCGAGTCGAGCAACGTCAATGCCGTCGAAGAGATGACCGCCATCCTCGCGCTGTCCCGTCAGTTCGAGCTGTCGGTGAAGATGATGCGCACTGCCGAGGACAATGCCTCGTCCATGGCTCGGGTTTTGCAACTTAGCTAATTACCAGTACGCGGCGCCGTAAAACCGGCGCCCGAGGAGAACGACATGCTTCCGGCTCTGTGGGTCAGCAAGACAGGCCTGTCCGCCCAGGACATGAACCTGACCACCATTTCCAACAACCTGGCCAACGTGGCAACCACCGGCTTCAAGCGCGACCGCGCGGAGTTCGAGGACTTGCTGTACCAGATTCGCCGTCAGCCAGGTGGCCAGTCCACCCAGGACAGTCAGTTGCCGTCCGGCCTGCAGCTCGGTACCGGGGTGCGCATTGTGGGCACGCAGAAGATCTTCACCGCAGGCAGCCTGCAGACCACCGAGCAGCCGCTGGATCTGGCGGTCAACGGTCGTGGTTTCTTCCAGATCCTGATGCCCAATGGTGACGTGGGTTATACCCGCGACGGCAGCTTCCATCTCAATTCCGATGGCCAGATCGTCACCTCTCAGGGGTTCGCGCTGGAGCCGGCCATCGTCCTGCCGGCCGAGGTGCGTACCTTCACCGTGGGTGAAGACGGCACCGCCTCCGTGACCACTGCCGGCAACCCGCAGCCGCAGGTCATTGGCAACATCCAGTTGGCTGACTTCGTCAACGCCGCCGGCCTGGAAGCCATCGGCAACAACCTGTTCCTGGAAACCGGCGCCAGCGGTGCGCCACAGGTAGGCGCACCGGGCCTCAATGGCCTCGGCACCACGCTGCAGAACACCCTGGAGAACTCCAACGTCAGCGTGGTGGAGGAGCTGGTGAACATGATCACCACCCAGCGCGCTTATGAAATGAACTCCAAGGTGATTTCCACCGCCGATCAGATGCTGTCGTTCGTGACGCAGAACCTCTGATCCATCGAGCCCGACTAGTTACACCGTGAGGTAGAGGTTATGAACCGGCAATTGATCTGTTTTCCCCTGTTGGCGAGCGTGCTGCTGAGCAGTGGCTGCGTGGCGCCGACGGCCAAGCCGGACGATCCCTATTACGCGCCGGTGCTGCCACGCACGCCGATGCCGGCAGCGCAGAACAACGGCGCGATCTATCAGGCCGGGTTCGAGAACGGCCTGTATGACGACCGCAAGGCCTTCCGCGTCGGCGACATCATCACCATCACCCTCAACGAGCGTACCCAGGCCAGCAAGAACGCCAACAGCTCGCTGAAGAAGGACAGCAGTGGCACCCTCGGCGTGCCCAACCTGTTCGGCATGGCCGTGGCCCCGGACAACCCGTTGCGCAGTCTCAGCGCCCTGGGCATGACCAACAACAACCTGAGCCTGGATTCGAGCTGGGATTCGCAGCGGGCCAACACCGGCTCCGGGCAGGCAGGGCAGAGCAACAGCCTGTCCGGCTCGATCACCGTGACCGTCGCCGAGGTGTTGCCCAACGGCATCCTCGCCGTGCGCGGCGAGAAATGGATGACCCTCAATACCGGCGACGAGCTGGTACGTATTTCCGGCCTGGTGCGAGCCGACGATATCGCCACCGACAACACCGTGGCCTCGACCCGTGTGGCCGATGCGCGCATCACCTATTCCGGCACAGGCGCCTTCGCCGATGCCAACCAGCCGGGTTGGATGAGCCGCTTCTTCATGAGCCCGCTGTGGCCATTCTGAGCTGGAGAGCCGAGATGACATCCTGGATCAGTGCCCTGCGCCCGGCCGCTCGTGAGAGCAAGCCGCATTACTCCTGCCGTCAGCAGTTCGCCGCAGCGCAGCGTGGCTATCGCCGTCGTGGGGCCAACGACTGGCTGCTGCTGGCGACGCTGCTGTGCAGCTTGCTGATCAGCCTGCCAACCCAGGCCGAGCGTCTCAAGGATCTGGCCTCCATCCAGGGCGTGCGCACCAACCAGCTGATCGGCTACGGCCTGGTGGTGGGCCTCAACGGCACCGGCGACCAGACCACGCAGACGCCCTTCACCGTGCAGACCTTCAACAACATGATGGCGCAGTTCGGTATCAAGGTGCCGGCGGGCGGCAACGTGCAGTTGAAGAACGTCGCCGCGGTTTCGGTACATGCCGATCTGCCGGCATTCGCCAAGCCTGGCCAGGCCATCGACATCACCATCTCCTCCATCGGTAACGCCAAGAGCCTGCGCGGTGGCAGCCTGCTGATGACCCCGCTCAAGGGCATCGACGGCAACGTCTACGCCATCGCTCAGGGCAACCTAGTGGTCGGCGGCTTCGATGCCAGTGGCGCCGATGGTTCGCGCATCACCGTCAACGTGCCCTCGGCTGGGCGCATCCCCGGCGGTGCCACGGTCGAGCGCCCGGTGCCCAGTGGTTTCGATCAGGGCAATACCCTGACCCTCAACCTCAATCGCCCCGACTTCACCACGGCGAAGAACATCGTCGATCAGATCAACGACCTGCTCGGCCCTGGCGTGGCCCAGGCCATCGATGGCGGCTCGATCCGCGTCAGCGCGCCGCTCGACCCCAATCAGCGCGTCGATTATCTGTCGATTCTGGAGAATCTGCAGGTGGAGGCCGGCAAGGCGGTGGCCAAGGTCATCATCAACTCGCGCACCGGCACCATCGTCATCGGCCAGGACGTCAAGGTGCAGCCAGCGGCCGTGACCCACGGCAGCCTGACCGTGACCATCACCGAAGACCCCATCGTCAGCCAGCCCGACGCACTCTCCGGTGGCCAGACCGCCGTGGTGCCGCGCTCGCGGGTCGGTGCCGAAGAAGAAAAGAAACCGATGTTCAAGTTCGGCCCAGGCACCAGCCTCGACGAAATCGTACGTGCGGTGAATCAGGTCGGTGCCGCACCTTCCGACCTCATGGCCATCCTGGAGGCGCTCAAGCAAGCCGGCGCCCTGCAGGCTGACCTGATCGTGATCTAAAGAGGCAAAACCTATGGACTCTCGACTCTCAGCCGGTCTGCTCGGCGCCAAGAGCCCGGTCGACAGCGGCTCGTTCAACGACCTGAACCGTCTCAACCAATTCAAGGTGGGCGGTGACAGCGAGCAGAACATTCGCAAGGTGGCCAAGGAGTTCGAGTCGCTGTTCGTCAACGAAATGCTCAAGGCCATGCGCTCGGCCAACGCCGTGTTCAGCGAAGGCAACTTCATGAACAGCAACGAGAGCAAGACCTACCAGGACATGTACGACCAGCAGTTGGCGGTCACCCTGTCCAATGAAGGTCGCGGCATTGGCCTGGCCGACGTACTGACGCGGCAGATGTCCAAGCTCAAGCAGCACTCCGATCGCCCCAATCCCTTTGCCCAGGTGCAGCAGCCGGCCTCGGCGCAAAGCGCCGAGCAGAGCGTCAAGGGGGTGTCCGGCTTTCGCGAGAGCGATGACGTGGCCGCGCTCAATCGTCGGCGCCTGGCGCTGCCGGGCAAACTGACCGATCGCCTGCTGGCCGGTATTGTGCCCGCCGCTGGCGAGGCCAAGACGCTGGCTGGCGAAGACTGGATTCCGGCGCAGGTCAGCACGGCCAAGACCACGGCACCGAAGCTGGACATCGATGCCCTCGCTGGCCGGCGCATCGCTCAGCCGCCGTTGGCGCCGAGCAAGGCTGCCTTCGCCTCGCCGCAGGAATTCGTCGCCACCATGCTGCCAATGGCCGAGGCGGCTGCCGAGAAGATCGGTGTCGACCCGCGTTATCTGGTGGCTCAGGCCGCGCTGGAAACGGGTTGGGGCAAGTCGATCATCCGCACCCGCGATGGCGACAGCAGCCACAACCTGTTCGGCATCAAGGCCCATGGCGGCTGGGAAGGGGACTCGGCGCGGGTGCTGACCACCGAGTTCAAGGGCGGCAAGGCGGTGAAGGAATCCGCCAGCTTCCGTACCTACGAGTCCTACGCCCACAGCTTCGACGATTACGTGCGCTTCCTGCAGGACAACGGGCGCTACGAGAAGGCGCTGAACGTCACCGAGAACCCGGAGCGCTTCGTCAAGGAACTGCAGCAGGCCGGTTATGCCACCGACCCCAACTACGCACGCAAGATTTCCCAGATCGCCCGTCAGATGCAGACCTATCAGGCCGTCGCGGCTGCCGATGGCTCGACCACCAGGACCTGAGATTGAAGCATGGCTGACCTCCTGAACATCGGCCTGTCCGGCCTGTCGGCGAACAAGACCTCGCTGTCGGTCACCGGCCACAACATCGTCAACGTCAACACCCCCGGCTTCTCCCGCCAGGATTCGGTGCAGGCCACGCGCGTGCCGCAGTTCAGTGGCGCTGGTTACATCGGTTCGGGCACCACGCTGGTGGACGTGCGGCGTATCTACAACGACTTTCTCACCACCCAGGTGCGCAGCAGCACGGCGCTGAACTCCGATACGCAGTCCTACCTCAGCCAGATCAACCAGCTCGACTCCTTGCTGGCCGGTAGTACTACGGGGGTGACGCCCGGCTTGCAGAAGCTGTTCAGCGCCCTGCAGACCGCCGCCGAAGACCCGGCCAACATTCCTGCCCGGCAGTTGGTGCTGTCCGAGGCCGAAGGCCTGGCCAAGCGTTTCAACACCGTGTACGACCGCCTGTTCGAGCAGAACAGCTTCATCAACAAGCAGCTTTCGGCGGTGACCGACCAGGTCAACCAATTGGCAACCTCGATTGCCGGCTACAACGACGCCATCGCCGTCGCTTCGGCCAACGGGCGGGCACCGAACGATCTGCTCGATGCGCGCGAAGAGGCGGTGCGCAAGTTGTCCGAGTTCGTCGGCGTCAGCGTGGTACCGCAGGACGACAATAGCTACAACCTGTTCATCGGCTCCGGCCAGCCTCTGGTGGTTGGCAGCACGGCTTCCAAGTTGCAGATCACTCCTGGGCTGTCCGACCCGCTGCGCAGCGAGATCCAGTTCGTCAGCGGCAACTCCCAGCAGAACGTCACCTCGCTGATCACCGGCGGCGAGATGGGCGGCCTGCTGCGCTATCGCCAGGACGTGCTGGACGTTTCGATGAACTCGGTGGGGCGCCTGGCGCTGTCGGTGGCCGACCAGCTCAACGTCCAGCTCGGGCAGGGGCTCGATCTCAACGGTCAGTTCGGCAACGAGCTGTTCCGCCCGCTCAACGACCCGCTGTTGCTCGCTCAGCGCAGCCTGGCGCGGGTGGGCAACAGCGACCCCTCGGCCAACCTCAATGTCAGCATCACCGATACCACCCAGTTGACCACCAGCGATTACGAGGTGCAGTTCACCAGCGCCACCGAATACGTGGTGCGCCGGCAATCCGACGGCACCCTGTTTCCGCCGACCCCGGCCACCTTCGACATCACCACGGTGCCAGCGCCGGAAATCGACGGTTTCAGCCTGGGCGTCGCCGCCGGCACCTTCGCCGCTGGCGACCGCTTCCAGGTCATGCCCACCCGCAATGCCGGGCGCGACATGCGCGCGGACATGAAGAACCCCGAGGAGCTGGCCTTCGCCGCGCCGCTGAAGGCCGAAACCAGCCCGGGCAACATCGGCACCGGCAAGATCAGCCAGCCGACCCTGAAGAGCGAGATCGACATCTATGACCCGGCGGCGCAAGCCGATCTGGAAACCAGCCTGCGCAACGCGCCGCCGCTGCGTATCGTCATGGGCGCCGCCGGTGGTGCCACGCAGAGCTACGATGTGGTGGATATCAACGGCAACGTGATCAATACCGGCAATATCGTGCCGGGTCAGGACAATGCCCTGACCATCAACGTGCCGGCCAACCCGCCAGGGATTCCGGTGGCGTTCGACTATCAGGTGAACATCAGCGGCCGGCCGGCAGCGGGCGACAATTTCTCGGTCTCGTTCAACACCAATGGCGTGTCCGACAACCGCAACGCCCTGAAACTGGTCGACCTGCAGAAGAAATCGGTCATCGGCATCAACCCGGCTGCGCCGGATACCACGGGCTCGAGCTTTTCCGATGCCTATGGTGACCTGGTCGAGCGGGTCGGTACCCTGACCAGCCAGGCACGGGTCGATGGCCAGGCGACTTCGGCGATCCTCAAACAGGCCACCGACAACCGCGACTCGGTCTCCGGGGTGAACCTGGACGAGGAGGCCGCCAAGCTGATCCAGTTCGAGCAGTACTACCAGGCTTCCGCGCAGATCATTCAAGTTGCGCGTAGCCTGTTCGATACCCTGATCAATACATTCTGATAGCGACCCTCCCGAATGCGGGAGGGTCAGGCCTGCTCCGATGGCAGGCACTGCAAGAGGCAAGCCTTATGGTCATGCGCATTTCCTCCGTTCAGGCGTTCAACAACGGCGTCTCAGGCCTGGGGAACAACTACGCCAACGTGATCCGCACCCAGGAGCAGATCAGCACCGGCAACCGCATCCTGACCCCGGCGGACGATCCGGTCGCCTCGGTGCGCCTGCTGCAGCTCGAGCAGCAGCAGTCGGTGCTCAAGCAGTACAACGACAACCTGACAGCCGCGAAGAACAGCCTGTCCCAGGAGGAAACCACCCTCAACTCGGTAAACACCGTGCTGCAGCGGGTGCGCGAACTGGCCGTGCGTGCCGGTGGCGGGGCACTGTCTTCGGCCGACCGCAACTCCATCGCCAAGGAGCTGTCCGAGCGCGAGGCCGAACTGCTCAACCTGATGAATACGCGCAACGCCCGTGGCGAATACCTGTTCGCCGGCAATCTGGGCAAGAACGAACCCTTCGTGCGCAACCCGGACGGCACCTACTCCTATTTCGGCGACGAGGGCCAGCGCAGCCTGCAGGTGGCCAGTTCCACCAACGTGGCGATCAACGACAACGGCAAGCGCCTGTTCGAGGACGTGAGCAATGCCGACCGGGTGATCAACGCCGGCGGCGTCAATAATCCGGCTCTGCCGACCCCGCCCTTGCCGGCGACCACCATCGCCGCCGTGCCCGAGGATGAGCAGCGGGTGTTCATGTCGCCGGGGCTGGTGGAGGACGAGCGCGCCTTCAATGCCAACTTCCGCAACGGCGAACCCTATTCGCTGGCCTTCGTCAGCGGCAACGAGTTTCGCATCTACGATGCCAGCGGCGCCGACGTCACCTCGGAGATTCCTGGCGGCGGCAAGATCGATCCGCTGGTCAGCGGCGGCAACTCCATCAACTTTCGTGGCATGCGTTTCCAGCTCGATGTGGCGCTCAAGGAGGGCGACAACCCGCAGGATCTGGACAACCTGCTGGCCGATATCCAGCCACCGGCCACCGCTGGCTCGCCTGGGCTCGGTACGCACAGCTTCACCTTGCAGTCGGCGCCGACCGAGTTCGCCGTGACCCGCTCCTCCACCAATGCCTCGGCGGCCGTGGTAGCTGGCGGCACCATCGTCAACCAGAACACCTTCGACAGCCAGTTCCCCACCTCCGGCGTGGTGCTGCGCTTCACCGACGCTACCAACTACGAGGTCTATGCTCAGCCCGTCGGCCCCAGCAGCCCGGTGCTGACCACCGGCACGGCGGCGGGGCCGTATCCGTCGACCTTCAACGTCTATGGCGTGGACTTCACCCTGTCCGGGCCGGCCAGTGCCGCCGGCGGGGACGAGTTCGGCGTCAAACCGCAGTTCCAGGAACAGCGCGGCATCCTCAACACCATCTCGCGTCTGCGTCAGGCGCTGGAGTCCTCGCCAACCTCGCCGGCCGGCAACCTGGCCGTGCGCAACGAGGTGGCCATCGCCCTGAAGAACCTCGACAACGGCATGGCCAACGTCGACGAGGTGCACACCGAGATCGGCGCGCGTCTCGGCCTGATCGAAACCACCAGCGTCGACAACGAGGACGTGACCCTGGTGAACAAGTCGGTGCAGGCCGAGTTGCGCGAACTGGACTACGCTGAGGCCCTGTCGCGCCTGTCGTTCCAGAGCATCATCCTCGAAGCGGCGCAGCAGAGCTACGTGAAGATCGCCGGGTTGAACCTGTTCAATCAGTTGCGTTGACGGGTTGAGCGTTTTCGCAAACGCTTCAGGGGTTCAGTTTCGCCTCGCGATCAGTCGAGGCCGCTATTCAAGCCTGCTCCACGGTCGCATTTTTCGCTCATTTCTCTATACGACTCGCTAAAGTCATGGCGTAGGCCGAGCGCTGTCGTGTAGTTGGCCGATCTTTTGCTCATACTGCACTGACAAGACTTGAAGTGTCGGAAATCTGGCTCTGTCGGATGAGTTCGCACTTTGCCCCATCACATGAGACGGCTTCGATCATGGTCAAGAACGATACCGCGCCACCTGGCGTGATCCTGCTTTCCGCCGGGCGTGGCAGCCGTATGCTGCCGTTGACCGAGGGTATCCCCAAGAGCCTGCTGCCGGCAGGTGATCGCCTGGTACTGGACTGGCTGATCGAGGCCGTCATGGCCCGCACTTCGGGTGAGATCGTGGTGGTGACGGGCTATGGTGAAGAGAAAGTCGTCGAACATCTGCGTCGGCGCTACGGTGAGGCTGTCGCCACGGTGCGCAATGATCGCTACGAACAGGATGTGAACATCCTGTCGGTGGAGCTCGGGGTCAGTGCCTTGCGCCATCCCGAGCGTGGCTACCTCATCGTGGAGACCGATCTGTTGCTGGACGATGCGGCTTGGGATCAGGTGTTCGAGGTCATACGGGCAAACGAAGGGCTGTCATGCTGGGTCTGCCATGGGGTATACGGGCCACAACTCACTGGCGGGATCGTCCACGCCGGTTCGGCAGGGCGTATCGATGCGGTGGATTACCAGCCGGTGCATTCAGCGGAATATGACGGCTGGCCGAAGATGGTCGGGCTGTTGCTGGTCGGCCCCGAACAGGTCGAGGAGGATCGTCGTCTGCGCCGAGCCGCCATCGAGCAGAGCATCGCTCAGTACTATCTGATGCCGTGGCGTGAAGGGATTGCGTCGTTGCCGTGCCGGGTATTACAACTTACCGGCGCGTTTGCACGATCGTTCAATACGGCGGTTGAATATCAGCGGGCTTGCGCGAGTTTTCTGGCGACTCGCCATGGCAGCCCGGACAACATTGACAAGAAGGTGGTCAGCGAGTGAATAGCGCAACGGAGATAGTTCGGGTTCCCGTGGAGAGCCTGCGGCACATCGAAGGCTTCAGTGCCAAGCGGGTCGATTGGCTGGTGCGCAAGATCCTCAGCGAGGGGGTGTGGAACAAACCCTTGGCGCTCGATGACGAACACGGCCTGGTGCTCGATGGCCAGCATCGCATGGAGGCCGCCAAGCGTCTCGGCCTGAAGTGGGTGCCGGCCGTGCGTTACCGCTATGCCGAGGTGGATGTCTGGAGCCTGCGGCCCAACCACAGCTTCGATTGGCAACTGGTCACCGAGCGTGCTCTGGCCGGCACGCCTTATCCCTACAAGACCGTCAAGCATCGCTTCCCTGGCGAAGGCCTGCCGGCGTGTCATTTTCAACTCGATGAGATGATGCGATGAAGAGCGTTTCCAGGGCGATCATTCTCGCCGCGGGCAAGAGCCTGCAGCTCGATGGCGAAAGCAAGGCATTGATTCGCCACCCTGCCACCGGGCGAACTATCCTCGACTACGCCATCGAGGCCTTCGCGGGCAAACGTATCACCGTGGTCGTGGGCTTTCGCGCCATCCAGATCATGCAGGCCTACCCACAGCTCGACTTCGTGCACAACCCGGAGTGGGCGCTGACCAACAACGCCATGAGCCTCGGCCTGGCGCTGAACGATGAGCCCTGCTACGTGGTGTCCGGCGATATCTTTCTGGAGCCTGCCTTGATCGACAGGCTCGACGCAGAGGCGGGTGATCTGGTGCTGACCTCCGACCGCGAGAAGCGCAGCCTGTCGGCCATCCACTGTGTACTGGACGATGGCGGCGACGTGGCCGAAACCTATCAGGGCCCCGTGCGCAGCATGAAGCATCCGGAGTCCGTCGGCCTGTTCAAGGTCTCTTCGCCGGAGGTGCTGCGCACGTGGCAGCGGCGTTGCATCGAGCACGCCAACCTGTTCGCCGGCCAATTGCTGCCGTGCGACAGCGCGCCGATCAAGGCCATACCGCTGCAGGACGAGTTGTACTACGAGGTGAATACGCCGACCGATTATCTGGAATTGATCGAGGCGACACGCTCATGATTCGTTCGCTGACCATAGGTGTGCCGATCTTCGATCGGGCCAAGCCTGAGCTGGCCGAGCAGCTCGGCCGCTTGCGCCGTGAAGCCGATGCCTTGAGTGTGCAACAGGCAATCGAACTGCGTACGGTGCGCCTGACCCTGCCGCCGCCGCAGGTCGACGCCGAGGTGGCGCCGGGTGTGCTGCGTTCGGTCGTCGAAAGTGTGCGCGAACTCGCCGACGTCGCTGGTGCCCGCTGGTACTGCATGCCGCTCGACCTGTTCGTCGCCCAGGGGCGCCAGGCATTGCTCGACGAGGCGCAGGCCCTGGTGCTGCGTGACAACAAGCTGTTCCTCAACCTGATTGTCGCTACGCCCGAGGCCATCTCGATGGAGGGGGCAGAGGCGGCCAGCCGCTTCGTCCTGGGTTTGGCGCGGCGCAGCAACAATGGCATCGACAACTTCCGCGTCGGGGTTTCGGCGGCCTGTCCGGCCGCCACGCCGTTCTTTCCCTTCTCCCGCCATGAGGGGGATGAGCTGGCGTTCAGCATCGCCATGGAGACCACCGCCATTGCCCTGACGCTGGCGCAAGAGGCGCGTCATCAGCGCCTGTCGCTGCAAGACCTGCAGGATCGCCTGATCGCCGCACTGGCCGAGGAAATGGCGCGTGTCGATGCCTTCGGCCGTGAACTGGAGCAGCGCACCGGCATTGCTTACCGTGGCCTGGATGGTTCGCTGGCGCCGTTCCCCGATGGCGAGACCTCGGTGGCCCGGCTCGTGGAGCTGCTGGGGCCGACGCCGGTGGGCAGCCTGGGCAGCATCTTCATCACCAGCGTGCTGACCGATGCCCTGAAGCTCGCTGCGCACAAGGCGCAGGCGCGTACCGTCGGCTTCAACGGCGTGATGTATTCGGTGCTGGAGGACAACGGCCTGACCGAGGCCAACAACCTGCGCGCCCTGAGTCTGGAGAAGCTGGCCGCGTTGTCCACCGTCTGCGGCTGTGGCATCGACATGGTACCGGTACCTTCGACCATGTTCGGCGAAGACCTCAGTGCCCTGATCCTCGATATCGCCGCACTCGCCGTGCGCCTGCGCAAGCCGCTGGGGGTGCGCCTGCTGCCCATTCCCAATCGCGCGGTCAATGAATACACCCAGTTGAACCTGGATTTCCTCTGCGATAGCCGGGTCATGGATCCGGGCATCAGCGCGTCCAAACCTATTCTGTGCGAGCCGGTCTGGCGCTATGCGGCCGAGCGTCTGAAGGAGCAGTGATGATAGATCCGGACAAGGTTCGACAGTTCTGGGAGCAACGCGCCGGCGACTATGGTCGCTTGCAATGGGAGTCTGTAGCCAATCTCGAGCAGGACGAGGAGAAGCTCAAGCTCAAGATTCGCGAAGAGACGGCCAAGGTCACCGCGTGGTTACCGCCCCTGCAAGGGCGATCCGTGCTGGATCTGGGGTCAGGTGTCGGACAATGGAGCTTGCGCTTCTGCCAGTGGGGAGCGGCCCGTGTGGTGGCGGTGGAATACGTCGAGGAACTGGGGCGCATTGCCAGTAGCCAGGCGCAACGTCAGGGCATCGACAATATCGAATTCGTGACCTGTTCCGCCGAGGCCTTCGACACTGACGAACGCTTCGATTTGCTGTTCATCTCCGGCCTCTTTCTTTATCTCAACGATCAGCAGTTGGCGGCACTCATCGCGAAGTTGCCGCGTCTGTTGCGCCCTGATGGTGTGGTCATGCTGCGTGACTCGGTGGGCATTCAGGGGCGCTACGAAATACACGATCGCTATTCGGAGCATCTCGGCAGTAACTATTCGGCGATCTATCGCACGCGCGATTTCTTCGTTGATGCCTTTGCCCAGCACGGGATGTTGCTGGAGCAGGATGAGCACGTCTTCCCCGAGGGGCACCCGCTCAACAAATATCCGGAAACCCGTCTGCACCTGTTTCTGTTTCGCGGCCCCGAGGCTTTGGAGTGATGCACATGAGTAAACAAGGCAGCGGAGCGCTTGCCCGAAAGTTCTGGGAGAAGGCCGATTACTCGAAACTGGCTGCCAAGGAAATGTACGACCGCCAACATGTCGTACTGCGCCAGCACGTATTGCCCTGTTTGAAGCCGCAGGGACGCCTGCTCGATATCGGTTGCTCCGACGGTGAGTTCACCGAAGTGCTCGGGCGAGGTTGCAGCGAGGGGTTGGGGCTCGATCTGTCGGCGCCCCTGATCGCCAAGGCACAGGCGCGCCGCACCGCGCATCCGCACCTGCGTTTCCAGGTGGGTGATGCCGTGCGCCTGGAGTTGGAGCCCATCTACGACACCGTATCGATCATGGGCATGCTGACCTACCTGGTCGATGACGGCGAATTCGCGCAGGCGCTGGATGCCGCCACGAGCGCGCTCAAACCGGGCGGCTATCTGGTGCTCAAGGATTCGGTACGCCTGGACGGGCAGGGCCATCTTTATCACAACGACGGTGCCTACGAGGCCCTGTACCGGGATGAGGAGGCTTATCTCGCGGCCTTTGCCCAGAGGGGCATGCAACTGGTTCGGCGTATCCCTATCGTGATCAGCCAGCCACAGGATCAGGCCAGTGTCGTCTATCTGATGCGCAAGCCGGAATATGACGCCCTCCCGGAACGTCGAGCTGCTACCCGGCTCGCCATTTTCCTGCAGGCTCCCGAAGCCTGGGCCAACGTTCGCACGATCTGGCAGGCAGCACTGGCAGACGACAATGCCGAGGCGCTGGTGGTGCTGATGCCGTTCTTCCATGACTCCTACGAATGGCGCAGATCCAAGGTCGAGCAGTACCTGCACGACGAGGGCGTTCCGTTCATCGCCTGGGATCGTCTCGACCTGGCGCAAGCGCAGATCGATGCCGTCATCTACACCTCGCCCTACGACGATACCCGGCCTGCCGAATATCGATTCGAGGCGGTGCGTCCTCTGGTTCGTTCGATCAGTTATGTTCCGTACGGTATCGAGATCGGTGGCGGTAGCTTCGATCTCGCCTTGCAGTACGGACAACCGGTGGCGAAAGCCTCGGATGTCGTCTTTGCTCGCTCGCAGCGACTCAAGGACATGTACCTGCGGCACTGCCCTACGGGCGATCGTCATGTCGTGGTGTCGGGCTATCCGCGCTTCGATGAACTGGCCAACCTGGCAGCGTTCGAGATCGATCCGCAGTTGTTGGCGCAAGTGGGCAACCGCATCCCCGTGCTGTGGAATACCCATTTTTCCTTCGATCAGGAGCAGTGGTCCACGTTCGATATCCTGGGCAGCGACATCATCGCCCTGTTCGCCAATCATCCGCGTCTGGCCTTGCTGTTCAGACCGCACCCCTTGTTGTGGATGCGCATGAAGTCCGTGCTGGGTTTCAGCGATGCCGATATTCAGGCATTGAAGGCCGAGCTGCATCGGCTTGGCATCATCGTCGACGAACGTGCGGATCACCGCCATGTGTTTGCCTGCAGCCATGCGCTGATCAGCGACATCGGCTCGTTCCTCATGGATTACCTGCTGACCGGAAAGCCCGTGTTGTATCTCAATAATCCCCATGGCATGGGGCTGAACGAGGAGGGCGAGGATCTGGTCAGCCTGTTCCCGAAAGCCGAGTCGATGGAGGCCGTGAAGCAGTTCATCGAAGCGCTCGAACGGGGTGAGGATGCGGGTAAGGAGCATCGAATGGCGGCGATTCCCAGGTTCGCAGAGCAACAGGATGGGCATGTCGGGGCGCGCATATACGAGCACATCAAATCCACACTGGCAGCCGCTCGATGAACCTGAGCGTGCTGATAACCGCCGCCGGCACGGGAACCGGTTACGCCTATGCGTTGGCGCAATCGCGCTGGTTTCCCCAGGTTGCCTTGTTCACGGCCGACACCAACCCTGCAGAGCTGGTCAGCGCGTCGCTGTTCTCCCGGCAGCACCTGGTGTTGCCTGGTAGTGACTCGGCCGATTATTTCGAGCGGCTGGAGTCCGCCCTGCAGGCCCATGCCATCGATGCCTATGTACCTTTGATCGATAGCGAGGTTGCCGTAGCGGCGGCCAGGCGCGGGCAGTTGAGTGCCAGGGTGGCCTGCAATGGCGTCGATTTCTGTAAGGCGGCACTGGCCAAGAGCCGTTATGGCTATTGGCTGGACGTGGACGGCGTGCTGACGCCCCGGCTTTTGGAGGCGCACGCCTTGCCGGCCTCCGGACGGGTCGTGGCCAAGCGTGACGGTGGGTTTGGTGGCCGAGCCACACATGTCCTGGACGATGCCGGTCAGGCTGCGCCTTTTCTCCGTGAGGGCTGGAGTTTTTACGAGCACATCGACGGCAGTGAGTTCACCGTGGACTGCTTTCCCTGGGGTGGCCAGGTGCTGACGTCCGTGCGCCAACGCCTGGAAGTGAAGTCCGGTGTATGCAGCAAGGCGCGGATAGTGCGTGACCCCGTGCTGGACAAGCTGGCCATGTTCTTCGTGGCGCGTTTTTCCTTGAGCGAGCCGTTCTGCTTTCAGACCCGATTGGCTGGCGGTGTGCATTACCTGATCGACATCAACCCGCGTCTCGGCGCCGGCACCGCCATGAGTGCATTGAACGGAACCGACTTTTTCGCCGCCCACCTTGCCGCACTGTCGGGTGAGGATCCACAGCGATTCTTGCGCCCTCGTTTCAGCGAGTGCGTGGTGACCCGTCAGTACACCGAATACCTGATGGACTCCAGCGAATGAGGATTGGTCTGGATCTGGACGGTACGCTCGTCAGTTGCCGTGAGCGGCAGATGACCTTGCTTGGCCTGCTGGCCAAGGCGTGTCGGTTGGTGCTGGACGTTCCCGCGTGCTGGGCGCTCAAGCGCGAAGGGCTGAGCAACCGCGCGGCATTGGTGCGCCTCGGCGCGCGCGCCGAGCAGGCAGAGCGAGTGGCCTCCTTGTGGGAGCAGGGGATCGAGGACTTCCACTGGTTGAGACACGACCAGCTATTGCCCGGTGTGCCGGAGCGTTTGCGGCAATGGCGTGAGGCGGGTCATTCATTGCACTTGATTTCCGCCCGCCGTAATCCGGTGAGCGCGGCCATGCAGCTCCGCTACCTGGGCCTGGACGACTTTGCCAGCGTGGATTTCGTCGATCCCTTCCTGGCCAATGGCAAGCGCCAAGTGCTCGAGCGGGTTTGCCCGGAGGTCTACATCGGCGATACCGAGCGCGACTACATCTGTGCCCGAGAAGCCGGCGTCCTGCCGCTGCTGCTTTGCTCTGGCCTGCGTAGCCGTGCCTACCTCGAACAGACTTGCACGAGCTGCGTGGTCGATGGTTTGGCGCAGATCGAATTACCCTTGCATGAAGCCGTGAGGCCTGGAGATAAATCCCGATGACTTATCAGCGAACTCAGCGTGAATTCACTGCACGCAAGGAAGAAGAACTCGCCGCGGGGGATGAGCTCAATGCTTTGTTGGCCCGCAGCCTGCCTGAACTGGGGCGCAAATGGGATAACCACCTGCCGGTGTTTCTGAGCGCGCCGTCGCTGGCACGTATCCTCTGGCTGGATTTCATCTACCGACAGGCCATCGAAGTGCCGGGGCGGGTAGTCGAGTTCGGCAGCCAATGGGGGGCGAGTCTCAATATCCTGATGTTGCTCAAGATGATCCACGAGCCCTGGAATGCGGGGCGGCAGATCCTTTCCTTTTCCACGTTCGACCAGGGTTTCGTATCGGTGGACAGCAAGGATGGCCCGGATGCACAGGTGGGGGATTACGCAGTGAGCCAGGGCTGGCAACAGGCCCTCGAGCAGATTCTGCAAACCCATGCGGCACGTAGCCCGATTGGCGCTCAAGAAAATTTCCGGATCGTCGAGGGCGATGTGCGCGAAACCTTCCCACGCTGGCTGGAAGAAAACCCCGAAGCCCTGATCTCCCACGCGCACTTCGACATGGATGTCTACGAACCGACGCGGGATATGCTGCGCCTGGTTCTGCCACGTATGCCCAAGGGGGCGATCCTGGTGTTCGATGAGTTGAACTGTCCTTCCTTTCCGGGTGAAACGCAGGCCGTGATGGAGGTGTTGGGCATACAGGGCCTGGCATTGCGCAAGAGTTCTTATCAGCCCTATTCTGCGTACTGCGTGATCGAGTGAGGCGCCGGGGATGATTCCATTTCTGGATTTGCAGGCGCTCAATCAGCGCTTCGAGGATGAGTTCCAGGCGGCTTTCAAGCGGGTAATGGCCGGTGGCTGGTTCATCCAGGGAGAAGAGTGCCGGGCCTTCGAGGCCGATTTCGCCAGCTATTGCGGCGTCGAGCAGGCCATCGGGGTCGGCAACGGGTTGGATGCCCTGGTGCTGATTCTGCGAGCACTGCTGGAAGTGGGGCGTCTGCAACCCGGCGACGAAGTATTGGTGCCGGGAAATACCTTCATCGCCACTGCCTTGGCGGTGAGCGCCAGTGGCCTGCGCATTCGCCTGGTGGAGCCGGAGCTCTCTCGCTACAACCTCGACCCACAAGCGGTGGAGGCGGCGATCGGGGAGCGTACTCGGGCCATTCTCGCGGTGCATCTTTATGGTCGCCTGGCCGATATGACGGCACTCACCGAAATAGCCCAGCGCCATGGCTTGTTGTTGCTGGAGGATGCTGCGCAGGCACATGGTGCGCGTCTTGGGGCACGCAAGGCCGGTGCTTGGGGTGTGGCGGCGGGGTTCAGTCTGTTTCCCGGCAAACCCTTGGGCGCGCTGGGTGATGGCGGCGTCGTGACCACCCATGACGCGGAACTGGCAGCCGTGATGCGCTCACTGCAGAACTATGGCTCGACCATCAAGTATCAACACGATCGTAAAGGCGGCAACTCACGCCTGGATGAGCTGCAGGCAGCCTTTCTGCGTATCAAGCTCAGGCACCTGGATGCCGATAACCAGGCACGACAGGCGATCGCCCAGCGTTATCGTCAAGGTTTGGATCCTGACTTGTTCGCGCTGCCGAACATGCCGGCCGAGGAGGAGGTGCATGCCTGGCACCTCTATGTGCTGCGCAGTGGCAACAGAGCGGCCTTGCAAACGCATCTTGCGCAAGCCGGTGTGCAGACGCTGATCCATTATCCGACGCCGATCCATCGGCAGGCAGCCTATGGCGAACTTGCCGGCTTGAACCTGCCAGTGACGGAAATGCTCAGTGAGCAGGTGCTCAGCCTACCGATCTATCCAGGGTTATCGGCAGCGCAGGTCGACCGCGTGATCGAGGCTTGCAACAGCTTCGCCGCAACCCATCCGAATTCCTCTGCACGGGAGCACTGACGTGTCGCTGCAGCATTGCAAGATTATCGATCTACCGAAGATAGAAGATCCCCGAGGCAACCTGACCTTCATCGAAGGAGGGCAGCATGTGCCATTTGAAATTCAGCGCGTCTACTATCTCTACGATGTTCCCGGTGGCTCGCACCGTGGCGGTCATGCCCACAAGGATCTGCACCAGTTGCTGATCGCCATGTCCGGCAGTTTCGATATCACCCTCGACGATGGCCGCACCAAGTTCAAATACCACCTGAACCGTTCCTACTATGGGCTTTATATTCCGCCCATGATCTGGCGTGAAATCGACAACTTTTCCAGTGGCTCCGTTTGCATGGTATTGGCATCCGCCCACTACACGGAGGCGGATTACTACCGTGATTACGAGACGTTCTGCCAGGCTGTCGGCAATGGAGGTCGCGTATGAGCGATAACCTTGGCAAGGGTGTTTCGACGACTCCTGTTCTCGATCGGCTCAGAGTGGAGCTGGCACGGCTGCGCGAGTCCAAGGACATGCGGCGTGAATGCCCTCTGGTGAGCGTCTGTATCGCCGCCTATAACCATGAGGCTTATGTTGCCGAGGCCATCGAGTCGGTTCTGGCACAAAGCTATCCGAACATTGAGATCCTGATCGCTGACGATGCCTCTCCTGATGGTACCGCCAGTGTCATTCGCACATACGCGCAACGCTACCCGGAGCGTGTGCACGCTTTGCTGTTGAAGGAAAACGAGGGGCCTTCACGCGTATCCAATCGCCTGTTCGAGATGGCTCAGGGCGAGTGGGTGGCTTTTCTGGGTTCCGACGACCGCATGCTGCCGGAGCGTATCGCCCGGCAGGTGGAGTACCTGCACGGCGACCCCGAGTGCGTCGCGCTGTTCAGCGAAATCGCGGTCATCGATGCTCAGGGCGCGAGAGTCGGCGGTGATACCGAGGCGTTCTTCAACCAGCCGATCACCCACCTGCGCCGTCAACTGCTGACCGGCAACTTCCTCAACGCGCCCTCGGCGATGGTGCGCAGGAGCGACTTGCTCGCGCTCGGTGGTTATGACCCTCTGCTGCGTTACGTGCAGGACTTCGAGCTGTGGGGGCGCTTGCTGGCGCGAGGCAGCATCGCCCGATTGCCGGAGTGCCTGACCGAATATCGTGTGCATGGCTCGAACCTGAGTATCTTCGACGATCGTGGGCCGAACTTCTCCGCTCGCAGCGAAACGCTCGAAACCATCGTCGGCTTCGCCCGCCAATGGCCCCTGGAATCGCTGCTGCTGCGCCAGCCGGAGCATGATCAGGAACGTGCTGCGGCGCTGCTCGAGCTGGCGGGTGTGCTGCAACTGGTCGATCGCAAGTTCTTCGGCAAACCGGCCCTGGGCACTGCCCATGGCTATCAGCTCGCCCTGCAGGCCGGGCGTCTGCATCCCGAGCTGGCCAAGCTGGCGAAACAGCATATCGAACGCAGCCTGGAAAACGGCTTCGATGCGCAGTGGCAGCCCTGCGCCTGGCAGCAGGGGCGCGCCTGGTTCGTCGAGCCGCGTCTGGCATTGGGCGATGGCAGCGGCGCGCGAGGCGAGCTGAACACCTGGCTGGCGGAGCGAATTCCCACCCAGGCGCAGCGCACCCTGATCGATGACTACCTGCAGGCCCATGACGGGGGGCCGCTGATCGCGGTGGTGATCGTCGACCTGGTCGGCGACACCGATGGGCTGGCGGCCACCATCAAGAGCCTGGGGGTCGAAGACAACTGGTATGCGTCGGTGCGCATCCTGGTGCTGTCCGTGGCCGCCGTTCCGGCTACGCAACGAGGCGGCAAGCTGCACATGCTGCAGGTGGACGCCGACAGTTATATCCATACGCTCAACGCCGAGCTGGGCGAGATGGATTTCGCTTGGGCGATGGTCGTTCAGGCCGGAGAACTGTTCACCCCCACCGGGCTGCTGATCGCCGGCCTCGAGCTGGTTTCGGCGAGTGCCTGTACAGCTGTCTATGGTGATGAGCTGCAGCGCCTGCCCTCCGGTGACCTCGGGGCGGCGTTCCGACCGGCGTTCAACCTCGATCTGCTGTTGAGCTTTCCCGTGGGCATGGCACGGCACTGGCTGTTCCGCCGTGACGTCCTGCTGCAGCTCGGCGGCTTCGCTGAACAGGATGCTGGCGCCATGGAGCTTGGCCTGATCCTGCGCCTGATCGAAAGCCAGGGCTGGGGCGGTATCGGTCATGTCGACGAGCCGCTATTGATTGCCCAGGCCCCGGTGCTCAAGGACTGCCCCGACGAGCAGGCCATCATCCGTGGCCATCTGCAGCGTCGCGGTTATGCAGCGTCGCGGCTGGTGCCGCATCTGCCGGGGCGCTACCGGATTCACTATGGCCACGATGATGCGCCGCTGGTTTCCATCATCATCCCGACCAAGGATCAGCTCCCCATCCTGCAGCGCTGCGTCGAAAGCCTGCTGGAGAAGACGGCCTACGGCAACTACGAGCTGCTGATCGTCGACAACAACAGCGAAACGCCCGAGGCCCAGGCCTGGTTCGAGGGGGTCGAGGCGCTGGGCGACAGCAAGGTGCGCATCCTGCGCTATCCGCACCCGTTCAACTATTCGGCGATCAACAACATGGCGGCGCGCCAGGCGCGCGGCGACTACCTGGTGCTGCTCAACAACGACACCGCGATCATCAGCGAGCACTGGCTGGACGAGTTGCTCAACCACGCGCTGCGCCCCGAGGTGGGGATCGTCGGCGCCAAGCTGCTCTACCCGGACGGCAGTATTCAGCATGCCGGCGTGCTGCTGGGCCTGCGTGGGCCGGCCGAGCATCCGTTCATCGGTGATCCGATGGACGCGCCGGGCTACATGCAGCGCTTGCAGGTCGACCAGAACTACAGCGCGGTCACGGCCGCCTGCCTGATGATCCGCAAATCGATCTATGCAGAGGTCGGCGGGCTGGAGGAGCAGCAGTTCAAGGTGTCCTACAACGACGTCGACCTGTGCCTCAAGGTACGCGAGGCTGGCCATCTGATCGTCTGGACACCGCATGCCGTGTTGATGCACGAAGGTAGCGTGAGCCAGAAACGCATCGATCCCAAGGCCGCCGAGGCCAAATACAAGCGCTTCGTCGGCGAACAGGATGCGATGTACCAGAAATGGCTGCCGGCGCTGGCCAACGACCCGGCTTACAACCGCAACCTCTCGCTCAACGGCAAGGGCTTCGAGCTGGAGCCCGACAACAACCTGACCTGGCGTCCATTGACCTGGCGCCCGCTGCCGGTGGTGCTGGCGCACCCGGCTGACCCCTGGGGCTGCGGCAACTACCGGGTGATCAGGCCGTTGCGCGCCATGCAGCGTGATGCTCTGGTCGATGGCATGCTCTCCGAGGGGCTGCTGCAGGTGGTCGAGCTGGAGCGCTTCAATCCTGACGTGATCGTGCTGCAGCGGCAGATCGGCGACGAACGCCTGGAGGCGATGCGCCGCATCAAGCAGTTCTCCTCGGCCTTCACCGTCTACGAACTGGACGACTATCTGCCCAACCTGCCGATCAAGAGCGTGCACCGTGAGCACATGCCCAGGGACATCCTCAAGTCCCTGCGCCGTGGTCTGAGCTTCGTCGATCGCTTCGTCGTCTCCACCGCGCCCCTGGCCGAAGCCTTCGCCGGGCTGCATGACGACATCCGCGTGGTGCAGAACCGCCTGCCGCTGGAATGGTGGCAGGGCCTGGAGGCCAAGCGTCGGCGCGGGCGCAAGCCGCGGGTCGGTTGGGCCGGCGGCGCCAGCCATACCGGCGATCTGGAACTGATCGCGGATGTGGTCAAGGAGCTGGCAGGGGAAGTGGAATGGGTTTTCTTCGGCATGTGCCCAGCCGCCATCCGGCCTTATGTGCATGAGGTGCACGCCGGGGTCGAGATCGATACGTATCCCGCTGCATTGGCGCGTCTGGATCTGGATCTGGCGATAGCGCCGGTCGAGCAGAACCTGTTCAACGAGTGCAAGAGCAACCTGCGTCTGCTCGAATACGGCGCCTGTGGCTTCCCCGTGGTGTGCAGCGATCTGGAGTGCTACAAGGGTGACCTGCCCGTGACCCGGGTGAAGAACCGTTTCCGCGACTGGGTCGAAGCCATTCGCATGCACATCAATGACCTCGATGCGGCTGCCCTGGCGGGGGATCGCTTGCGCGCGGCGGTCTACCGCGACTGGATGCTCGAGGGCGCAGGCCTGCAGCGCTGGCGCGACGCCTGGATGCCGGACTGAGCCGGCGTTGATCGCCGTCGAGCCAGGCCAAGGGCTCGACGGTTTTCAGTCAAAACTCCATGCAGGTCAGGATTTTTGGGTTAAGTAGTTGACCGGAAAGAATAAAAAAAAGCTGAAAAAAGTCCCTAAAGCTCCCCAGGGAGGCGCCGATAAAGAGATCGAATGCGAACTCTCTGGGCGTCTGAGCAAGCAGGCCCGAGCTCGCAAGCTCAGACAATCGGTACTCAAGGTCATCTGGAGGCAATACCATGGCCCTTACAGTCAACACTAACGTTGCGTCCCTCAATACTCAGCGTAACCTGAACTCCTCTGCCAAGGGCCTGGACACTTCCCTCCAGCGCCTGTCCACCGGCTACCGTATCAACAGTGCCAAGGACGATGCCGCCGGCCTGCAGATCGCCAACCGCCTGACCAGCCAGATCAACGGCCTGGGCGTTGCGACCCGTAACGCCAACGACGGTATCTCCCTGGCGCAGACCGCTGAAGGTGCCCTGCAGCAGTCCACCGGCATTCTGCAGCGTATGCGTGACCTGGCCCTGCAATCGGCCAACGGCTCCAACGGTGCCACCGAGCGTGCCGCCCTGCAGTCGGAAGTTTCCCAGCTGCAACAGGAGCTCAACCGTATCTCCGAAACCACCAGTTTCGGTGGTCGCAAGATCCTCGACGGCAGCTTCGGTTCGCAGAGCTTCCAGGTCGGTGCCAACGCTTACGAGACCATCAGCGTCTCCATCGGCTCGGCGGCCACCGATCGTATCGGTATCAACCGCGTCACCACTTCCGGTGGTGCAGCCGGTGCCATCACCAGCGGCGCCAGCGGCGCGGCAGCCTTCGGCACCACCGCTTACTCGGATGCGTCCTTTGAAATCTCCTCGAAGTTCACCACCAATGCCGCCAGCGGCAAGGTGACCATCACTGGCCCGGCCAGTGGCGCTGCTGCCAGCGAGATCGCTCGTGCCGTCAACTCCAAGAGCGACGAAACCGGCGTGACCGCCAACGCCCGTACCGTTGCCGAACTGGGCGCCATCTCCGCCAGCGGCACCATCTCCTTCGAGCTGTACGGTGCCGACAGCAACACCAAGTCCACCGACAAGACTGTTATCTCCGCAGTCGTGACCGACACCAAGAATCTGGGTGCACTGGCTGACGCCATCAACAAGGAAACCGGCAAGACGGGTATCTCGGCCGTCTCCAAAGGCGACAAGATCGAGCTGGTCAGCTCCAGTGGCGATGCCATTGCCATCAAGAACTACCAGGGTGGCAGCGGTGCCACCGCTACCCTGCAGGCGAAGAACTTCGAGGGCGACGAGAACGTGGGTGGGGCTGCTACCATCAACGCTGGCGCGGGTGCCCGTGCCGATGGTCAGGTGCAACTGGAAGCCGCCGATGCCTTCGAGGTCACTGGCATGACCGCCGGTCTGGGTTCGGACAAGTTCAGTACCCTGGATTCGGTGAAGGACGTCGACATCAGTACCGCGGGTGGGGCACAGACCGCTCTGGGTATCATCAACGGCGCGATCTCCAACATCGACAGCCAGCGTGCCCAGCTCGGTGCCGTGCAGAACCGCTTCGAGAACACCATCTCGAACCTGCAGAACATCTCGGAAAACTCCTCGGCTGCCCGTGGTCGGATTCGTGACACCGACTTCGCAGCGGAAACCTCGGAGCTGACCAAGAACCAGATCCTGCAGCAGGCCGGTACTGCTATCCTGGCCCAGGCCAACCAGTTGCCGCAGGCTGTGCTCAGTCTGCTGGGCTAAGGTCGAAGGCGCTAAACTACGGGGGGAAGGGCCTGCTGGCTCTTCTCCCCGTTACCTCATTGTGAGGATTAATTTATGGACGTCGGTTCGGTCAAACCTCCAGTAAACCCTGTCATTGCGCGTGATGCTGGCTCGTCGGCTGCGACGGACTCGCGCCAGCAGCCCGTCGCTAGCAGTGCAGGCGTCGTTGCTCCTGCCAACCAGGGTGTGAATGACAAGGCCCAGGTTGAAGCACGTATCGTCGAGCCCACTCAGGAAGTGAGCCGCGAAGAGGTCGAGGATGCGGTAGCTACCATCCAGGAGTTCGTGCAGTCGGTGCGACGCAGCATCAATTTCGCGGTCGACGATGGCTCCGGTCGTGTAGTGGTCAAGGTGACCGATGCCGGATCGGGGGATGTGATCCGACAGATACCATCGGAAGAGGCGCTCAAACTGGCAGAGAATCTGTCGGAAGTGCGCAGCTTGTTATTCAAGGCTGAGGCATAAGCAGTAAACCTTGGCATGGGTTTTGACTATTACTCGTCCATAGTACGAGTGAAGTCGAATTATTGACGAGGTAACGCGACATGGCAGGTATTTCAGGGATCGGCTCTGGCATCAATATTGACGATATCGTCAAGACGTTGGTCAATGCCGAGAAAGCACCCAAGACCAACCAGCTCGATCGCCTCGAGAAAGAAACCACCACGCGCATCTCCGCTATCGGCACCTTGACCGGGGCGCTGAGCACCTTCAAGAGCGCCATCGATCCCTTGAACAAGACTTCCTTGTTCGAGTCACGCACGGCCAGCACCTCCAACAGCAGCGTGGTCAAGGCCACGGCGACCTCTACCGCACCTGCCGGCAGCTACAACCTGCAGGTGCAGCAGTTGGCGAGCAGCAGCAAGGTGGCCCTGCAGGCCGTATCCGGAGGGACGAAGGCGACCTTCGGTGGCGGTACGCTGGAGATTTCTGCGGGTTCGAGCAGCATCAGCGTCGAGGTCACAGAAGCCAACAACACCCTGGCCGGCATTCGTGACTCGATCAACGAGGCCGGCAAGGGCAGCGGCATCAGTGCCTCCATCATCACCGATGATTCCGGTTCGCGCCTGGTGCTGAGCTCCACCAAGACCGGGCAGGGCAACGACGTCAAGGTAACGGTACCCACGCCGCCTGCTGGAGCAGCCAGTGGTGCCAATGCGCTGTCTACCCTGGCGTTCACCGCAACAGCGGATCCCGATAACCCCGGCGCCTTTCTCAAGCCCGACTCCAGCACTGGGGCTGGCGGTGTCATCACCCAGGCCAAGTCCGCCAAGCTGACCATCGATGGCCTGCAACTGGAGCGTTCCAGCAACACCATCGAGGATGCTCTGGAAGGGGTCACCCTCGATCTGCTCGCCGCACAGAGCAGTAGTGATCTCACCGACGGCAAGACCATCAGCCTCAACGTGGGGGTCGACAAGGGCAGCGTGAAGAGCAGTCTGCAGAAGTTCGTCAGCGCCTACAACGCTTTGATTTCCACCACCTCCCAGCTGACCGCCTATGTGAAAATAGACGGCTCGGATACGCCTGTTACCGGCCCGTTGTTCGGTGATACCTCGGTGCGTAGCCTGCTGTCTGGGCTGCGTAACGAGATGGTGGATTCCTCTTCCGACGGCGGTATCAAGGCGCTGGCAGAATTGGGCATCACGACCGGCAAGGATGGCAAGTTGTCGATCGATGACGCCAAGCTCACATCGGCGATCGATAACAACTTCGAGCAGGTCGGTGCCTACCTCGCAGGCGACAATGGCCTGATGGGCCGGATGTCCGCTTTTGCCGGTGGTTACCTGGGCGATCAGGGGGTTCTGAAACAGCGCAATGATGCGCTGCAGGTCACCAAGCAGGATGTCGACGAGCAGCGCAAGGTGCTGGCCAAACGTGTTGAAAGCCTGCAAACCCGCTTATATGCCCAATACAACGCCATGGACTCGCTGGTGGGGCAACTCAAACGAACCAGCGATAGCCTCGGCGGCATGCTGGCCAACCTACCGGGCTTCGTCAAAAAGGATTGAATCATGAGCAAGAACCCCATCGATGCCTACAAGCAGGTCAAGACCAGCCAGGAAGTATCGCCGTATCGCACCGTGCAGCTGTTGCTGGAAGGTGCCTTGCAGCGCGTGATGCTGGCCAGGCAGGCGCAGGCCGAAGGCGATACGGAAATCCGTGGCATGGCCGTGGGCAGCACCATCACCATCCTCGGCGTGCTCCAGGCCGCGCTGGACAAGGAACTGGGTGGCGAAATCGCCGAGAACCTCGATGCCCTGTACGACTACATGACCCGCCGCCTGGCCGGTGTGGCGCTGGATGAAACCCCACGCACCCTCGATGAAGTCGAGTCCCTGCTGGGCCGGATCAAGGGCGCCTGGGATGCCATAGGCCCGGAAGTGGAGCCGGCAGTGGCCAGCTGATTTTCGCTGGCAGGGTGTTGAAAAACCTAGGTAGTTTTTCAACACCCTGCTAAAGCTTTCACTGTCTGGGCCGATACTTCGAGTATCAGCCCACAGGTAGAGCGAGAGCGATTATGAATGCCATGGCGGCCCTCAGACAGTACCAGACCGTCAACACCCAGGCTCAGGCCATCGAGGCCAGTCCCCATCGTCTGATCCAGATGCTGATGGAAGGTGGCCTGGCCCGTATCGCCCAGGCGCGTGGTGCCATGGAGCGCGAGCAGACGGCGCTCAAGGGTGAGTTGATCGGCAAGAGCATTGCCATCATCGCCGGGCTGCGTGAAAGCCTGGATCACCAGCAGGGTGGCGAAGTGGCCGGTAATCTCGATAATCTCTACGAATACATGATCAACCGCCTGACCGAAGCGAACGTCAGCAACGAGCCTGCTATCCTCGAAGAGGTGTCTGGCTTGCTGCGTAACGTCAAGGCTGGCTGGGATGCCATCGCTCAATAAGCCTGGTATCGGAGGAGATAGGCAATGAATTCATCCGTCCAGCGTTTGCAAGCGACAGGTGTGGCGCTACGCGATGCCTTGGCCAATCAGGACTGGAGCGCCATCGGCGAGCTGGATCTGCAATGCCGCATGGCGGTGGATGCCGCCATGGTCGAGGGCCTGCAGGATGAAGAGCAACTGCGCTCGAATCTGCAGCAACTGCTCGATCTGTACCGCGAGCTGGTGACCGTATGCCAGGCCGAGCAGCAGCGTCTGGCCGGCGAGCTGTTGCAGCTCAACCAGTCGCATCAGGGCGCCAAGGTCTATCAACTGTTCGGTTGAGCCTCGCTCGTTCAGCTTTGCCGCTTGCGCGCCTGGTCGCGACAATAAGCGGCAAATGCCGTCTTTTCCCATGCAATTTTCCTTCTTGATGCAAACGGCTGTATTTACGCACCACTGGCCATGGTAAATATTCACGCCATAAAATTGACTGCATCCGCTATATTGACTTTACTACTGGCTAATTGCCGGTTTTCGCTGAGTCTTTGGCGTACCATTTCCTTCACTCCTCGGGCCAGACGTAGACAAGATGTGGCGTGAAACCAAGATCCTGCTGATTGACGACAATGCCGCGCGCCGCCATGAGCTGGCGGTCATTCTGAATTTTCTAGGGGAAGAGCACCTCAGTTGCAGTAGCCAGAACTGGAAGGAGGCGGTGGCGGCTCTCGATTCCAGTCGTGAAGTGCTCAGTGTGCTGCTCGGTGAAGTGGACAGCCGCGGTGGCGCCCTCGAGCTGACCAAGCAGATTTCCGCCTGGGACGAATTCCTGCCGTTGCTGACGCTCAACGAGACCGCGACCGGTGACTGGCCCGAGGAGCTACGTCGGCGTGTGCTGGCCTCCCTGGAAATGCCGCTGAGCTACAACAAACTGCTCGACTCGCTGCACCGTGCGCAGATCTACCGGGAAATGTACGACCAGGCGCGTGATCGTGGTCGCCAGCGCGAGCCCAATCTGTTCCGCAGCCTGGTGGGCACTAGCCGCGCCATTCAACAGGTGCGACAGATGATGCAGCAGGTGGCCGATACCGAGGCCAGCGTGCTGATCCTGGGTGAGTCGGGCACTGGCAAGGAAGTGGTCGCGCGCAATCTGCATTACCACTCCAAGCGCCGTGAAGCGCCGTTCGTACCCGTCAACTGCGGCGCCATTCCGGCCGAGTTGCTGGAAAGCGAGCTGTTCGGCCACGAGAAGGGCGCCTTCACCGGGGCCATCACCAGCCGCGCTGGGCGTTTCGAGCTGGCCAACGGCGGCACCCTGTTCCTCGACGAAATCGGCGACATGCCGCTGCCGATGCAGGTCAAATTGCTGCGCGTGCTGCAGGAGCGCACCTTCGAGCGGGTCGGTAGCAACAAGACGCAGACCGCCGACGTGCGCATCATCGCCGCCACCCACAAGAACCTCGAGCGCATGATCGAGGACGGCAGCTTCCGTGAGGATCTGTATTACCGCCTCAACGTCTTCCCCATCGAGATGGCCCCGCTGCGCGAGCGCATCGAAGACATCCCGTTGTTGATGAACGAGCTGATCTCGCGGATGGAGCATGAGAAGCGTGGTTCCATCCGCTTCAACTCGGCCGCCATCATGTCGCTGTGCCGGCATGACTGGGCGGGCAACGTGCGCGAGCTGGCCAACCTGGTGGAGCGTATGGCGATCATGCATCCCTATGGGGTGATCGGCGTGGGTGAGTTGCCGAAGAAGTTCCGCCACGTCGACGACGAAGACGAGCAACTGGCCGAAACCCTGCGCGACGAGCTCGAAGAGCGCGCCGCCATCGTCGCCGGCCTGCCGGGGCTCGACACGCCGGCGATGCTGCCGCCCGAAGGTCTGGATCTCAAGGACTACCTCGGCAACCTCGAGCAAGGGCTGATCCAGCAGGCGCTGGACGATGCCGGTGGTGTGGTGGCGCGTGCTGCCGAGCGTCTGCGCATTCGCCGTACCACTCTGGTGGAGAAGATGCGCAAGTACGGCATGAGTCGCCGGGACGACGAGGGCAGTGGCGACGACTGAGTCGTCATGGAACTGCCGTAATGGCTCGCCGCCATTGCCGAAACCAAGCCGGAGCTTTGACGCAGCTCCGGCTTTATTTTTTAAGCTATTGAAAAATAACAATAAAAAAGTGGGCACGCGGATTGCTTCAGCACTCCCAACCTGACCGTCCTCTGACGGTGCGTTGTGCGAGAGATGAAGATGAATACAAGCGTCCGCCCCGCCGAGCCAGCCGAGCCGCTGCCTTCGGCTCCGCTGGAACAAGCCAGTCGTGCCGGGCTGGAACAGGCTTTTGCTCTGTTCAACCAGATGTCCAACCAGCTCAGCGAGTCCTACAGCCTGCTCGAAGCACGCGTCAGCGAGCTCAAGGGGCAACTGGCCCTGGTCAGTGCCCAGCGCATGCAGGAGCTGGCCGAGAAAGAGCGCCTGGCCAACCGTCTGCAGAGCCTGCTGGATCTGCTGCCGGGCGGGGTCATCGTCATCGATGGCCAGGGCGTGGTGCGCGAGGCCAACCCCGTGGCGCGTTCACTGCTCGGTCAGCCGCTGGTGGGCATGCTCTGGCGCCAGGTGATCGCACGCAATTTCGCCCCGCGCGAGGACGACGGCCATGAGATTTCACTGAAGGATGGCCGCCGCCTGTCCATCGCTACCCGCTCGTTGAATGCCGAGCCGGGGCAACTGATCCTGCTCACCGATCTGACGGAAACCCGTCGCCTGCAGGATCAACTGGCGCGCCACGAGCGCCTGTCCGCGCTCGGGCGCATGGTCGCCTCGCTGGCTCATCAGATTCGCACGCCGCTGTCCGCCGCCTTGCTCTATGCCAGCCATCTCAACGAGCAGGTACTGCCAGCCGAGCAGCAGCAGCGTTTCGCCGGGCGCCTCAAGGAGCGCCTACACGAGCTGGAAAACCAGGTGCGTGACATGCTGATCTTCGCCCGTGGCGAATTGCCGCTGCCTGACCGATTGGCGCCGCCGGCGCTGTTCGCCTCGCTGCGCGCCGCTGCCGAGCCGCATCTGGCCGGGATGGCGGTGCGTTGGCAGTGCGACACCCAAACGGGCGAACTGCTGTGCAACCGCGACACCCTGGTCGGCACCGTACTCAACCTGATCGACAATGCCATCCAGGCCAGTGGCCGTGATGCGCGTCTGAAGATTCACCTCTATCGCCGGGGCAGCCAGTTGCGCCTGTGCGTCAGTGACAACGGCCCGGGGATGGATGCCGCCACCCTGGCGCGCCTGGGCGAACCTTTCTTCACCACCAAGACCACCGGCACCGGCCTCGGCCTGGCGGTGGTCAAAGCCGTGGCCAAGGCCCACCAGGGCCAGTTGCTGCTGCAGTCGCGTGCCGGTCGTGGTACCTGCGCCATCCTTTCGCTGCCGCTGCTGGGCGCGGCAACCCACCTGAATCAGGAGTGACCCCATGACGAGCAAAGTTCTGTTGGTGGAAGACGACCGCGCGCTGCGCGAAGCCCTGGCCGATACCCTGATGCTGGGCGGCCATGATTACCGCGCCGTGGACTGCGCCGAGGCCGCGCTGGTCGCCCTGGGCGAGGAGTCCTTCGGTCTGGTGGTCAGCGACGTCAACATGCCGGGCATGGATGGCCACCAGTTGCTCACGCAGATTCGCCAGCGCCACCCGCAGTTGCCCGTGCTGCTGATGACCGCCTATGGCGCCGTCGAGCGTGCGGTAGATGCGATCCGCCAGGGGGCGGCCGATTATCTGGTCAAACCCTTCGAGCCGCGCGCGCTGCTGGAGTTGGTAGCGCGGCATGCCCTGGGGCAGATGGGCGCCGGCGACCGCGATGGCCCGGTAGCGCTGGAACCGGCCAGCGTGCAACTGCTGGAGCTGGCCGCGCGCGTGGCGCAGAGTGATTCGACGGTGATGATCACCGGCGAGTCCGGCACAGGCAAGGAAGTGCTGGCGCGCTACATTCATCAGCAGTCGCCGCGTGCCGCTGGCCCGTTCATCGCCATCAACTGCGCGGCGATTCCCGACAATATGCTCGAGGCCACCCTGTTCGGCCATGAGAAGGGTGCCTTCACCGGCGCGGTGACCGCCCAGCCTGGCAAGTTCGAGCTGGCCGACGGCGGTACCATCCTGCTCGACGAGATTTCCGAAATGCCGCTGGGGCTGCAGGCCAAGCTGCTGCGCGTCTTGCAGGAGCGCGAGGTGGAGCGGGTCGGGGCGCGCAAGCCGGTCACTCTGGACATTCGCGTGCTGGCCACCAGCAACCGTGACCTGGCCAGTGAGGTGTCCGCCGGGCGTTTCCGCGAAGATCTCTACTATCGCCTGTCGGTGTTCCCCTTGGCCTGGCGCCCGCTGCGGGAGCGCCCCGCCGATATCCTGCCGCTTGCCGAGCGCCTGCTCGGCAAGCACGTCAAGAAAATGAATCATGCTCCGGTGCGTTTCTCCCCGGCGGCGGCTCAGGCCCTGGTCGAGCATCAATGGCCGGGCAACGTGCGAGAGCTGGATAACGCCATCCAGCGCGCGCTGATCCTGCAGCAGGGTGGCCTTATCCAACCGCAGGATCTGTGCCTGAGCGCGCCGATCGGTCACAGCGTGCAGGCTACCGCGCCGCGCCTGGCCGTGGTGCCCAGTGCCATACCGCCTGCAGCCCCGCAGGGCGAGGCCGTGGCCGCTGGGGATGCCGGCCTCGGTGAGGATCTGCGTCGCCGCGAGTTCCAGGTCATCATCGACACCCTGCGGGCCGAACGCGGTCGGCGCAAGGAAGCCGCCGAACGCCTGGGCATCAGCCCGCGCACCCTGCGTTACAAGCTGGCGCAGATGCGTGATGCCGGCATGGACGTCGAGGCCTATCTCTACGCCAGTTGATCTGGCGCTGGTAAATCCCGCTGTCACCAGCCTGCCAGGCGTCTCCCCACGCGCCTGGCTCTTCGTGCAGGCGCGAATTCATTCGCGATGCTGCGGGCTCGGTGCCAACCCCAATCGCGGATAAATCCGCTCCTACCGATCGAGCATCCCGTCACCCGGATGCTCGCTCTTGCTCTTGCTTTTGCCTGCAGCTTGAGGCTTGCAGCTTGTAGCCGCTCTCTTGGCACCCTTGTTGCAAATACCCTCGCAAAGCACCGCAAGTGTCAAAAAGCGGGCAGTGGAGGAAGTCATGAGTCAGGGTGTCGAATTCAATCGCTTGATGCTGGAAATGCGTGCCATGCAGGCCGAGGCCATGGCCCGGCAGAAGCCGGCTGCCAGCGAACCCGTGCCAGGTGCACCGAGTTTCTCGGAGATGCTGGGGCAGGCGGTGAACAAGGTCAGCGAGACCCAGCAGGCGTCCAACAAGCTGGCCACCGCCTTCGAGATGGGCCAGAGCGGTGTCGACCTGACCGATGTGATGATCGCCTCGCAGAAAGCCAGCGTATCCTTCCAGGCCATGACCCAGGTGCGTAACAAGCTGGTTCAGGCATATCAAGACATCATGCAGATGCCGGTCTAGAACCTATGCAAAATCTGCTGCGCGTCGGGTCTGCCGCGTTAAAAACAGACTCAAAATGCTCATTTACCGCTCGTAAACTACGCTTTTTCGCCTGTTTTTGCCTTGCATACCTCTAGCTCGCAAGATTTTGAACAGGTTCTGAGGATTGATTCATGGCTGAAGCAGCAGTAGCGAACGTCCCGGCCAAGGCCGATGCGACAGAACCCAAGAAGCCGTTGTTCGGACTGAGCTTCCTGGAAAACCTCGCCGAAATGTCGGTGTTGCGTCAGCTCGGCCTGCTGGTCGGTCTCGCCGCCAGCGTGGCGATCGGTTTTGCCGTGGTGCTGTGGTCGCAGCAGCCCGATTACCGCCCCCTCTACGGCAGCCTCAATGGCATGGACACGAGCCAGGTGCTCGATGTGCTGAGCAATGCCGGTATCGACTACACCGTGGAACCCAATTCCGGCGCGCTGCTGGTCAAGTCCGATGATCTGGCCAACGCTCGCATGCGTCTGGCCGCAGCCGGCGTAGCGCCGACCGACAGCAATGTCGGCTTCGAGATCCTCGACCGCGAGCAGGGCCTGGGCACCAGCCAGTTCATGGAGGCCACGCGCTACCGTCGCGGCCTGGAAGGTGAGCTGGCACGTACCATTTCCAGCCTCAACAACGTCAAGGGCGCGCGCGTGCACCTGGCCATGCCCAAGGCGTCGGTGTTCGTGCGTGACGAGCGCAAGCCCAGTGCCTCGGTGCTGGTCGAGCTGTATCCGGGGCGGGCGCTGGAGCCGAGCCAGGTCATGGCCATCGTCAACCTGATCGCCACCAGCGTACCTGAGCTGGACAAGAGCCAGGTCACCGTCGTCGACCAGAAGGGTAACCTGCTGTCCGATCAGCAGGAGCTGTCCGAGCTGACCATGGCCGGCAAGCAGTTCGACTACACCCGGCGCATGGAGAGCCTGTTCACCCAGCGCGTGCACAACATCCTGCAACCTGTGCTCGGCAATGGCCGCTACAAGGCCGAAGTCTCCGCCGATGTCGACTTCAGCGCGGTGGAATCCACCTCCGAGATGTTCAACCCGGATCAACCGGCGCTGCGCAGCGAGCAGCAGGTCAACGAACAGCGTCAGAGCAGCCTGCCGCCGCAAGGCGTGCCGGGTGCGCTGTCCAATCAGCCGCCTGGCCCGGCCGCTGCACCGCAGCAAGCCGCTGGCGCCGCCGCACCGGCCGGCCCGGTCGCTGCCGGGCAGCCGCTGGTGGACGCCAATGGCCAGCAGATCATGGATCCGGCCACCGGCCAGCCGATGCTGGCGCCGTATCCGGCGGACAAGCGCGAGCAGTCGACGCGCAATTTCGAGCTGGATCGCTCCATCAGCTACACCAAGCAGCAGCAGGGCCGTCTGCGTCGCCTGTCGGTGGCCGTGGTGGTGGACGACCAGGTGCGTGTCGATCCGGCCACCGGCGAAACCACGCGGGTGCCCTGGAGCGCCGACGATCTGGCGCGCTTCACCCGCCTGGTACAGGACTCGGTCGGTTTCGACGCCAGCCGTGGCGACAGCGTCAGCGTGATCAACACGCCATTCAGCGCGGCCCAGGGCGAGGAGATTCCGGATATTCCGTTCTACACCCAGCCCTGGTTCTGGGACATCGGTAAGCAACTGATCGGTGTTCTGTTGATCGTGGCACTGGTATTCGGTGTGTTGCGCCCGGTGCTCAACAACATCACCGGCGCTGGCAAGGGCAAGGAGCAAGGCGAGGGCGGCGATGTCGAACTGGGCCGCATGGCGGGTTTGGATGGCGAGCTGGCCGATGATCGCGTGAGCCTGGGTGGGCCGCAAAGCATCATGTTGCCGAGCCCCACCGAGGGGTATGATGCACAACTGAACGCCATCAAGAGCCTGGTCGCCGAAGACCCGGGCCGTGTGGCTCTGGTGGTGAAAGAGTGGATCAACGCCGATGAGTGAAAACCGTACCGCTACCAAGCTGACCAAGGTCGACAAGGCCGCCATTCTTCTGCTGTCGCTGGGCGAGACCGATGCTGCGCAGGTGTTGCGCCACCTCGGGCCCAAGGAAGTGCAGCGCGTGGGCCTGGCCATGGCCGGCATGCGCAACGTGCATCGCGAACAGGTCGAGCAGGTGATGGCCGAGTTCGTCGACATCGTCGGCGACCAGACCAGCCTGGGCGTGGGCTCCGACGGTTACATCCGCAAGATGCTCACCGCCGCGCTGGGCGAGGACAAGGCCGGCAACCTGATCGACCGCATCCTGCTCGGTGGCAGCACCAGCGGCCTGGACAGCCTCAAGTGGATGGAGCCACGCGCCGTGGCCGACGTGATTCGCTACGAGCACCCGCAGATCCAGGCCATCGTGGTCGCCTACCTCGACCCCGACCAGGCTGGCGAGGTGCTCAGCCACTTCGACCACAAGGTACGCCTGGACATCATCCTGCGCGTGTCCTCGCTCAACACCGTGCAGCCCTCGGCGCTCAAGGAACTCAACCAGATCCTCGAGAAGCAGTTCTCCGGCAGTGCCAATACCTCGCGTGCCACCATGGGGGGCGTCAAGCGCGCGGCGGACATCATGAACTTCCTCGACAGCTCGGTCGAAGGCCAGTTGATGGACTCGATCCGCGAAGTGGACGAAGACCTGTCGACGCAGATCGAAGACCTGATGTTCGTCTTCGACAACCTGGCCGACGTCGACGACCGTGGTATCCAGGCGCTGATGCGCGAAGTGTCCTCCGACGTGCTGGTGCTGGCGCTCAAGGGCGCCGACGATGCGATCAAGGACAAGGTGTTCAAGAACATGTCCAAGCGTGCCGCCGAGCTGCTGCGCGACGACCTGGAGGCCAAGGGCCCGGTGCGCGTCAGCGACGTGGAAACCGCGCAGAAGGAAATCCTCACCATCGCCCGCCGCATGGCCGAAGCCGGAGAGATCGTGCTTGGCGGCAAGGGCGGCGAAGAGATGGTCTAAAGCATGGCGCCCAAGGAGCCGGAAAGCGAACTGATCCGCGCCAAGGATCTGGCCGGGTTCGACCGCTGGGCCTTGCCCAGCTTCGACGAGCCTGGTGATCCCGAGGACGAGCCTGCGCAGACGGCAGAGGCGGTCGACGAACCCCCCAGCGAGCCGGCGCCCGCCGAAGAGGCGGCACAGTCCGAAGAGGTGGCGCTGGAGGACGTCAAGCCGCTGACGCTCGACGAGCTCGAGGCGATTCGTCAGGATGCCTACAACGAAGGTTTCTCCGCCGGCGAGAAGGATGGCTTCCATGCCGGCCAGCTCAAGGCCAAGCAGGAGGCCGATGCCGCGTTGGCGGTCAAGTTGCAGGGCCTGGACAAGCTGATGAGTCAGTTGCTCGAGCCCATTGCCGAGCAGGATCAGCAACTGGAAGTGGCGCTGGTCAAGCTGGTCAGCCACATGGTGCGCGAGGTGGTGCAGCGCGAGCTGAATACCGACTCCAGCCAGATCCGCCAGGTATTGCGTGAGGCGCTGAAACTGCTGCCGATGGGCGCGGACAACCTGCGCATCCAGGTCAATCCGCAGGACTTCGACACCATCAAGGCCCTGCGCGAGCGCCACGAGGAAAGCTGGCGCATCCTCGAGGACGACAGCCTGCTGCCCGGTGGTTGCCGCATCGAGTCCGAGCACAGCCTGATCGACGCCAGCGTCGAGACGCGCCTGGCGCAGTCGCTCAAGCAGTTGTTCGAGCAGCAGCGCGCGCAGGTCGGCCAGCCACCGGAAGCGGACATCAGCCTGGATCTGGATGCCGTCGATGCGCCTTGACCGAATCAGTTTCGCCCGGCGTCTGGATGCCTATGTCGACGCCATCGGCCTGCCCAGTCAACCCGTGGTCGAGGGGCGCCTGCTGCGCATGGTCGGCCTGACCCTGGAGGCTGAGGGCCTGCGTGCCGCCATCGGCAGTCGCTGCCTGGTGATCAACAGCGACAGCTACCACCCGGTGCAGGTCGAGGCCGAGGTCATGGGCTTCTCCGGTGGCAAGATCTACCTGATGCCGGTCGGCAGCCTGGCGGGTATCGCACCGGGGGCGCGCGTGGTGCCGCTGCCGGATACCGGGCGTCTGCCCATGGGCATGTCGATGCTCGGCCGGGTGCTCGACGGCGCCGGGCGCGCCCTCGATGGCAAGGGTGGGATGAAGGCCGAGGACTGGGTGCCGATGGATGGCCCGACCATCAACCCGCTCAACCGTGACCCCATCAGCCAGCCTCTGGATGTCGGCATCCGCAGCATCAATGGCCTGCTCACCGTGGGCCGCGGTCAGCGCCTCGGCCTGTTCGCCGGTACCGGCGTGGGCAAGTCGGTGCTGCTGGGCATGATGACCCGCTTCACCGAGGCCGAGATCATCGTCGTCGGTCTGATCGGCGAGCGTGGTCGTGAGGTGAAGGAGTTCATCGACGAGATTCTCGGCGAGGAGGGCATCAAGCGCTCCGTGGTGGTCGCCTCGCCGGCCGACGAGGCGCCGCTGATGCGTCTGCGCGCCGCGCAGTACTGTACGCGCATCGCCGAGTACTTCCGCGACAAGGGCAAGAACGTACTGTTGCTGATGGATTCGCTGACCCGCTACGCCCAGGCCCAGCGCGAGATAGCCCTGGCCATCGGCGAGCCGCCGGCGACCAAGGGCTATCCGCCTTCGGTGTTCGCCAGGTTGCCCAAGCTGGTGGAGCGGGCGGGCAATGCCGAGGCCGGTGGCGGCTCGATCACCGCCTTCTACACCGTATTGAGCGAGGGCGACGACCAGCAGGATCCCATCGCCGATGCCGCCCGTGGCGTGCTCGATGGTCACTTCGTGCTGTCGCGGCGGCTGGCCGAGGAGGGGCACTACCCGGCCATCGACATCGAGGCGTCCATCAGCCGGGTGATGCCGCAGGTGGTGCCGGCGGAGCAGCTCAAACAGGCGCAGCGCTTCAAGCAGCTATGGTCGCGTTACCAACAGAGCCGCGACCTGATCAGCGTCGGCGCCTACGTGCCTGGCGGCGATGCCGACACCGACCTGGCCATCGCCCGCCAGCCGCAGATGGCGCATTACCTGCGCCAGGGGCTCGATGAGAGCGTGAGCATGGCCCAGAGTCGTGAACAACTGAGCGCGGTGCTGGGCCAGTGAGCAAGGTGCATGATCCAAGCGCCGCCTGCGTCGGAGCCTGGGCTCGATGAGCCTCAGCCGCGCCAAGCGCTTGCAGCCGGTGGTGGAAATGGCCGAAAAGGCCGAGCGCGAAGCGGCCCGCCAACTCGGCCACTGCCAGGGCCTGGTGAGCCAGGCCGAAGCCAAGCTCGGCGAACTGGAACGCTTTCGCGGTGACTACCAGCAGCAGTGGATCAGCGAGGGCAGCCGGGGCGTCTCCGGGCAGTGGCTGATGAACTATCAGCGCTTTCTGGCGCAGCTGGAAACCGCCATCGGCCAGCAGAACCAGAGCCTGGACTGGCACCGCGCCAATCTGGACAAGGCTCGGGGCATCTGGCAACAGCGCTACGCCCGACTCGAAGGGCTGCGCAAGCTGGTGCAGCGCTACCGCGACGAGGCCCGCCAGGCCGAGGATCGACGTGAGCAGAAGTTGCTCGACGAGCTGGCGCAACGCTTGCTCGATGGGCGCGAGCGCTGAGCCTGGCAGGCTGTTGAAAAACTACCTCTCGGCTTGGGCTTCCTGCGTCGCTCTACCTCCTGCATCCATGCAGTCGTGCGTTGGCAATACTGTGTTAATACAGGTTCATCGCACTTTCAGGGGGCAGGCCTTGTTGGCACCGGACTGGCAAGTTTGTGTGAGTGCTTGTTGCTTGTTGCTTGTTCGGGGGCTTGTTCCGGATTGCCGCGTTTTTGTTGATGTTCTTGGTTTCGCCCTCCCGGGCGAGTCACTTTGCAGGCAAAGTAACCAAAACCCTCCGCCCGATCATCCGGCCCCGGCTGCGCCGGGGTTCGCTCACTCCATCGCCGCTCCAGAGGCCCGCCGCGGTGGGCCATCCCTGGCCCATCGCGGCTCTCGCGACAT
>NZ_JBQLIX010000008.1:0-176064 GCF_052156495.1 Pseudomonas sp. NCHU5216 | reverse complement strand
CAAGATGGAGCTATTGCTACGTGACGAGGTTCACCGGCAAGCTCGGGCGCTGGAGTAGATTTGTGGGGATTCCTCAGAATCAGACCTGGATATTTGCTGTGCAACAGCATTGGTCAGCGCCTCATCGACAGCGATCATCCACAGCTATTCAAGGATGCTCTCACGCGGCAAGGGCTCCTGAGCCAATCGCTACGCCAGACCAACTCAGGGGTAATAGGCCTGCATAAGACGGACGCTCATATACTTGAAAACTCGATACGGCTGATGGACGAACTCCACGAAGAAGCGGGCGAAGTCTATACCTTTGAGGAGATATGCCTCGCTCTGGCGGCGCATGAGAAGGTTCGGCTCCGCGAGTGTCCAGATTTGCTGCACCATTACTGGAGCCGCAAGGCGCAGTTCAGGGCCAAGATAATGGCCTGGCACGACAAGCACGGTCAGTCGCCATTGAGCAATCAGGCACTCAAGGATGTCACCTCTATCAAGGCGCACCTGCCTCGCCCCCCATTGCCATTGCGCTGCCTGCAGAAGTTCTTCACTCTGGCTGTACCGGCAGAGCAACGTCAGTTCATGCGAGAAGTGCTCTACGGCTGCTACCGATACCCGAACGAATTTGATCGTGCCTGCTCGGCGGCATGGTGGGAAAAAGCCCTGGAGAATACAGAGCGACGCATGAGCCGCCGACTTGATGCCTCCACCTTAAATCTATGGCTGAACCAGCCGATTTTGCGTACTCTGGCGGGCCAATTTCATCAAGACCTCAAACAACACCTTGGCCATTTGCGCGCGACAGCCATGAACTCTGAAGCCTGAAGAGCGCGCCTAGCACCAAGGTGTAGTATTCCCCGACATGACCACCCCCATCGTAAAGCCGATATCGCAAGCGAACTTCGATAAGCTCGTAGCCAACGCCAGAAGCATTGAAGAAGACAGCTATGGAACCAAGGTCTATCTCCTTGAGAATGGCGACTACCTGAAACTGTTCAGGCGCAAGCGCCTCCTGTCTTCTGCGTTATTGACGCCCTACTCGGTGCGTTTCTGGCGCAATGCTGAACAGCTCCATCGGCGTGGCATACCAACAGTCGCACCCCTGGAACTCTTCAGGCTTCCCAAGGCAGGCTGGACAGCCATTCGCTATCGGGCCCTGGCTGGTACGACACTCAGCTCGCTATATGAAAGAGAGCAACGAATCAGCGCGCCTCTCCTTGAGCAACTTGCGGAGTTTTTTAGAACGCTGCATCAAATGGGCATTTACTTCCGTTCGATGCACCTGGGAAATATCGTGCTGACACCGGACAAACGATTAGGCCTAATCGATATCGCCGACCTGAGTTTCCAGTCACGTCCCCTTTCACGCCATAAGGCCCGAAGGAATCTGGTCCACTTCGAGCGCTATCTAAAGCACAAAGGTCTTATGGCTGAGTTCCCCTTCAAGACACTGCATGAAAAGGTCATGGCCCCTTAATGAGCGGCCACGACCTCTTTCTCCGCTGCTTTGCGTTTGCTAGAAACCTTACGTAATACGGCAAGATGGATTGCAATGGGTATCCATATCAGGAACCAGTGCTCCTTGGGGCGCGACATGAATGACGAGCCCTCGGTCATTCCAGCCACAAATCCGTATATCAGAAGAGTTGAGCTTATCAGCACCAAGCCAGAGTGCCTCATCTGCCATGACTTGAAGAAGCTATACAGATAGATCGCCAGCCACATCAGCCCGCCAACCAAACCTGTTTGATAAATCACCCCCAAGGTCAGGTTGTGCGGGTCTGCCAGCAGTACATTCAACCCCGGAACAGTGATGTCGATAACCGTATCGTAGCCATGACCGAACCAGAGTACCGGCATGATCTGGCGCCAGGTCTCAGCCCAGATCAGCGGCCGATAAGACAGCCCCCGGGAAAGCAACTCGGCGCCAAAGAACCATAAACCGACGCCACAGATTATCGCTGCGGGCATGAGTAGCCAGACGATCCGCCGATCCGCCACCATGATAATCAACCAGACGAAACAGGCGCCCAAAGCCATGAAGGGAGTTCGCGAGCCGGTAAAAAATAACAAAAGCACCAGAATCATGAGCATGATCAACTTGCCAGCCCATGCCCTTGATGAGCTCATGAGGGCTGCCAGCCATAAGGCTGCAAAAAAGCCATAAACATGCGAGGTCAGCAGAGGGTTGTATAACGCGCCGAAACCTTCCAAGCGTGATGGCGGCCCATTACCCTTGAAATATAGGATCATGGTTATGACCGCAAACAATGCAGCCGCCACGCCAGCAAGCCCAACGACTTGAATGAGCCGTCGCATATCGTGCTCGGCCAAAGCTGCCACTGCCAATATCAACATGACTATATAAAGCGGATGCTTGATCTTCGAGAAATCGATCTCTCCTGCTGCCCATGCAAGAGACAGGATAACGTAGGCAGAGAAGCTCAAGAACAATAAAAATAGAGGCTCTTGCCGCAAAAAGACGAATCGCGATGGGGACGCGACCAGAACGATCAATGCAGGAAAGGCCAGAGAGGCATAATAGAGCTTGTGATACAAAGAGCGGTCGCCCACCCAGAACATACCCGTTAGAAACAGCACAAGCGCCACTGGCAACCAGTAGCGAACATAGCCTTCATATAGTCTTTCACGCCACATTAACCAGTTCCCACAGCAAAATCACACGAAGATTCATCAAGAAAACAACAAACGGCCAATACCGCGCAGCACCTTGGAATTCCAACTACGCAAGGGCAACTCACCTAATAATTCACGCGCCAGTTCCTTATCACGCCCAGCAGACTTCAAGAACATAGAGCACAAGTATTTTTCCTTGACTCGCTCATAAGCGGGATGATCCGAGAAAACCTCATAGGTCTTCAGCATGTTTTCCACCATGAAGCGCAAGCGCTTGTAGGTATTGCTTTCGTGCTTCCTGTAGTCAGCCAAAACATCCGGAAGAATGTCAATATAATATCCAGCCCTGAGAATGCTCAGACAGATGTAAACGTCCTCGAGACGAATCTCAGGATTGAACCCCCCGGCGGCCGCCAACGCCTCACGCCTGAACATCAAGGTCGCAGCCTGCGGCCCCGGTTTGAGATCAAGGAAAAGATCATCGAAATCCAGACGCCGAAAAGGCAGATGACGTTGTTTCTGCTCTTTCTCAGGAAGAGGTTGTCCGTTGCTGTCGATAATATCGATATTGGCCGAGCAGATACCCACCTCAGGCTTGCTCTGCATGTACTCGGCCTGAACGGCTAGCCGCTGAGGACGCATGATGTCATCGGACCCAAAAGGAACGATAAGACTCCCTTTGCTCCGTGCGATGGCTGCATTCAGCGTTCGACTCAAGCCGCAATTCTGCTGAACCTGAAAGTCAAAGCCATACTCCGCTTGCAAGCGGGTGATGCGCTCGACACTGTCATCACTGGAACCATCATCGATGACCAGCAGCTCGAAATTCGAGTATGTCTGCTGCATGACACTACGAATGCTGGCCTCTATGTAAGGCGCGTGATTATAGGATGCGATAATCACGGAAATGAGCGGGAAAAAGTCTTCCTCACCGACACATTTCTCTTCACTAATCTCTTTCACCAACGCTCACCTTGAAGGACAAAAGCCATCACGCATTAATGGCCATTCAAAAAATTCTGATAGAACCGAGAAACTGCTTCGCTCAAAAACCAAGCCACACCAGCCAGCTCGCCCTACGCTGTGGGGCTCGAGGTGTAGGGCGCATGGCGTCAGCTATCTGCTGACCTATACGATTGAAACCATATTTTTCTTCGACCAAAAGCCGCCCAGCCTGGGCGATACGCTGTGCCCGCTCAGGCTCGGCTCTCAGCAGGGCCAGTTTTTCCCTCAGCTCAGCCACCGTTCGATACAAGACCAGATTGTGCATATCCACGAAACCCAGTGCCGAGTTCTCGACCTCACCTTGGTCATAGGCCAGTAGCACGCAACCACAGGCCATCGCCTCGAAGTTCTTGATCATGTACTCGCCCATTCCCACGTCCGCACTGACGAAGAAACGAATGCGGTTGAGAGTCTCGCAGTACTCCTCACCTGAATTTGTTTTGGTCACGAGTAGGTTCTCATGGCGTCCCAACTCGTCGAGCAACGCCTTGCGCCCACTGTAGGCCACACTCTTGGTGCTGCCAACGAAGGCCAGCTCGATATCACGCTCCCGGCCTTGATAAGAGAGCAAGGCCTGATCGTAACCCTTGGGTACGAAGCAGGCATCGAAGCCTTCGTCACGCAGACGCTGGCTGACCTGAGCACCAGAGCTGATGATGCGCACCCAGGGCATACGCCGATAATGCGCACTGAACTTTCCCGTGTACTTGCACGGGATATAGTTCTGATAAGCGTCATGCTCCAGAATCATCAGGTTGGGTAAAGTGCGGATGAAGCGCCATTGACGCATCTCTTTCTTGAAGCGCAGAAAGAAAAGGATTCTGTCGTAGCGAGACAGATCAACATGATCGCGGAAATAACGCTTCAGATTGGCCTGTTCATCACTGCTCAGCCAGCGAATGTCACAACTCTCGCACGCCTCGGCAATGCCTTCATACAACCTATCCAGTATCGCTCGCTGCTCGGCCTGAACCAGAAAAAGCACCTTCACAGGGTCACCTCGAAAACGGTACTAGGAAGAATCACAGGACGTGACCTGTAGCTGACTCGCCCAGCAACTTGGCCAGACGTTGCCTCTGCTGCCGGGTCAGCACCCTGCTCCAAGGCTGTATGCTCAGGCTTTCACCCTCGGGAATGGCCTTTCGCCGCAACTCCTGCGCATAGCCTTGACCACAAGCCTTGGCATAAGGATCTGCGCATAGCACCGTCGCGTAATATGCCAACTTGGCATGGGAACGCATCCGAGAGGAGAGAAAGACGCTGCGCAAACGAAAGTTCAGACGGTGCCACCAGACAGGTCTGGGCTTATCCGTTGGCACTTCTCGAACAGCCTCTATGGCCTGCGCAGAGAAATGTTCGCCATGACGCTGGAAGAATGCAGCGACCATATGACGCCAGTAGTTCTTCCCGGAGAAATAGTGCTTGACTACCCCCCGGGATTCCTCTGGCCGCCCTAGATGCCTGGCAGCGACGCCCACGGCGAACTGCTCGATGATATGAATCTTGGGAACCATCGGGTGCAGGATATCGATGAGCCTCAGCGTTTCATCCATAAGCAGAGAGGCATCGCTCCGAAAGCCCAGAACCCCGGAGTTGATCAGCAACATCCGTTGATCAATGCCATATTGCTCGGCCAAGTAAGGCGAGAGCACCGTATGCAGTTCATCGCCTTGGTACTCCCTCCAGACGCCCTCGATCTCATCGACCAGCCATGGAGCCTTTGCAAGACGCTCGAAAAGCTTAACCGGCGAGGCCAGGAAGAAGGTATCCGTATCGATGAAAATGCTTTGCTCGGCATACTGCAACGCGTCGCGGATGGCGGCTGCCTTGCGCCGGTGCAGATAGCTCGCCGGCCCCGTCCAAGCCCTCAAGGTCTGATCATCGAGCGCGATCACCTCGACCGGCCAACCGATGAACTGAGCGGGCTCATCGGTGTAGAGCAGGATACGCGGGCACGCCCCCTGCGCATGATGCAATGCAGAAAGAATGCTGTACTTGGCCTCCTGGTGATACTCGACCTTGCCGCCGTAGACCAGATAGACCAGTTGCTTCGATACGCGCTCAGGCATCACGACGCCCTCGACTGCATGAAGCACAGCATCGGTAGCGACCAGAAACGGGCATAGGCGCCTGCATCACTGAAAGGGGTTTGAATACTCTGCACACTCGGCTGAGTACCTGCGTTGGCTGCACTCAGCAGACGTGCACAAAGCGCCGTCTCATCGGCAAAGGCAAACAAAGCCTCCGCCTTATCCACCACCTCTGGCGCCCCACCGCAGTCACTCGCCAACACCGGCACCTCAGCCGCCATCGCCTCCAGCAACACCATGCCAAACGGCTCGTGGTCGGAGGTCAGGGCAAACACATCGAACGCCTTGAAGTAGCGACGTGCATGCGGCACCTGGCCGAGAAAGCGCACCGACTCGCTAACGCCCAACTCCGCCGCCAGAGCCTTGAGCTGTGCCTCCAGGCGACCACTGCCCATGATCGCCAGCAGGCTGCCTGCCGGCAGTTGCGGCAAGGCCTGGGCGAAGCCGCGAATCAGCGTGGCCTGATCCTTGTCCGGATGCAGGCGGCCGACGTTGCCGACCACCCAGGCATCCTGCGGCAACCCCAGATGCTCGCGCGCGGCCTCGCGGGATACCTGCTCGGCCTGCACGGCCTCGACATCGATGCGGTTATACAAGGTCTCGATACGCTCGGCCGGCCAACCAGGCAGACAGGCGCGCATATCGTCACGCACCGCATTGGACACCCCAAGCAGCGCCAGGCGCTTGCGGAAAAAATTGGCGAACAGTTGCCGGGAACGGCGCTTGTAGTCGCCGAAAGCATGATGCACGCCGATCACCGGCAGATCGCTGCCCAGCAGGGCGACGTAGATCGGCTTGAAGCGATGGGCGATGCACAGGGCGAAGTCACGCGAGGCAGCGATTCGACGGAAGTCGCGGATCGCAGCCAACTTCAGGCCACGCACCTGGGCGCTGGAATAGTCGAGGAAGATCACCTCGTCGGAAGCCGAGCCACGCTCGACCTCCGCTGACGGCTTACCCGTCAGGTAAACGGTGCAGACCTTGTAGGACGTGCCCTTGAACAGCACGGCGTATTGCCGTGCGCAGTCCAGAAAGGGGCCGTCATAGCCGTGGCAGAACTGCAGAACCCAGCGCTGCGCCTGGCCAGCAGCCTGCTCAGACGCCGTCATACCAGTCCTTGCCGTCCTTGACCACGAGGATGTCTTCCATGATCAGGTACTGCAGATCCGAGCCATAGAACATGTTCAGCGCGTCGGTCGGCGAGCAGATCATCGGCTCGCCACGGCGGTTGAGCGAGGTGTTCAGCGACACACCATTGCCAGTGAGTTTCTCCAGCTCCAGCATCAGGTCGTACCAACGCGGGTTGTACTGGCGCTCCAGCACCTGGGCACGCGAGGTGCCGTCTTCATGCACCACCTCGCCGACGCGCTCCTTCCACTCTTCGTTGACCTCGAAGGTGAAAGTCATGAACGGGCTCGGGTGATCCACCTTGAGCATCTTCAGCGCCACGGTGTCGAGCATCGACGGGCAGAAGGGTCTCCAGCGTTCGCGGAACTTGATCTGCTCGTTGATACGGTCGGCTACGCCCGGCACGCTCGGGCAGCCGATGATGGAGCGACCACCCAGAGCACGCGGGCCGAACTCCATGCGCCCCTGGAACCAGGCCACCGGGTTGCCGTCGACCATGATCTTGGCGATACGCTCGGGCGTGTTGTCGATGCGCTTGAACACCGGCTGGTTCGGGTGCTTGGCACAGGCGGCGATGACCTCTTCGTTGGAATAGGACGGGCCGAGGTAGACATGCTCCATCTTTTCCACCGGCACGCCGCGCTGGTTCGACACGTAGGCCGCCGCCCCAACGGCCGTGCCGGCATCGCCAGAGGCTGGTTGCACGAACAGCTCCTTCACATCGTCACGGGCGATGATCTTCTGGTTGAGCTTGACGTTCAGCGCGCAGCCACCGGCAAAGGCTATCTTGCCGGTTTCCTTGAGGATGTCGCCCAGGTAGTACTCCATCATCTGCAGTGCCAGCTTCTCGAACAGCGCCTGCATGCTGGCCGCGTAATGGATGTAGGGATCGTCGGCGATGTCACCCTCGCGCTTGGGCCCCAGCCACTCGATCAGCTTGGGCGAGAAGTAGTAACCCTTGCCGTTTTCCTTGTAGCGACGGAAGCCGATGACGTTGGCGTACTCGGTATTGATGATCAGCTCGCCGTTCTCGAACTTGGCCAGGCGCGAGAAATCGTACTTGGCGGCATCGCCATAGGGCGCCATGCCCATGACCTTGAATTCGCCGTCGAGCATCTCGAAGCCCAGGTACTCGGTGATTGCGCCATAAAGGCCGCCGAGCGAATCAGGATCGTAGAACTCCTTGATCTTGTGGATCTTGCCGTTCTCGCCGTAGCCGAAGAAGGTGGTGGCGTACTCGCCCTTGCCGTCGATGCCGAGGATCGCGGTCTTTTCCTTGAAACCCGAGCAGTGGTAGGCGCTGGAGGCGTGCGCCAGGTGGTGTTCGACCGGTTCGATCTTGACCTTCTTCAGGTCGAAGCCGAGTTGCACCAGGCACCACTCGATACGCTTCTTGTAGCGCTTGTAACGACGGTTGCCGAACAGGATGGCATCCAGGGCACGATCCGGCGCGTAGGCGTAACGCTTGGCGTACTGCCAGCGGGCCTTCTCGAAGATGCTGATGGGGGCGAAGGGAATGGCCACCACATCGACGTCCGAGGGCTTGATGCCCGCCTGCTCCAGACAGAACTTGGCCGACTCGTAGGGCATGCGGTTCTTCGCGTGCTTGTCGCGCACGAAGCGCTCCTCTTCCACGGCCGCGATCAGCTTGCCGTCGATATAAAGCGCGGCGGACGGATCGTGACTGAGGGCGCCGGACAGGCCGAGAATGGTCAGTGCCACAGGTTTGAGCCTCTAATTCGGGCAGGTGCCGGGCACCTGCGGTAAACGTTGGTCGAGCAACTGGTGCAGGGCGGAGTCCGCCGGCCAGTTGCGCAGAAAACGGGCGCGGTCGCGGGCATAGGCCCGGGCGAAACTGCGCGCACTGCGATGCTGACGCATGGCATCCAGGTCGATCAGCGACCAGGCACCCTGCGCGTCATCCCAGAACAGGTTGTGCCCCTTGAAATCACCGTGGCTGATGCGTTCACGCAGCAGCGCTGCGAACAGACGATCCAGCGCCAGCAGTTCGTTTTCCGGGGGCGTTGCCTGCTTGTATGCTTCAAAACGCGCGATTATATCCTGCCCGCCGCAATAGTCGGTAATCAGGTAGGCGCGACCGCGCAGCCAGCACCAGCGCCGCTCGATCACCGCCAGTGGCGTCGGCGTGGCGATACCCAGCAGTTGCAAGCGATTGCCCTCGCGCCAGCTGTGCCAGGCGCGGCTCGGCCGCCAGAAGCGCTTGAGCCAGTGCAGCCAGCTCTTCACGTTGTAGCGCTTGACCACCAGTGGCCGAGCATCGAGCTCCACCCGCGCAACGGTAGCGGCGCCGCCGGTCTTGTAGATATACCCGGCGTCGATCCGAGTATCCAGATCGGCCAACAGCGGCTGCAAGACCGGCTCGGCCTCGCGGCGTACCACGCGCAGACCGAACGCACCGATCCGCGCGGCGAACAGGCTGCAGTCGCGCGCCGCCTTCTTCAGATAATCACGCAGGCGCCAGCGCCGTACCTTGGCGATTTCCGCCTGGAGCATCTCCAATGGCAGGGCATGCTCGCCGTTGGCCAGCAGATAGTGAATCAGCAGCTCTTCGAGAACGGCATCCAGCTCGGCCGGCAATTGAGCGAAGAACACCCCGAGGTTTTCCAGCACCTTTGCCCGTGACAACGGTTGCCCCGGTGTTTCGCAGCGCACGCCGCCACCGTCGATCAGGTACAGGCGGCCGTCATGCCGCAGCAGGTTGTCCAGATGCAGGTCGGACTGCCACAGGCCCTGGGCATGCATCTGCCCGATCGCCCCTAGCGCCTCGGCCAGCACCGCCTGCTGGGCATCGCTCAGCAGCGGCTCGTAAGCGGCCTGGCGCCAGGCATCCCAGAGGCTCTGCGCCCCGGAGAGATAGTCGAACAGCAACCAGCCGCCCTGCCCCTCGACGAAGCCCTGTGCCAATAGCTCGGGCGTGACCAGGCCCTGCCCGGCCAGCAATTCGGCGCCCTCCAGCTCCCGCTGAAAATGGCGCTGCGCCTTGCTGGCGACCAGTAGCTTGGCCAACACCTGGCGCCCCTGCCAATGAGCCACAGCGACATAACGCTGCCCAGGTAGCACCCGCAGCAGGCGCTCGAGCACCAGCGTCTCGCCGGCGATATCCAGCGCCAGCGGCAGTGTAGGTGTACGCCCGGCCTGGCTAAGTTCGCTCAAGCCCATTAACGTGCCTCCTTGTTACGCTGGCGTGCCTCGAGCAGGTGCCACCAGGTATCCACATCCGCCATGCCGCCCAGATAGGCCACCAGCAGTTCACGTACCTCGGCCTCGTTCCAGACCCTGGCGCGGCGCAACAGCGGTTCGAGATCCTTGATGCGATCACGTTGTCCCAGCAGCAACGGGCGGGTTTTCTCCAGATCGATCAGTTGCGCCTCGAAGCGGCCGTCCCGCTCACGCAGGAAGATGTGCTTGGGATAGAAGCAACCATGAATCTGCCCCGCCTGATGCAGACAGCGCGCAAGCTCACCACAGGCACGCAGGATGGCCAGACGCCTGGCGCCGTCGAGGCCAGACCATTGCATCAGCCAGTGTTCGAGTTCCAGCCAGCCATCCAGCGCGCGCGTTAGCAGCACCGCACGCCGCTCGCCCGGCACGCGGCGCTCGGCAAAGAAGGCGGCCTGCAAGGCGGGGATGGCCAGGTCGGCATAGCGCCGGATATTGCGAAACTCACGTGCGAAGGTGGGCTCGCCGAACGGGTGTAGCAGACTGCGCGTCAGGTGATTGCTCTGCCGCTTGAGGTAGAAGGCGCGCTCGTCCAGTTCCAGGCGATACACCGTGCTCCAGCCACCTCGCTCGGTATTGGGCTCATCCACCGCCTCCAGCTTCAGCGACCACAGTGCGTCGAAACTGGCGAGGCCGTGGCGTTCGAGCAGGGCGCGATCCTGCGCTGCGATGAAATCGCTCATTCGCGTCCCTCGAAGAACTTGAGAATCTGCAGCACACGCCGCTTGTCGCCCTCACTCAGGCGCCGACGCCCTCGATACTGCAGATAGAAGCGCAGGCGCTGCGTGCGCGACAGGTGATACTTGGCGACCTTGTCCAGGCAGGCCAGGTCCTTGACGATGCGGTAGCGCAGCAACGGCCCCCACCAGAAACTGCCAGTGGGGCAATCGATGAAGAACAGCTCGGCGTTGTCGTTGACCAGCAGGTTGCGCCACTTCAGGTCGTTATGGGTGAAGTGGTGGTCGTGCAGGGTTCGGGTGCCATCGGCCAGTTGCCGGCTGATCCGGTCGACCCAACGGGCATCAGCCAGACGCGTATCGCGCCTGTTCGCCATCTCCGCCAGATCCAGGGTGCCTTTGAGTTCACGAGTGACCAATGCCCCCCGTACGAACGCGCCAACCTTGCGCTCGAGCCCATAGGCCACTATCGGTGCGGTAGGGATGCCCCACTTGGCGAACAACTTGAGATTCTGCCACTCGGCCTTGACCCTTGGCCGCCCGAGATAGCGCCGCAATCCCTTGCCTGCCCCCCAATAGCGCTTGACGTAATAACGCACCCCCTGGATATCAACCCGGATGACCTCGGACAGAGGGTCGGATGTCAAGCGCTCACCTTCGAGGGCAAACACCGCCTCGAGCGTACCGAACGCCTTGAGCAACTGCGGATCCTGCAACTCTTGCCGCCAGGCCGTCATGCCTGTCTTCCTTTCCAGTTCGGCAAGGCCTGGACAATCCGGCGTAGCGGAATGAAAGGACGCCACACCGTCTTGCCGAGCCACTTGAAACTCAGCACCGGATTGACCACGCAGTTGAGTTCGTTGAAGCCCGGACGCCAGGTGAAATCGCTACGGCGTCGGGTCACTGTGAAGGTGCGCAGCCCCATGAGAGAGCCGAGATGACCACCGCCGGAATCGTTGCTGACAACCACCGAGCAGGTGCGCAGAAAGTCGATCAGCCCTTTCAGATCGCTGAATGCATGCACGGGATAACCGGGATACTCGTCACTCAACATGTGCTGTTCAGACGGAATACCGACGAATTCGACCAACCACCCCCTGGCAACCAGACGACGCGCCAGACGGCGAAACCCGGAGGGTGAATAGTTCTTGCTGGCATGGGGCGTCGTCGGAAAGATAGCCACACGCCGATCCGCGTCATTGGCCACGTCAGGTAACGCCTGCAGGCCTGCAACCGGCTGACCCAGGTCTAGCCCCAGCACCTCCTGAGCGTACAGGTCGATCCACTGCACCATGGTCTTGCCAGCCTTGGGGTCACGGCAGATCACGTTATGTGCTCCAGCGATCTCACGCCCCTGCAGCAAAACCGGTTGCTGCTCGGGCTTGAACCCACGCGGCAGCTTCTTGCCCGCCAGATAAGCCACATTGCTCAATGGCAGCTCGATCTGCCAGTCGATGGCGCAGATCACCAGATCGTTGCACACTGCCAGACCAGCAACATCGGGAGTACCGCCCACTATAGCCAGGCCCGGCAAGTAGTCGCGCACCGATGCCAACGAGACGGAAGCCAGGGTGACCTGCGCGCCGGCGGCTTGCAGGCGCCAAGCTAGGCGCAGGAACAGGGAGGTATCCCCGAGTGCCGGGCAAGGGACGAGCGCGATTTTCATACCCGGGGCGATCAATGTCTTGCTCTTCGACATCTACAGTCGATCTCCATAACGCTGCTTACGCTCATACAGTTTCGCCGCCTTGCGCTCCAGCCAGGCCAGCAGGCGTGCCTCCCCGCGCAGCACCTGGCGCAGGGGGCGCTGGAAGTAGGTGCGCAGAAAGCGCAGCTTGTCGCGGCGGGTCAGGCCGATGTCCAGTGCCGAGAAATACAGGGCGGCCAGATCCTTGTCGCGCCAGCGGCGCGGCACTGCGTCGCGCACCTGGGCGCGGTGCAGGTCGATGACCGACAGGCGCAGGTCGCTGGCCTGGATCGGCCGATCCGTATGCAAGAGGAAGTGGCAGATATAGCAGTCGCGGTGATTGACCCCAGCCCGGTGCATACCACCGGTCATCTGCGCCACGCGCTCGATCAGCGCCCACTTGAGCGTGGGCTTGGGCGGTTGCTCGGCCCAGTTGAGGCTGAGCTGCTCCAGGTCGACGGTGGGCGCCAGCTCTTCGGTGACGATGAACGAATGCTGCTGCGCCGGATTGCTGCCGCGCTCGCCATAGGCCACGGCGGTCATGGTCGGCACGCCAGCCTCGCTCAGACGCTGGATAGCACGCCATTCCTGGCCAGCACCAAGCACCGGCGCCTTGGCGCTGAGCAGGTTCTTGACGATCTCGCCCCAACCGATGCCACGATGAATCTTGACGAAATAGCCACGGCCATCGACCTCGGTGCGCAGGGTGCGGCGCCCCTCCAGTTCGCGATAGACCTGGCCTTCGAGCGCCTCGACGGCCTCGAAGGCATCCCGGCCCGCCCACAGACTCTTGAAGGGTTCAGCGAGGATCAGCTTCACGCGTGCTTCTCCGCGAGAATCACGTCGGCAGCCTTCTGCGGCATCGAGTACAGATCGGCGCTGTCGGCATAGGCCAACCCATTGCGCCCCCAGAACGCACGACGTTCGGGATCGGCCAGCATATCGGCCAGGGTGCGGTTGAGCTGCTCCTGCGCGAAGGGGCTGGGCACGACCCGGCCACAATCGGCATCGGCAATGTAATGGGCATAGCCGCAGACATCGGTGACCAGCACCGGCAGGCCGGACACCAGCGCCTCCAGCAGTACGGTGCCGGTGTTCTCGTTGTAGGCCGGATGGATCAGCAAGTCGGCACCGAGCAGAAAGCGCGGAATATCGCTACGACCCTTGAGAATCTGTACCTGATCGGACAGCCCCAAGGCCTTGACCTGCAACAGGAAGGGTTTGGGATCGTCCTGGCCGATAGCGATCAGGCGCGTGCGCTTGCGCAGCTCACGCGGCAGCGCGGCCAGCGCCTTGAGGCTGCGATCCAGGCCCTTGGTCTTGAAGCCGGAGCCGATCTGCACCAGCAGCAGGTCATCCTCGGCCAGTGAGAACTCGCGACGGAATTCGGCACGAATCTCGGCAGCATTGGCCGGCGCACGGCGATCCTGGGCAATGCCTGGCGGCAGCAGGTGGAAACGCTGCAGCGGGGTCTTGTAGTGCTTGATGAACAGCGGCTGCTGCACTTCGGAGATCATCAGGATCTCGGTTTTCGACTCCGGCGCGAACACCGCGCGCTCGTACTCGGCGAAGTGCTTGTAGCGGCCCCAACGCCGGTAGATCGGGTTGCGCAGGGTCTGCGCCTTGTCCTCGAAACAGCCGTCGGCGGCGTAATACACGTCGAGGCCCGGCATCTTGTTGAAACCGATCACCCGGTCGACCGGGTCGCGCGACAGATCGGCCTGCAACCAGGCGCTGAATTTCTCGTTGCGTCGATGGTTGAACAGCGCCCGCACCGGCGCCACGCGCACATCGAAGCCGCCGGGGTTGTCCCCTTCCCAGATCGGCGTGTAGACGCGAATGGCATGGCCACGCGCCTGGCACTCCAGGGCGATGCGCATGAAATCGCGCTGCAGCCCGCCGAAGGGGAAATACTTGTAGAGAACGAAGGCCAGTTGCATAGCCGCTCCTTAAAGGGTGCCGGGAGGCGCCAGCAGCAGCGCCTCCAGTTCCAGACCGACGCGCTCGGCGCCGAGGCCATCGAAGCAAGGCTTGTCACGGTCACCGCTGCCGGCGTTCGGGCCGCTGGCGCACAGGTGAATCTGGCTACGGCCGTAGGCGCCCACCTTGCCTGGCAGGGTCGGGCCGTAGAGGGAAATGTTCGGCACATCCAGCGCCGCCGCCAGATGGCCGAGGCCGGTATCGACAGAGACGCAGGCGCTGGCACCGGCGATCACCTTGGCCACACCGGCCAGGTTCAGTTTCGGCAGCACAGCAGCATGGGCGAGCCCGGCGGCGATGCGTTCGGCGCGCGCCTTTTCCGCCTCGTTGCCCCAGGGCAGGCGCACGGCCCAACCCAGCTCGTCCATGCGCTCGGCCAGGGCGCGCCAGTCGGCTTCCGGCCAGTGCTTGCTGGCCCAGGTGGTGCCATGCAGGAACACCAGATAGCGCTGCGCTGTTGCATCCATCATCGCCGCACGGTTCAGCCCGTAATCAGCAGTGCCGGACGGCAGCGGGTAGTCCAGCGCCTGGGCGAACAACTGACGTACCCGCTCCAGGGCGTGTTGATCCTTGGGTACCGCATAGCGCCGATCATAGAAGCGGCTGGCCAGCGGCTCACGCGCCGAATCAGCATCCAGCCCGGCCACCGGCGCAGCCACATGGCGGGTCAGCCAGGCGCTCTTGAGCAGGCCCTGGGCGTCGATTACCAGGTCATAGCGGGTTTCTCGCAGGCGCTTCTTGAAGCGCGCCCACTCGCCACTGCGCCAGGTACGCAGCGGATGCTTGCGCCAACGACGAATGGCTACAGGGATGACCTGGGAAACCGCCGGATGCCAGGCGGGGATCTCGGCAAAGCCTTCTTCCACCACCCAATCGAAGCGGATGCCGGGAATGGCGCGGGCTGCATCGGTCAATGCCGGCAGGGTATGCACCACGTCGCCGAGCGACGAGGTCTTGATGATCAGCACCCGCAAATCAGTCGCCCTCGACCAGGATCAGGGCGTCACCGACCAGACGTTCCAGCGCCTCGATCACCGGCTGTGGCTTGAGCTCGCGCAGGCAGTTGTAGTGCCCGTAACGGCAGGTACGCTCGAAGCAGGGGATGCACTCCAACCCCAGACGAACGATCTCGACGCGATCGGCCAGCGGCGGAGTGAAGGCCGGCGAGGTGGAGCCATAGACCGCCACCAAAGGTCGATTCAGCGCCGCCGCGACATGCATCAGCCCGGAATCGTTGGACACCACAGCAGTGGCCGCCGACATCAGGTCGATGGCCTCGGCCAGGCTGGTCTGCCCGGAGAGGTTGCTGACTTCCTCGCGCAACCCGGGGATCAGGCGCAGGCGGATATCCTCGCCGCCGGCATGATCGTTCTTCGAGCCGAACAGCCAGACCTGCCAGCCCTCGCGAATCTTGGCCTCGGCCACCTTGGCGTAATGCTCGGCCGGCCAGCGCTTGGCCTCGCCGAACTCGGCGCCCGGGCACAGCGCCAGCACCGGGCGATCCAGTTGCAGGTCGAACTTGGCCAAGGCGGCGTCGCGGCTCGCCTCGTCGATCTGCAGGCGCGGCTGTGGATAAGGTTGCGGCAAGATCGCCCCAGGCTCGAAGGCCAGCGCCATGAAGCGCTCGATCATCAGCGGGTAGCGTGCCTTGTCCAGGGTGCGGATGTCATTGAGCAGGCCGTAGCGCATCTCGCCCTTCCAGCCGGTGCGCGTGGGGATGCCGGCGAACCAGGGCACCAGCGCAGACTTGAGCGAGTTGGGCAGCAGGATGGCCTGGTCGTACTGGCCGACCAGCGACTTGCCGATGCGCCGACGCGTGGCCAGGTCGAGCACGCCATGGCCCAACGGCAGGCTCAACGCGGCACGCACCTCGGGCATGCGCTCGAGGAGCGGCCGACTCCAGTCCGGGGCCAGCACGTCGATCTCGCAGGTGGGGTGGCGTTGCTTCAGGCACTGGAACAGAGTCTGCGCCATCACCATGTCGCCTACCCAGCTCGGCCCAACGATCAGTATTTTCATAAGAGCGGCTTCAGGCCGCAGGCTTCAGGCCGCAGGCAGAAGCGGCTACGAACCGCCTGCAGCCTGCAGCCTGCAGCCTGCCGCTTATTTGACCAATGTCCGCCATTCGGCGTGCGCGCTGGTCTTGCCGGTGACCAGGTCGAAGTAGGCTTTCTGCAGCTTCTCGGTGACCGGGCCACGACGGCCGGCGCCGATCTGGCGACCGTCGACTTCGCGGATCGGCGTGACTTCGGCGGCGGTGCCAGTGAAGAAGGCCTCGTCAGCGATGTACACCTCGTCACGGGTGATGCGCTTCTCCACCACCTTGATGCCGTGCTCGGCGGCCAGGGTCAGTACGGTGCTGCGAGTGATGCCATTGAGGCAGGAGGTGACTTCCGGGGTGTACACCACACCGTCCTTGACCAGGAAGATGTTCTCGCCCGAGCCCTCGGCCACGTAGCCTTCCGGATCCAGCAGCATGGCTTCGTCGGCACCGCCGGAGATGGCTTCCTGCAGGGCCAGCATGGAGTTGATGTAGTTGCCGTTGGCCTTGGCGCGAGTCATGGCGATGTTGACGTGGTGGCGGGTGTAGGAGCTGGTGCGCACCTTGATACCGGCTTCCAGCGCCTCTTCGCCCATATAGGCGCCCCAGTGCCAGGCGGCGACGATCACGTGCACCTTGAGGCCGGCGGCACGCAGGCCCATGCCTTCGCTGCCGAAGAACACCATCGGGCGCAGGTAGGCGCTTTCCAGGCCATTTTCACGCACGGCGGCGCGCTGTGCCTCGTTGATCTCTTCCTTGGAGAAGGGGATCTGCATGTTGAAGATGTGCGCGGAGTCGAACAGGCGGTCGGTGTGCGCCTGCAGGCGGAAGATCGAGGTGCCGTCCGGGGTGTTGTAGGCCCGCACGCCCTCGAACACGCCCATGCCGTAGTGCAGGGTGTGGGTCAGCACATGGGTGGTCGCATCGCGCCACGGTACCAGTTCGCCGTCGTACCAGATCACGCCATCACGGTCGGACATCGACATCTTGCCTGCTCCTCAATTCGCTTCGCGGTTCGGTCATGCTCGGGGCTTGGCCCCTCTCGTTCAACTCAGTTCCAACTGGCGCCACAGACGCATCACGGCGCGGCGCTCATCCTGGAACTGGTCGCCCGGCACCACCCCGGGCTGCTTCTGCAGCGCCTGGCGATGGGCAGCCGAGCGGTAAACCTTGTAGACCTCGCGCAGCAAGCCGGCATCTTCCGCCGTCATCAGGCCGACCCGCTCCAGGCCTTCCAGGATGCGGATGTTGTCGGTGAATTCGAGCAGTTGCGGGTATTGCCACGACCAGGCCAGGGCCGCGTATTGCACCATAAATTCGATATCGACGATACCACCGGCGTCCTGCTTCAGATCGAAGGAGGCCGCGCCATCGAAGGCATTCGCTCCGGTGCCGGCAGCGGTCGCACGGGTGCCGAGGTTGTCGCGCATCTTCGCCCGCATCTCGCTGACTTCGCTGCGCAGGGCCGCCACGTCGCGCTGGCGCCCCAGTACTTCGGCGCGCACCCGGGCAAACTCCCCGGCCAGGCGCTGGCAGCCCACCAGCACCCGCGCGCGCACCAGAGCCTGATGCTCCCAGGTCCAGGCCTCGTTTTCCTGATAGCGCTGGAAGGCACCGAGCGAGCTGACCAGCAAGCCGGCCGCGCCCGAAGGTCGCAGGCGCATATCCACTTCGTAGAGCGCGCCGGACGTGGTCTGGGTGGTGAGCAGGTGGATGATGCGCTGGCCCAGGCGGGTAAAGAACTGCGCGCCATCGATGGGCTTGGCGCCATCGGTTTCGGCCTGCGGGTCGCCATCATGGATGAACACCAGATCCAGATCCGAACCATGGCCGAACTCCAGGCCGCCCACCTTGCCGTAGCCGACGATGATGAAATCCGGGTCACAGGGCGAACCATCGGCGCGCTGCGGCCGACCATGGCGCTGCACAGTATGCTGCCAGGCCAGCGCCAGCACCTGATCGAGAATCGCCTCGGCCAGCCAGGTGAGATAGTCCGACACCTTCATCAGCGGCAACGTGCCGACGATCTCCGACGCTGCCACACGCAGGCTGTGCGCCAGCTTGAAATGGCGCAGCGCCTCCATCTGCTGCTCCAGATCGTCCTCGGGAATACGGATCAATCTATCGTGCAACTCGGCCACCAGTTCCGGCGCCAGCGGCGGCGAATACAGACGCCCTTCGTTGAGCAGCTCGTCGAGCAACAGCGGGTAGCGGGCGATCTGCTCGGCAATCCAGGGGCTGGCGGCGCACAGGGTGATCAGCCTCTCCAGGGCGCCAGGGTTCTCCGTCAGCAGTACCAGATAGGCCGAGCGCCGCGCCACCTTCTCCACCAGCGGCAGCACACGCTCGAGCACCAGATCTGGCTGGTCATGCTCGACGGTCTGCGCCAGCAGGCGCGGAATGAAGGCATCCAGACGCTCACGCCCGAGACGCTGCATGGCGCGCACCTGCGGGCCGTTGCGCAGGTCGCCCAAGCGCCGATTGGCCGCTACGGCCTCGCTGAAACCAGCCTCCTGCAACTGCTGGATGGCCGCCTCCTCGTCCAACGCGCCTTCCCAGAGCGGCAACCATTCGGCACCGACAGCGGCCTCGCCAGATTCGCCACCCTCCTCGTCGGGGTCGGCGATCACCTGTTGGAAATGCCACTCGATGCGCCCACGCCAATGCATCAGGCGCTCGTGGAAGCTCGCCCAGTCGGCGAAGCCCATGATCGCCGCCACCCGCACCTGATCCTGAGGGTCAGCCGGCAACATCTGCGTCTGCCGGTCGCCGATGCCCTGCAGGGCATGCTCGGTGTAACGGAGGAATTCGTAGCCTTCGCGCATTTCCGCCACCACCGCCGGCGGCAGATAACCCTGCCCTTCCAGCGTGGCCAGCACCTTGAGCAAGGAGCGCTGCTGCAGGCTGAGATCACGCCCGCCATGGATCAGCTGGAAGGCCTGGGCGATGAATTCGATCTCGCGAATGCCGCCCGCCCCAAGCTTGATGTTCTCGCTCATACCCTTGCGCCGCACCTCCTGCTGGATCAGCAGCTTCATCGCGCGCAGCGCCTCGATGGCGGAAAAATCCAGGTAGCGGCGATAAACGAAGGGTCGCAGCATCTCCAGCAATTCGGCACCAGCGGCCTGATCGCCACCTACCACCCGCGCCTTGATCATGGCGTAGCGCTCCCAGTCGCGCCCCTGATCCTGGTAGTACTGCTCCAGGGCATTGAAACTGAACACCAGCGCGCCGGAGGAACCATAAGGACGCAGACGCATATCGGTACGGAAAACGAAACCATCGACAGTGATCGCATCCAGCGCCTTGATCAGCTTCTGCCCCAGGCGGATGAAGAACTCCTGATTGTCCAGCGGGCGTTTGACGCCCTCGGTCTCGCCGCCTTCCGGGTAGCCGAAGATCAGGTCGATGTCCGAGGACAGGTTCAGCTCGTGCGCCCCCAGCTTGCCCATGCCGAGGATGACCATGTGCTGCGCCTGGCCGCTGCGCCGACCGGTGGGCGTACCGAACTGCTCGCAGTGGTGTGGATAGAGCCAGTGATAGGCCAGGTCGATGCAGGCATCGGCCAGATCGGACAGGTCACGGCAGGTTTCCGCCAACGCGGCCTGACGGCTGATGTCGCGCCAGATGATGCGTACTTGCTGGCGATTGCGAAAACGCCGCAGGCAGCGCCCCAGCGCCTCTTCGTCGGCGCATTCGGCCAGACGCTCGGCCAACTGGGCGCGCAACTCGCCCGGCGCCAGCGAGCGCTCCAGCTCACCGGAGCTGGCCAGGGCCATGAAGGTGTGCGGATCGCGCGCTGCCTGCTCGGCGACGAAATCACTGAGGGTCGCCACCCGGCGCCAACTGGCCAGCCGTTGCGCAGGCCAGCCCTGCCACTGCGCCTGCAACTCAGCCTGCTCGGCCAGCGCAGCACTGAGAAACTGCTCGGCGCGGTCGCCAAGGTGATCGAGAGAGGCAGGCAAATCGAGCAGCGCAGGCAGGCTCATGGTCTATCCTTTTTGCGGGCTGCGAACCGCAGGCCAGGGTCTCCAAGACCCTGGCGCCGCCCGAGGTGCGCGGCATACGGCACAGCTCACTGTAGTTTTACTACTGGTCAAATGTGCCCAGAGGGCTGAATCTGCCGTCGAAATGTAGTAAAACTACACACCGGCCGGTCCTACCCCCGGTACATCCAAGAATTCAGCTCGCCCGCTCAAAAAGCCAGCGAGACCCACTGGCCTCCGATTCTGGAAGCCTTTCCGCCCTGGAGCAAGCCATGCAAGACCTCGATCCGATCGAAACCCAGGAATGGCTGGACGCCCTTGAATCCGTCCTCGACCGTGAGGGTGAAGACCGAGCCCACTACCTGATGACCCGTCTGGGCGAGCTGGCCACCCGTAGCGGTGCGCAACTGCCCTACGCGATCACCACGCCGTACCGCAACAGCATCCCGGTCACCCACGAAGCGCGCATGCCGGGTGATCTGTTCATGGAGCGTCGCATCCGCTCGCTGGTACGCTGGAACGCCCTGGCCATGGTGATGCGTACCAACCTGGAAGACCCGGACCTGGGCGGCCACATTTCCAGCTTCGCCTCCTCGGCGACCCTCTACGACATCGGCTTCAACTACTTCTTCCAGGCCCCGACCGAAGAACATGGCGGCGACCTGGTGTTCTATCAGGGCCATGCGAGCCCCGGTGTGTACGCTCGCGCCTTCATGGAAGGCCGCCTGAGCGAAGACCAGATGCAGAACTTCCGCCGCGAAGTCGACGGCAAGGGCCTGTCTTCCTACCCGCACCCCTGGCTGATGCCGGACTTCTGGCAGTTCCCCACCGTATCCATGGGCCTCGGCCCGATCCAGGCCATCTACCAGGCCCGCTTCATGAAGTACCTGGAAGCGCGCGGTTTCATCCCCGCCGGCAAGCAGAAGGTCTGGTGCTTCATGGGCGACGGCGAGTGCGACGAGCCGGAGTCCCTCGGTGCCATCGCCCTGGCCGGCCGCGAGAAGCTGGACAACCTGATCTTCGTCATCAACTGCAACCTGCAGCGCCTCGACGGCCCGGTACGCGGCAACGGCAAGATCATCCAGGAGCTCGAAGGCGTGTTCCGTGGCGCCCAGTGGAACGTCAACAAGGTGGTCTGGGGTCGCTTCTGGGATCCGCTGTTCGCCAAGGACAAGGACGGCGCACTGCAGCGTCGCATGGACGAGGTGGTCGACGGCGAGTACCAGAACTACAAGGCCAAGGACGGCGCCTACGTGCGCGAGAAGTTCTTCAACAGCCCCGAGCTCAAGGAGATGGTCAAGGATCTCTCCGACGACGAGATCTGGAAGCTCAACCGCGGCGGCCACGACCCGTACAAGGTCTATGCGGCCTACCACCAGGCGGTCAACCACAGCGGCCAGCCGACCGTGATCCTGGCCAAGACCATCAAGGGTTACGGCACCGGCGCCGGTGAAGCGAAGAACACCGCGCACAACACCAAGAAGGTCGACGTGGAAAGCCTGCGTCAGTTCCGCGACCGCTTCGACATCCCGGTCAAGGACGAAGACCTGGAAAACCTGCCGTTCGTGCGCCCCGAGCCGGGCAGCCCCGAGCACAAGTACCTGCATGAGCGCCGCGCCGCCCTCGGCGGTTTCGTACCGCAGCGCCGGCAGAAGAGCTTCAGCATCCCCACCCCGCCGTTGGATACCCTCAAGGCCATCCTCGACGGCTCGGGTGACCGCGAAATCTCCACCACCATGGCCTTCGTGCGCATCCTCGCGCAACTGGTCAAGGACAAGGACATCGGCCAGCGCATCGTCCCGATCATCCCGGACGAAGCCCGTACCTTCGGTATGGAAGGCATGTTCCGCCAGCTCGGCATCTACTCCTCGGTCGGCCAGCTCTACGAGCCGGTGGATAAGGATCAGGTGATGTTCTACAAGGAGGACAAGAAAGGTCAGATCCTCGAGGAAGGCATCAACGAAGCCGGCGCCATGAGCTCCTTCATCGCCGCCGGTACCTCGTACTCCTGCCACAACCAGCCGATGCTGCCGTTCTACATCTTCTACTCGATGTTCGGCTTCCAGCGCATCGGTGACCTGGCCTGGGCCGCTGGCGACAGCCGTACCCGTGGCTTCCTCATCGGTGGCACCTCGGGCCGCACCACCCTCAATGGTGAAGGTCTGCAGCACGAGGACGGCCACAGCCACATCATGGCCGCGACCATCCCCAACTGCCGCACCTATGACCCCACCTACGGCTACGAGCTGGCGGTGATCATCCAGGACGGCATGAAGAAGATGACCGAAGAGCAGCAGGACGTCTTCTACTACATCACCGTGATGAACGAGTCCTACCAGCAGCCGGCCATGCCCAAGGGTGCCGAGGAAGGCATCATCAAGGGCATGTACCTGCTCGAAGAGGACAAGAAAGAAGCCGCGCACCACGTACAACTGCTGGGTTGCGGCACCATCCTGCGCGAAGTGCGCGAGGCGGCGAAGATCCTCCGGGACGAGTACAACATCGGCGCCGATGTGTGGAGCGTCACCAGCTTCAACGAACTGCGCCGCGACGGCCTGGCCGTGGAGCGCAGCAACCGCCTGCACCCGGGCCAGAAGCCCAAGCAGACCTACGTCGAAGCGTGCCTGAACGGTCGCAAGGGCCCGGTCATCGCCTCCACCGACTACATGAAGCTGTTCGCCGAACAGATTCGCCAGTGGGTACCGAGCAAGGAATACAAGGTGCTGGGCACCGACGGCTTCGGCCGCAGCGACAGCCGCAAGCAACTGCGCCACTTCTTCGAGGTGGATCGCAAGTGGGTCGTGCTGGCCGCTCTGGAGGCACTGGTCGACCGTGGCGAGATCGAAGCCAAGGTACTGGCCGATGCCATTGCCAAGTTCGGCATCGATGCCGATAAAGCCAACCCCCTGGACTGCTAAGGAGCGTAGCGATGAGTGAGTTGATTCGCGTACCCGACCTCGGCGGTGAAGGCGAGGTAATCGAACTGCTGGTCAAGGTCGGCGACCGTGTCGAAGCCGACCAGAGCATCCTCACCCTGGAGTCCGACAAGGCCTCCATGGAAGTGCCCTCGCCCAAGGCCGGCGTCATCAAGGAACTGAAGGTCAAGCTCGGTGACCGCCTGAAGGAAGGCGACGAGCTGCTGGTGCTGGAAGTCGAAGGTGCCGCCGAAGCGGCGCCTGCGCCGAAAGCCGAAGCTGCTCCTGCCGAGGCGCCGAAAGCGGCGGCCCCGGCTGCTGCGCCTGCCGCCGCTGCCACCAGCAGCAGCGTGCAGGATGTGCACGTGCCGGACATCGGTTCGGACGCCAAGGGCAAGGTCATCGAGATCATGGTCAAGGTCGGCGACCGCATCGAAGCCGACCAGAGCCTGCTGACCCTGGAGTCCGACAAGGCCTCCATGGAAATCCCCGCGCCGGCCGCCGGTGTGGTGGAAGAGCTGCTGGTCAAGCTGGATGACGAGATCGGCACCGGCGACCTGATCCTCAAGCTGAAAACCGAAGGGGCCGCACCCGCTGCGGCTCCGGCCCAAGCCGCAGCACCCAAGGCCGAAGCCGCTCCCGCGGCAGCCCCGGCACCGGCTGCCGCGCCCAGTGGCAGCAGCGTGCAGGACGTGCACGTGCCGGATATCGGCTCCAGCGCCAAGGGCAAGGTCATCGAGATCATGGTCAAGGCCGGCGACAGCATCGAAGCCGACCAGAGCCTGCTGACCCTGGAATCCGACAAGGCCTCCATGGAAATCCCCTCGCCGGCTGCCGGCGTGGTGGAACAAGTGCTGGTCAAGCTGGACGACGAGATCGGTACCGGTGATCTGATCCTCAAGCTCAAGGTGGCCGGTTCGGCTCCGGCAGCAGCACCCGCGCAAGCCAGCCAGGAAGTGCACCGCGTACCGGAAGGCGCCGCCCCGGAAGTGGCCGCAGAAGTGCGCGCCATCGCCTCGCTGTCCGCCGCTGCGGCCGAAGTGGCCAACGCGCCCAAGCGCGATGGCGCCAAGGTGCACGCCGGCCCAGCCGTGCGTCAGCTGGCCCGTGATTTTGGCGTGGAACTGACGGACATCGCCGGCACCGGCCCGAAAGGCCGCATCCTCAAGGAAGACGTACAGGCGCACGTCAAAGCCATGATGCAGAAGGCCAAGGCCGCACCGCAGGCAGCTGCCGCCGCCAGCGGCGGCGCTGGCATCCCGCCGATTCCGACCGTGGACTTCAGCAAGTTCGGTGAAACCGAAGAAGTGCCGATGACCCGCCTGATGCAGGTCGGCGCCGCCAACCTGCACCGTAGCTGGCTCAATGTGCCTCACGTAACCCAGTTCGAGTCCGCCGACATCACCGAGCTGGAAGCCTTCCGCGTGGCACAGAAGGCCGTGGCCGAGAAGGCCGGCGTCAAGCTGACCGTGCTGCCGCTGCTGCTCAAGGCCTGCGCGCACCTGCTCAAGGAGCTGCCGGACTTCAACAGTTCGCTGGCCCCGAGCGGCAAGGCGCTGATCCGCAAGAAGTACGTGCACATCGGCTTCGCCGTGGACACCCCGGATGGCCTGCTGGTGCCGGTGATCAAGAACGTCGATCAGAAGAGCCTGCTGCAGTTGGCTGGCGAAGCCGCTGCACTGGCCGAGAAAGCGCGCAACAAGAAGCTTTCGGCTGACGACATGCAGGGTGCCTGCTTCACCATCTCCAGCCTCGGCCACATTGGCGGCACCGGTTTCACGCCGATCGTCAACGCGCCGGAGGTGGCGATCCTCGGTGTGAGCAAGGCGAGCATGCAGCCAGTGTGGGACGGCAAGGCCTTCCAGCCGCGCCTGATGCTGCCGCTGTCGCTGTCCTACGATCACCGAGTGATCAATGGTGCAGCCGCCGCCCGCTTCACCCTGCGCCTGTCGCAGTTGCTGGCCGATATCCGCACCATCCTGCTGTAAACCCTTTCGAGCACGCCACGCTCGCATCCTCAACCCCGCCATTAAGGCGGGGTTTTTTTTGCTGCGTTGGAGGAGACTGGGTGAAACGGCGCGCGTCAGCCTTTCTGCAGATTGCGAATCAGGAAGCTCAAGGCCTTGGCCAGTTCGGCCGCGCCATTACGGTCACGCAGGATGCTCAGCAAGGGCTGGCCATCCCCCGGGCTGCGCAGGGTGCAGCGGATACCGCCAGCAGGGCATTCATAGGCAATGAAAGGGTCGAGACCGAACAGCGAGATACGCCGGTTACGCACGCTCTGGGTAACACCCTGGGTGCTACGAATTTCCTCACGTAGCACCAGCTCGCCCGGCTCACCGAGGCGCAACTGGTAAAGCAGATCCTGGCGTTGCGGCTGGCCAACCTGATAGGCCGCTCGCAAGGCATAGGTGTCGAGCAGAGCATTGCTGTGCAGCAGCAGCGCCTGACGCTCGTTCTGAGTCAGGTACAAACGTTTCAGGTTGTCGAGGTAAACCTGCCGTTCACCGCCGTGAAGGCCGGAATCGTCTTCGGCAAAGGCATGAAAAGTGGAAAAAAGCGCTCCCCAGAGCATCAAGACCATGAGTCTTCTTGTAAGTAACGATTGCATCATGCACCCTTGTCGAACGCTGTAGAGAAGTAGGCTCAAGTCAAAGTCATCATCCGTGTTGTCAGTGCTACTGAAGTAGCCATGCCCAATGCGGAAACCTTTGTTCGCCTGTTCAGCATACTGGAAGCCCACCGCCTGATGAAAAGCCGTCCCGATACTGGCAACCGCCCAGTAGCCGAGGTTGTGACGCAGTTGCCAGTGCCTTCGAGGCTCGGCATGTTGCGTTTCGAGCGCTTGAACGAGCCCAGTTGGTCATTACTCTTTCTCGACGCCACCTGTGAGCAGGTCTTCGGCGTCAGTGCCACGGATCTCTGCGCGCTGGTGGATGCGCCCTACGCCAGCCTGATGGAACCGGAAGCGCGCTACAGCCTGCATGACGACATTCAGCGTCAATTGCTCGGCGACAATCATTACCAGGTACGCTACACCCTGCATACCACGCATGGCCCGCTCGAACTGCTGGAAATTGGCGAACCCTTCAAGCAACGCAACCGCCAGTTGTTACGGGGCTATCTGCAGGTCATCGGCGAACCGGATCGCCTGTCTCCTGCCACGGCTCCGGCCTTGCAACTGACCGACCTGGCCCTGCACGATACGCTGGAACACTATCAGCGTACGCAGCACGAGCACCTCGAACACCTGGCTCGCTCACGCACGCAACAAAGCCTGATCGTGCGTCTTTCCAGGCAGCGTTACGTATCCGCCACCCCCCTGATCGAAGCGGCCGAGCTGATCACCAAGGCTGCCTGCGAGTTGTATGGCGTGGCCAGAGCCAGTATCTGGCGGCTCAATCATCATCACCTCGAACCCGTTGCCTTCTATCGCAGTGATCTGGCCCGGCACGAGCAACCCGCGCCGATCGATGCACGTCACTTTCCCAAGTACCTTGCGGCGCTGCGCAGCGGGCGCGCCATCGATGCCTACAACGCCCTGCAAGATCCGCGTACCGACGAGCTGAAAGCGTCCTACCTGCTGCCCAGCGGCATCACCTCGCTGCTCGACGCCAGCATTCGTGTCGAGGGAGAAGTGGTCGGCATCCTGTGCCTGGAGCACACTGGCTCCGAGCGCATCTGGCAGGCCGATGAAGTGGCCTTCGCCGGCGAGCTGGCCGACCAGTACGCTCAGGTGCTGGTCAATCAGCAGAAGCGCGATGCCACTCAGGCCCTGCACCTGTTCCAGCGCGCCGTGGAACAGAGCGCCAGCGCCTTCCTGCTGGTCGACCGCGATGGCCGGGTGGAGTACGTCAACCCGAGCTTCACCGCCATTACCCTGTACAGCAGCGAAGAGGTCTGCGGTTATCGCCTGTCCGAGCTGTCGGCCATGAGCAACATCAGTGACCTGCTGTTCAACGCCGAATCCAGCCTGGCCGAACACAATAGCTGGCAGGGCGAGTTCCGCAGCCGCCGCAAGAATCAGGAGCCCTACTGGGGGCACCTGTCGATCTCCAAGGTGTATGGCGACGACGGCGAACTGACCCACTACATCGGCATCTATGAAGACATCACCGAGGCCAAGCTGGCTCAGCAGCGCATCGAGCGCCTGGCCTATACCGACAACCTGACCAACCTGGGCAACCGCCCGTCCTTCATTCGCGGCCTGGAAGAGCGCTTCGCTCGCGGCTCGCAGCAATCGCTCGGGTTGCTGCTGGTGGACATCGACAACTTCAAGCGGATCAACGACAGCCTCGGCCACCAGACCGGCGACAAGCTGCTCGCCGCGCTGGCTCGGCGCCTGCGCAACAGCCTCGGTACGCAAGGCACACTGGCCCGTTTCGCCAGCAACGAATTCGCCATTCTCCTCGATGGCTGCGACCAGGACAGCGCCCATACCGTCGCCCACCAGGTGCTGCAAACCCTGGACAAGCCCCTGTTCGTCGACAACCAGCTGATCAGCATCACCGGCTCGGTGGGCCTGGCGCTCGCGCCGGCTCATGGCGGCGACCCGCAGACGCTGATGAAGCATGCCGGCCTCGCTTTGCACAAGGCCAAGGCCAATGGCAAACACCAGGTGCAACTGTTCACCGAGGCGCTCAATGCCGAGGCCAACTACAAGCTGTTCGTCGAGAACAACCTGCGCCGAGCCCTGACCCAGAGCGAGCTGGAGGTCTTCTACCAACCCAAGCTGTGCCTCAAGACGGGTCAGTTGCTCGGCATGGAAGCCCTGCTGCGCTGGCAGCACCCGGAAAAAGGCATGATCCGCCCGGATCAGTTCATCAGCGTCGCCGAAGAAACCGGCCTGATCATCCCCATCGGCAAGTGGGTGGTACGCCAGGCCTGCCGCATGAGCCGGCAGATCAAGGCGATTGGTCTGGGCAACCTGCAGGTGGCGATCAACCTGTCACCCAAGCAGTTTTCCGACCCGGATCTGGTCGGCTCAATCGCCGCCATTCTGCACGAGGAACAGCTCGACCCCCGGCTACTGGAGCTGGAGCTGACCGAGAGCCTGCTGCTGGAAGCCACCGACGATACCCGCCACCAGCTCAGTCGCCTGAAGAGCCTGGGCCTGACCCTGGCCATGGACGACTTCGGCACCGGCTATTCCTCGCTCAGCTACCTGAAGAAATTCCCCATCGACGTGATCAAGATCGATCGCAGCTTCATCAAGGACATCCCGGACAACCAGGACGACATGGAAATCACCTCGGCGGTGATCGCCATGGCCCATAATCTCAAGCTCAAGGTGGTGGCCGAGGGCATCGAAACCGGCGCCCAGCTCGGCTTCCTGCGTCGGCAGAAGTGCGACGTCGGCCAGGGCTATCTGTTCGACAAGCCGATTCCTGGCCGCGAACTGGTCGAAAGCCTGCGCCGCTATCCTTGTCGGCCAGCGACTGCGACAGAGCAGCGCGTGTAATACGCCGCCTCAGGCGTTGTCCATTGCCAGACCGACACAGGAGGACACCCCATGGTTCTGCGCTCCCAGATTCTCGCCCACAAGCTCGCCCTGCCGACACCCGAGCAAGCGCTGCCCGGCCGCGCCGAAGCCTTGCCGGTGGCCGACACTCACCACGTCAACGGCAACCCGATCAAGCCGCCCTTCCCGGCCGGCCTGCAGCAGGCGGTATTCGGCCTGGGCTGCTTCTGGGGTGCCGAGCGACGCTTCTGGCAACAACCCGGCGTGTTCAGCACGGCAGTCGGCTATGCCGGCGGCTTCACCCCCAACCCGACCTACGATGAGGTCTGCTCCGGCCTCACCGGGCACAGCGAAGTGGTGCTGGTGGTATTCGACCCAGGCCAGACCAGTTTCGAGGCGCTGCTCAAGGTGTTCTGGGAAGCGCATGACCCCACCCAGGGCATGCGTCAGGGCAACGACCGGGGCACCCAGTACCGTTCGGCGATCTACTGCCAGGACGAAGCGCAACTGCAGGCAGCGCTGGCCAGCCAGGCGCGCTTCCAGAGCGAGCTGGACAAGGCCGGTATAGGCGCCATCACCACCGAAATCGCCAAAGCACCGACCTTCTACTACGCCGAGACCTACCACCAGCAATATCTGGCGAAGAACCCCAATGGCTATTGCGGCCTGGGCGGAACAGGCGTATGTCTACCCCCTGACACCCCAGCATGAGTGCAGCACCGTGGAACTGAGCAGCCTCCCCAGCCAGGTATCCAGCCAGGCCTCTTCGCAGATCGCCGCGCAGATGTCGCTTCTACTGCTGCGCAAGACCCTGGAGCTGCAGTCTTCCAGCGTCACCGGGTTGGTGCAGGCGGCGGCGCCGACCAGCCTGGCGAGCAACCCACCCAACCTGGGTAACAGCATCGACGTGATGGCCTGAGCCTGCTCATCGGAAGAAAGGCTACGCAGCCTGGCATGCGCCGGACTAGAATGCCGGCAAACAGCCATTAGTCTGTAAAAACAAAACATGTCCGCCAGCCCTTCCTACATCACGCCAGAACAGCTCTGTGTCGGCCTCTATGTGCAGTTGGATCTGAGCTGGTGGGAACATGACTTCGCCTTCAGCAACTTCAAGATCAAGGACGAAGCGCAAATCCGTGCCTTGCGCGCCCTCAAGCTCAAGCAACTGCGCTATGACCCGGCACGCAGCGACTGCCCGCCGCTGCCACTGGGTGAAGAACCGCCACCGGCACCCGTCGAAGAACCGCAGCTCGATCCCGAGACCCAGGCCCGGCAAGTGCGGGCGCAGAAGCTGCGCCAGTTGCGTACGCGCCTGGCCGAAGTGGATCGACGCTTCATCGAAGCCAGCCAGCGCATCAAGGCGCTCAACCAAACCCTGCGCAGCCGCCCCGAAGATGCCATGCGCCAGGCCGGCGCCATCGTCGGCGAGATGGTCGAAACCCTGCTCGGCGCTCCCGGCGTGGTGCTCCATGGCATCACTGGCAAGGCCGCCGAGGACAGTTATTTCCATGCCCTCAACGTCACCGTGCTGTCCCTGCTGCTCGGTCGTCAGCTCGGCCTCGACAGCGAGGCCTGCCACAGCCTCGGCCTCGGCGCGCTGTTGCATGACATCGGCAAGCTGGAAGTGCCGAGCAAGGTGCTGCTCAAGCCCGAACCGCTGACCCGCCCGGAGCAGCAATTGCTGCAGATGCACACCGACTTCGGCCTGCGCATGGGGCAGAAGCTGATGCTTGATGACGAGGTGCTGCGCATCATCCACGAGCACCACGAACACTGCGATGGCAGCGGTTATCCACGCGGCCTGCGCGAAGCCGCCATCGGCCGCCTGAGCCGTCTGGTGGCCATCACCAATCATTTCGACGGCCTGTGCAACCCGCTCGATCCGCGCCAGGCGCTGAGCCCGCACGAGGCCCTGGCGCTGATGTTCAAGCAACAGCGCGAGCACTTCGACGAAGTGGCCTTGAAGGCCTTCGTCCGGGTCATGGGCGTCTACCCGCCCGGCAGCCTGGTGCAGCTCGAAGACGAACGTTATGCCCTGGTGCTGGGAGTGAACCCGACGCAGGCGTTGAAACCGACGCTGATTCTTTACGATGCCGAGGTGGCCAAGGAGGAAGCGCTGATCGTCGATCTCACCCAGGAGCCCAGACTGGCCATCGCCCGCAGCCTGCGCCCCTCGCAGCTACCGCTGGACGTGCTGGAATACCTCAGCCCACGGCGCAACCTGAGCTACCACATCGAGCCGAATCACAAGCGCGGTTGAGCCCCTTGTAGCCCGGATGCAATCCGGGGATCGGAGGCCACGGCTCCCGGATTTCATCCGGGCTACGCTTATGGCTTGCCGCTTGCCGCTTCTTCTATCAACCAGTCCAGGCGCCAGCCGCCCTGGCTCTGGCCGAGCGCATCGGCCAGCCAGGGCAGCAGTTGCCGAAGTTCGTCCTCCAGGCCCCAGGGCGGGTTGCTGATCACCAGGCCCGAGCCGCTCAGGCGTGTGGCATCGTCCGGCGCATGCACGTACAACTCGGCGCGTAACAGCTTGGGCGCGGCACTTTTCTGCAGGTCGCGATAGAAACGCGCCAACTGGCGCTCATCCTTGATCGGGTACCAGATCGCCACGATGGCCTGGCGCATGCGTCCGTGCGCCTCGTTCAGCGCCTCGACGCAGCGCTGCAGCTCGTCGGCCTGCTCGAAGGGTGGGTCAATCAGCAGCAGCACGCGCTTCTCACGGGTCGGCATCAACGCCCGTGGCACATGCCAGCCCTCGCCCAGGTGCACGGCCACGCGGCGGTCGCCGCGCATGTTGTCCTTGAGCAGACGGCCATCCTCAGGGTGCTTCTCGTTGAGCTGCAGGCGATCCTGCTCACGGCTGAGCAGCCGTGCCCACTCCGGCGAGCCGGGGTAGTAACGCAGTTCGCCATCGGGGTTCATCGCCCGCACCACTTCCAGGTACGCCTCCACCGCATCCGGCAGTTGCGTGGCCTGCCACAGCCGGCCGATGCCCTCCAGGTACTCGCCGGTGCGGCTGGCCTGGTCACCTTGCAGGTCGTACAGGCCAAGCCCTGCATGGCTGTCGAGGTAGGCGAATGGCGCTTCCTTTTTCGACAGCAGGGCGATCAGGCGGGTCAGCAGCAGATGCTTGAGCACGTCGGCGTGATTGCCGGCATGGAAGGCGTGGCGGTAGTTCATGGATGTCTCCGAAGCGGTCGCCAAGTTTACCGGCTGAGCGAGCTTTGCGCGCGCATCAGCTCCAGCAGCAAATCCAGAGGGGGATGCTCGCCCGCGTCGCGGCGGCGCGCCAGCAATGTGGTGGTGGCCCCGAACTCCGGGGCAATGGCCTGATAATGCACCAGATGCGCGCGCGGGTGATGCTCGAGCAGGCTACGCGGCAACAGGCCGATGCCCATACCGGCGGCGATACCTGCGAAGATCGCGTCGATCGAGCCATAGCTCTGCCGCGTCGCCACCTGCAGCTCAGCGTGGATCATCCAACGCTCCAGCCGCTCACGGTAGTGACAGCCTTCAGGAAACCCCAGTAGCGTTTGCGGGCGCCTCGCCAGATCGGCGAAGTCCTGCTCTGGCGGCAATACCAGCATCAACTCCTCCTGCCATATCGGCAGACAATCGAGCTGCGGATGCTCGAAAGGCCCAGCGATCAGGCCGGCATCCAGTTCCCCTGCCAGTATCCCCTTGACCAGTTGCCTGCTCGGCCCGGTACTCAACTGCAGATTGACCCTCGGCGCACGCTGATGAAAGGCTGCGAGCAGCTCTGGTAACCCCACTGCGGCAGTGGTTTCCATGGAGCCCAGGCGCAGGTCACCACTCCACAGATCCTCCTGAACGCTACGCCAGGCCATCTGGCAGAGCTGCTCGAGATGCTCGGCATGAGGCCTCAGCCGCTCACCGGCCTGACTCAGCCGCAAGCGCTGGCCCTGACGCTGGAACAAGCGCGTCTCGAGCTGCCGCTCCAACTGGCGCAAGCGCGCCGAAACGTTCGACGGCACGCAATTCAAGTGCGCCCCAGCAGCGCTCAGAGACCCCTCGCGGGCAACGGCGAGGAAATAGCGCAGCAGTTGCGGATTTAGGCGCTGCCAGGCATCCAAAGATGATCACCTAAAGTGAAAATTCAGCTCAGTATTTTTCACTAACAGTAATCCAAGAACAACAGCTATGGTGCGCAGCACGACCGGAGGCCCGATGCTCAGACTCGACCGCGACTGCACCCAAGCCATACTCGCCGCTGCCTTGGCACTGGTGGCGGTGCATGCCTTGGGGCGTTTTGCCTATACGCCGCTGCTGCCCCTGCTGCTCGACGACGGCCTGTTCGACCTTGCCCAGGGTGCCCAGTTGGCCACCTGGAACTACCTGGGCTACCTGCTCGGCGCCTTGCTCGCCTTGCCCATGGCCAACGCTCGAGGTCTGCGCCTGGGGCTGCCGCTGGCGCTCATACTGAACGCCGGCCTGACTCTAGCCCAGGTCTTCACTCACGACATCGACCTGCTCGCATTCCTGCGCCTGAGCAATGGCATCAGCAATGGTGTGGTCTTCGTGCTCGCACCAGCACTGGTGCTGGAGTGGCTGGCCTTGCGCCAGGCCACGGCCTTGAGTGGCCTGGTGTACCTGGGACTGGGCGGCGGTATGCTGCTGTGCGGCCTGCTGGTGGCCCTCACGCCCTGGCAAGGGCCGATGCGCTGGCTGCCTATCGCTCTGGTCGCCCTGCCGCTTGCCGCTATCAGTGCCAGGATGCTGCGACGCCTGGCTCTGGAATTGCCCGCGACACCCCAGGCCAGCGTACATGGGCGACTGATCGATCGCCGCAGCGCACCGCTGCTCTTGGCCTATCTGGGTGCGGGCCTGGGCTATATCCTGCCACTGACCTTTCTCCCCGCACTGGCCCGTGAGCAGTTGCCGCCAGATCACCCCTTGCTGATCGGCAACTGGTGGTGGACGGCGCTGGCCTGCCTGGTTTCGGCCACCTTGTGGAATCGCCTCGGCGCCTGGCTGGGAGATCGCCGCGCCTTGCAGGTCAACTATGCTTTGCAGCTATTCGGCACCCTGCTGCCGGTACTCCTACCCGGCCCACTGGGCATTCTGGGCTGCGCCGTGCTGGTCGGCGGCACCTTCATGGGCACGGTTCTGCTCACGCAGCGACTCGCCCGAGCGCTCAAACCAGGCCAGGGGCCGCGCCTGGCAGCGCTGTTGATCAGCCTCTACGGCAGCAGTCAGCTAGCCGGCCCCTGGTTCGTGGAACACTGGACGGCAGCCGGTTACAGCCTTACCAACAGCTTCGCCATCGGCGCCCTGGCACTGCTCTGGTCACTATTGTGGATCTGGCAGACACCCGCGCCTGAACCACGCCCAACCCATTGATAACGGAGACCGCCTCATGTCCGTGAATGATCTTTTCGGCACCGACCTGGCACTGATCCAGGCGCCGATGGCCGGCTCGCAGAATCATCGCCTGGCCGCTGCCGTATGCCAGGCCGGTGGTCTTGGCTCGATTCCCTGCGCCATGCTCACACCAGCCGCCCTGGGCCAGGAGCTGGAAGCTATAAAGAACCTCACAACGGCGCCCTTCAATCTCAACTTCTTCAGTCACATACCGCCCGAGCCGGATGCCGCCCGTGAGGTGACCTGGCGCGAAGCGCTAGCGCCTTACTATGACGAGCTAGGTGTGGACGTGGCGAACATCGCCAGCGGGCCTGGCCGCCTGCCGTTCAACGACGAGGCCGCCGCGCTGGTGGAGGAATTCCGCCCGGCCGTGGTCAGCTTCCATTTCGGCCTGCCAGAGGAAAACTTGCTGGAGCGGGTACGCCGCAGTGGGGCCAAAATCATCTCCAGCGCCACCACCCTTGAGGAGGCCCTGTGGCTGCAGGCGCGCGGCGTCGACGCGGTGATTGCCCAAGGGCTGGAAGCCGGCGGCCATCGCGGGCACTTTCTCGATCATGAACTGAGCCGCCAGCTCGGCACCTTCGCCTTGCTGCCGCAACTGGTGGATGCACTCTCGGTGCCGGTAATCGCCGCTGGCGGTATCGCCGACGCCCGTGGCGTGGCCGCCGCCATGGCCCTTGGCGCCACCGGCGTGCAGGTGGGCAGCGCTTACCTGCTGTGCCCTGAGGCCAGCACCAGCCCCCTCCACCGCGCCGCCCTGCAAAGCCCAGCCGCGCGCCATACCGCCCTGACCAACCTGTTCAGCGGCCGCCCGGCACGGGGCATCGTCAATCGCCTGATACGCGAACTGGGGCCGCTCAGCACGCAAGGGCCGGAATTCCCCCTGGCCACCGCCGCCATCGCCCCACTGCGCGCCGCAGCCGAAGCAAAGGGCAGCGGCGATTTTTCACCGCTATGGGCCGGGCAGAACGTCGCCAATTGCCGACCGATGCCAGCGGCGGAGCTGACCCGTGAGCTGGCGCGAGGCTTCCGTCGCGCATAGCGATGAGCGCTCTAACCTATGCACAATTGGCACGTTAAAAGTGGGCTTGTATCTCCAACATCTACTCCTTGCCTGCTCTTGACTCGCATTGGATGCCCAACTCAACTCATGATGAAATTTAATATAACCTCCATACAAATCCACTGCCTATGGATTGTAAACATAATTGATCTTGCAACGCCCATAAAGCACTTCAGAGCTAACAACCTGCATACAAATTTTATTTCCTTGTGCTTTTTCAGCCAAAAGAAAACTCATAACATAGCTTTTATTATCCGACTGATGCGGCAAATAAAACCCACTAGGACACGCCCCTGGATTGGCTTTATACTCCACCCAGATTCCATACGTATCACTTCCAGCAGCCCATATCCTGAACCTTTCGACTTGACCGCAGTAGCTAGCCAGCTCGGCAAATGTGCTCGTGCTCAGCAAAGCTAAAAACAGAAAAGTCAAATATCTCATCTCACATTCCCTCATGCACATTAAAAATAACTCAAGACACACACCACCTTAAACAAATTTGCCCCACAGAATAAAACGCCTGACAAAAAGCAACAACACCAACGAGCATGGTATTTTATTTCCACCAAGCAAACTCAATCACGAACCAGGATATAATTAATATCCTCACCATCTCCCCATCTGGAACAAGTATTTGAACCCACTATAGTGACTTTCTTACCTGTCATTTGCGCAGCAAGCAACTGACTAAATTGTGATTTACCAGCAACTGATGCTTCATCTTTAATCAACCAATATTTATGTGTAGCACATGAAGGGGATCCTGTCTTTTCCGTCCCGCCCGACAACTCGACCAAATGCAAGTTATCACTCGCCCGCGCAAATAGAGTGCTGACCTTACCAACCTGCTCTCCCGCAAGAGCACACCCACTCAGCAGGGCTAGCACCCCTAAAATTAATTTCATGTGTCCCCCATACTTTAAATCCATACCAAACCACAACCTGAAAACCCTTTACTGCCGGTCATGCATGATATAGGTAACGGTGCAGCCCTGGCTGCCATCTACAATCCTTAGCGACACCTTACGATCCGAAATCTGTGCAGCAAGAAGAGTCGAGTAAAATACATTCCCAGCAGGTTCGGAGAGATCAAAAGTCAAATACACCTGTGAAACCGCACTGCAATTCAACTGCGTTTCGTCGCCACTAGTAGCAACATACACTTTCCCATTAGCATTCGGATTGAGCCTTTCCACATAGACATTCTGACACATCACAGAACTGCAAGCAGAATATGCCATCTCGGCGAAAGCCAAGACGCTCACCCCTAAAACCCATTTAGCACGCATACAACACCTCAGTCTTGCCTCTCAAGGCTATTTAGTTACCCTCGTAAACCCATTCAAAATCACCCACCCCAGACATCCGCATTTAAACCTCGAAAAGTCAACCAGCACAATCAGCAGATGAAACCTAAAGCAATTGAGAAACTATAAAGCACTACACCAGAGCACTTCATAATGCACCTCAAGGCGCAGTCACCATATAGGCATGCCTTAAATCTTCTGACCCATTAGACAATGCGCAAGTACCTTTACCACCAATGCTGATCGTCTGCCGGGATACCTGAGCTGCGAGTATGATGGAGAGCAGATTTTTCCCTTCAGAGGTACTGCCATCAAAGGTATAGTGCCAACTGGATGTTGCACAGGCAGCTAAATTAGGGGAACCATTTAATGAAACCTGACAGAGTGGAGAAACATTCCCAGCATGACACACCACACGAAGGACAGTCCCTGTAGAGTCCGCATAAGCGCTTTTACACAACACCGAAAAAATAGCAAAAAGCAGAAATACCTTTTTCATAAACCCCGCCCCTAATAACGATAACAGCGATAAACCAGACCTGAAACAATGTTGACCCAAGCCCACTCAATCAGCATGAAGGCTCTTATTAAACTATTCGAGAAAAACAGCCCGAACCTTACAATAAGGGGTACTGGAGCCAGCCCAGTACTGGTCATCATACACCTGCACCCTGACGGTCTTATTTGCGACATAAGCACTCAGGGCCGCAGAGTAAGCCTTGCTGGAGTTTTCGGTATCCTTAATATAAACACCATTTGGACACTGAGTTAAACCGGTGTCTATATGCAAGACCGCATCCCCATCTACTGAAGTCTCTGTTTGCGCCCAAGACCAAAACCCGCTGATGGTCGCGGCTTTTGAATAGACAACCTCACCCAGACAAACACCCGGAAGCAATAACACAGCAAAACCTAATTGCCACACCTTATTCATCGCCTCTCTCCCTTGCAACGGCGTCCCTTAACCGAATGGCGCCCCATTAAAATCAAGCGCGACCAGTTACCCTGAACAAGGCTTAGTAAATAAAATGACGTATATTGGCTGACTGCCAATTAGACCATGCATCACAGGCTGCAGGCACTTGATCGCCATCAAAGAAAAGGTTATTGATCGGCTCGCCAGACATTCTGGCAGCAAGGAAGGTCGAATAAAATGCTTTACAAGTCTCTGCTCCGGTTTTATAGCCTGTACCCGCAACAACCCACTCACGCTCCGGACTACAGAAAAAAACCGGAACATTCATACTGCTCAGCTTTATCATAAATTGGTTATTAGCATGATAAGATAAAGCTTCAACCTTACCGCTACAGACCAAACTTGCCGAATACGACGAGCTTGCACTCGCAATCAGCCAAAAGCCTACAACCAAGCTTGAAAGTCTTTCCTTATCCATACTACCTCCATATCATCGCCATTTAACCCGACATCTCAAACAGGTTCCCTCAGCTGGCTTTCCTTTCAAACAATACGTATTAAATTAAAAATCAAACAGCAAGATCCATATAGCGGGAGTAATTTTGCATCCGAAGCCAAAAGCCAGGACATGTGCACCCCAAAAAGCAAATCCGCCCCTTTCCCCATCATTGTCTTATTGTCTCAATTAGAAAGCGCAACTTTTTCTAGATACTCAAAAAGATCTCTGTATTTCGCACCTTGCCAGACGCCTACATCGTGATCATAGAAATATATCTCCGAATCACAAACACCATTAACCACCTTATACCCATAAAAGTCCCCAACACCGTTCTCCGAAACCAAAACATAATCACCACGGAGTTTTTTATACTTGCAATTCATATCAACCAAATTCCAATCACTTCCCACCTCCAGGGAATACACAGATGAGAACGCAAAATATCCTCCACCATATTCACAAACGAAATCCTTATAATCAACAGGAAGCTTTACACCGAGCTTTTCTTCCGCGTCGCTCACAACAAAATTCGAGGGCGCGTCATCAGGCTCCATATCAAACCATACCGGGTGGTTTTTTTTAACTTTATCAACTAGCTTTTTGAAATTTTCAAAATCCACAAATCAACCCCTTAGTCATATATCCGATCTGGCAAAACATCATCTGCGCCTTGCTCTCGAGCCCGGTACCACCAATGTAATTTTCTATCAGAATCCCTCATCTCCGGGGTAACCCCCTGGTTAAATTTATTGGGGTGCAAATCTTTGTTACCGCGATGCAAATCAGGTAGTATTTCATGAATACCAGAACCAGGCATTTGATCTGCATGATGTAGGTCTGGCCTCCCTAAGCCTTTAGGTGGATGACCAAGCAGAGCAGCTTTCATGTCGTTAATGGACCAATTACCATCAATTCTCACCGGAGGATCATTCGGGCCATACCTTGTAGCTCTTTCATATCTTTCATAGAGCCCGTCAGCAGCACGCACATACGGGTTTTTCTTTACAAGAATTCCTCCAATAGCTAGCGCTCCATCCTGCGCCACCTCTTGTATTATCGCCTCCGGCCTATAACCATCAAGCAATTCTTTCGCGTTGCGGGCGAGAGCTCCCCTCGTCCATTCACCCGAACTATAACTATTGGCTAACCTGTCACTTTGCACTCCATATTTGAATTGCCCCAGCGGATCGCTACCCATGTACCTACGTTCAGGCTGCAGATCATTTCCAAACAGTCCATTCAAGAAGCTGTTAAATGACTGTAGCGGGCTCGTATAACTTAGGTTATTTAGTTCAAACCCAAGCGGAATATTAGTAAATGGTATATTCCAACCACACAGGCCGATACAAGCATACCCCGTCGGATCCACCCCACTAAACGGCGAGTTAAACCCATACGAATACCGATTAAACGCCTGCCCATTGGCCGTATCCTGATACACGATATCGGCACTCAGAAAACGCCCCAGCGCTGGGTCGTAGACCCGGCCGTTCATATGGATCAACCCGCTTTCCGGCAGGTGTTCATGGTCGGTAAAGCCACGGCGGGTGGTCATCAGAGGCGCAGGCGTATCACTCCAATCCGCGCCACGCACCGCACCAAAGGGTGCATAGCTGCGCCGCTCCACCAACGCGCCACTGCCATCGGTGACGCTCTCCAACGAGCCTAGCTGGTCGCGCAACTGGTAGTTGAACTGGAACTGCTCGCTGCCAACGACGCGTGACACCTGAAGGTAATCACCGATATAGCTGTTCTGCCGCCGTTGACCTTGCTCGTGAACCTCCTCGAAGCGCCCTTCATCGATATAGACCGTGAGGCGAGCACTGGTTGTCTGCAGATAGCGACGGCGCTCGGGGTCGTAGCGAAAGTCGCTATGCTGGCCACCTTCGCTGATGCGCAGAGGCTTGTCGTAGAGGCTGTAGTCGATCGTGCGCCCTGGCGCGCCGATCTGATTGCCGCGCGCGTCGTAACAGTAATAGCCACTCGGGCTCTGTAGCACGGCATGTGGGCCAGGGCTGGCCACCCCACCCTGAGCCGCACAGGTCGACTGCCCGGCATCGCTGTAACCGCCATAACTCAGTTCGTTGAAATTGGGGTTCTGCAGCAGATTGCCCAGCGCGTCGTAGCGGTATTGCTGCTGCAGTGTCTGCCCGGCCAGTTGCCGGGTGCTGCTGGTAAGGCGCTGCAGCAAGTCGTAGTCGAAGCTTTCGCGCAGTCCGCGACCGTCCTCGCGGGTCAGGAGCAGGCCATTCTGCGCATAGCTGTAACTCAGTTGCTGGAAGTTGCCCTGGGCAGTACCAGCCAGTTGTTGTTCGAGCCAGCCGGTGGCCTCATCGTACTCGGACTGACTGGTTATGCCATTGCCATAGACCACGCGCGTGATCTGATCCCGCACGTTCTGGGCTTCGATACGCCGTAGCGATGCACCACTGGCCTGGTCACTCTCACCCTGCAAATAACCATAGCCATTGTAATGCTTGACGTAACGGAAGCCGCTGGCGTCCAGGACGCTATTAGGCCGACTGAAGCCGTCGTAGTTCATGCCGTCGTTATAGGTCAAGGTCGACCCGGCTGCCTGGATGCTGGTTTGCCGGGCCGAAGGGCGCGACAAGGCATCGTAGCTGTAGACCTGCATGAAACCCTGGTCGTTACTGGCCATGGCCGATAGCTGGCCAAGGCCATTGGCTGCCTGGTCGTATTGCCAGAGCGAACCTTCTTTAACCTGGCCGTCTACATCATAGTCGGTACGACTGATACGCCGCCCTAGCAAGTCGTACTGGCTGACCACACGGCTGCCATCCGCGGCCTGTGCCTCCAACAGATTGCCCAAGGCGTCATAGCGCATGCGCAACTCGCCGCTGTTGGGATCATGGAACAGGGTACGGTTGCCGGCAGCGTCATAGGCCATGCGGATGACAGTACGCGGGTCACCATTGACCCGTGTCCAACGCAGGTTACCTGCCGCGTCATAGGCATATGCCGTGGTGGTTTCCAGCGCAGAGCCAACGGCATTACGGCTCAGTACCAACTGGCCGAGGGCATCGTTTTCACGACGCTCGACGCGGGTCTTGCTGCCTTGCTGCTCGTAGCTGAGGCTGTACTCGCGCCAACTTCCGCCGCCGCTGCGTGCTCCGTAGGAGTAGGCGATCTGCATGCCACTGGGCAATGTCCGGGTAACAGGCCTGTCCTTGAAGTCCCAGCTGGCTTCCTCATACACAGGCGCCTGAGTATAGGGTTCACTCTGCCGAACCAGGCGCCCCAGTGCGTCGTAATCGCTGTCAACATTGATCCAGGCACCATCGAAGCCTTGGTGGCGCGTGCGAACCTCTCGACCAAGGGCATCCAGATAGCGCCAGCGCTCTGGAGCCCCTTGCTGGTTGCCACTGGCATTGAGGATACGCTCCCGTATGGCCAAGTGTGCCAGGGTCGGGCATGCCAACATGCCGGAGCAGCGCTGGTAGCTACGCTGAACCTGCGAGCCATCGGGTTTGCGCACCAATACTTCACGCCCGAAGGGGTCATAGCTGGCAAGGGTGAGAAGACCGTTTGCATCCTGATGCTGGCTGACCAGGTCTGTGCCCGGCACATAGCTAAAACGCTCTTCATGGCCTAGGGCATTACGTTGATACCCCGGTGAAGCGCCTTGGTAGTCGCCATACTGCTCGCTACGGCTGGAGAAACCCGCTCCAGAGCGCGAAACCTTAGCAACACGCCCCCGAGTATCGCGTTGATAGGTGATGCTCTGCTTTAACGCCGGGTCATCGGCATAACGTTCTTCCTCGGCGACCAACAAGGTGCCTGCCTGAGGGCTGAAGCGATGCAGGTAAGAAGTGCTGTAGCCGTCGCTCTGGATCTGGGTCTGTTCCTGGCTGAGAAAGCCGATCAACCACGTGCTGTCTTCATTAAGGTACTGACGCACGGTTCGGGTGGTGCGCAATGCCGGCCCCGTTGCGCTTGCAGCCTCTTCCAGGCGTTCTTCGAGCAGAGTGCCGTACTGGATATCCAGCGTCTGCTGGCGACGGGTAGCGGATACGGCGACGCCCTGCTCGAACTGCTCCTGCACGCTGGACTCAAGCTGGGGAACATGAACCTTACCGGCGAAGGTGGTATCCGAGCGCCATTGCCAGGTCGCACGAGATTGCAGCTCACCGTTACGCTCGACACGCTCCTGGCTCAGGCGACCAATGAAGGGGAAAGTCTGCTGCAACTGCTGCATCTGGGTAAGCTGGCGAGCCGGTTCATGGCGGATGATTTCGGCAAAACCCAAAAAGCCGCGACCCAGCAGATTGATCTTGCCATTGCGATACTCGAAGCGAGTCTCGCGCAAACCTCCGATGCCATCGCTTTGCTTAAGAGCGGACACCAACCAGTTAGGTCCACGCCAATCCAGCACCGGGAACTGTCCGCCCGTGCCCCCCTGGTAGACCGCCGAATCACGTATCGAGCCGTATTCAGCCAGGGTGCGATTGCCGAGGCTATCGGTGATGCCCTGTAGCCATTCAGTATGCTGACGCGTCTGCGCATAGAGGCGCCAGGTAATAGCACTATCATTTTGTGCAGCGAGCAGCAGATCGTCCTGCCCATCACCATTCCAGTCGCCAACCAGACTGTGATGAGGAGCAGTGAGCGGGCCGGCAGGGACATAGTCACACTTCATATCAAGAAGAGCTATCAGCCCATAGACCCTCCATTTGTCATCTGGTTCTGCATCCGCAGCCAATGCCAATGCGTTAGCCCGAATACTGGGATAGTCTTTACATTCTGGCGCGCTGGGGTTATTGAAAATCTCTGCCGTTATTTGTACCGGCACTTCGGTCTTCACACGCTGAAATCCGTCCCCGGATGAACGCAATACTTCATAACGCTGACTAGCACTATCGAGGAACAGCAAATCCTGCCGGCCATCGCCGTCATAATCCATGGACTTGGGTATATAGTTCTCACTGTCGCGACGCAGCCCTGCAGGTGCGAAGATGCCGGTAGACGATAGTCCCGTATTGACCAGTTTGTACCCCGTAGCCGATGGTGTACCGCCCTTGTTGAGGTAGAGCTGGATCTGGTTCGAGGCATTCGGCACCGCAAAATCCAGAAGCCCATCGCCGTTGGCATCCAGGATCACCGAGCGTTCGACTGGAATGCCCAAGCTGATCTTCTGCGCCGCTGTGACACTGCCCTGCCGGGGCACAGGCAATACCGCGTATGTCTGAACGCCGTCAGCGACGATACTTGTCAGCAGTTGCCAACGCCCATCACCATCGAGGGCATAGGGCTCGAACCAAGGATTTTCTGCTACGGCGACATTGGAGAAACGACCGCTTTCGACGAAGCCACTGCCGCTACCCGGGCGGTTCTCATAGATTTGCCAACCTCCCTTGGTTGGTAACAAGAGATCCAGGCGACCATCATGATTGAAGTCCAGCGCAACGGCACTGGCTGCCGTAACCATAATGCTCTGTTCAGGAGGTAGAGAACTGCCGAAGTTGGTCAAAAAGTATTGCAGGTCGACATCAGAAGATGGCCACTCTACGATCTTGTGGGAGGTTCCATCTTGTTTCAGATATTGCCAAGCAAGACTACTCGAACCTTTATCGAGCGAGAGATAGAAAATCTCTTGCGCTCCATCGCCGTCTACGTCTATTGGGGTGGCTGTCAGGAAGAACAAACCTGCGTTAGCAGATGACAAACCTGGACCGGATGCTATCTGAGTGGCCGCAGCGAGCCCCGTTTCAGAGCCTAAAGCGACGCTAATACGATCAGCATAGACCGTCAGCAGATCATTGATGCCATCGCCATTCCAGTCCATTGCGGTTTCAACGGACAGGTAGAGGCTGGACATGGGTTTGGCTGTCGCCAGCAAGCCCTTATCGTTCAGTTCACCAGGCTGCGCCTTGTAATCGAAACGTACCGGCTCCAGACACTGACTGGCGGCACAGTGTTGAATAAATGCGACCCGAGGTTTGCGGGTATTCGGGCTATAGCTGTAGCCCAAACGGTATTCACGTAACCGGCTTCCATCTGCGGCAAACATCTGCACCCTTTCCAGCAGGTGATCGAGGCGCAGCTCTCCACCTAGGGCGAATTGGCTGAAGCCCGGCTGACGAGCCTGATACTCGAACTCGACACGCCCCTCGGCATAAGTGATGGACTGCGGCAGCCCCATGCCATCGTTGCCATAACGCACATCGAAGCGATTGCCGGAGCGATCCTCGACAGTTTCCGTCTGCCAGGCCAGCGGCTTGCCTCCGCTGGGCACTATGCGGCTAGAGGCTGTCTTGCCCAGCGTAACGATCAGGCCAGATGACGTGCGCACCTCGAAATAAGGGTCATTGGCGCTGCCTTTCTGGATGACTTTGTGGAAGGCGTCTATTTCCGTACGGTATTCACTACCTGGTTGCCATGCCTGCCCCGCTACGAGCACCAGACGCTGGCCATCGAGACACAAACGATCCTGGGCACTGCCGCTGGGGAGGCCGCTAAAGCCATCTTGATCAATGGTGGCGGGGCAGCGCTGAATCCGCATCAAGCCACCCAGTCCCCACCCCTGCCCCAGAAAGGATTCACTCTCCGAGCCCTGATAGGCGAAGGCCAGATTCGGCTGAACCTGGTTGACTGCTGGCGGAGCTTGCAGTGGAAAGTTGTAAGCCAGGCGACCGTCCAGAGTGACCTGAGCCTCACCCTCGGCAATTCCCCAGGCGGTAGCCCGAGCAGCAGTGCCATCTTCAGGAACAGCCACACTGGAATAAGGGACAGCCATGGCAAGCCCAGAGGCACTGCCCAATAGCAGCAAAGGCTCGGTGCCTGGTTTGGACAAGACCAGATCGGCCTTGCCATCACCATTGGCGTCCTGCCACTTCATCGCATAACCGCCAGCCTGCGACAGCTCAACCCCCAGTTCACGGGAATTGAGTACCTGCGCCAGCGTAGGCGCGCCATTAGCATTGAGGGTCAATAGAAGAGCGTTTTCCCCTGACGCCGAAGGGCGCAAGAGAAGATCTGGAGAACCGTCGCCATTGAAATCACCGGACAAGAGCTCATAAGCCGCTGGCTGCCACGTGATGGCGCCAAGGGCCTGACGATCGATGCTGCCAAGAACGCTGAACTGCCCCGCGCCATCGCCCAGCAAAACCACATCATGCTGACGGCGCGGCACGACGAGTGGCATGCCTTCCAACTGAGGCAACGGCACGATGAGAGGATTTGCCCGCAGATAGATGTCTGAACGACCGTCCTTGTTGTAGTCCCCCATATAAACCTGGTGACTACTATTCGACCACTGCAGCCCCTCTGCCAACCCTTGGTTGATCGGCAACAGCGCCAGGACGATGAGCAAATACCAGCAGCTAGAAAATCCTTTTACCCTGTGCATTACACATCCTTATGACTTCTGGATAACGCAGACAGTTAAGTTCGGGTCGTACGGTCGACCACGCTCGGGGACAACTTCATATGAAACATGGCATACGGCCACCCTACTTATGTATGGTTTCCGTAGCCATCGAGGAATTGACTTTCCTGAACGGGTAACACGCATCCTGAGCGAAATCAGCCAGATGTAACGCTTTATCACGGCCAATGATGATGCTGGGCAGCCGGGCGGCAGGCTGCCTAGACTCGATGGATCATCTGGAGGCCCGTTCCATGTCCGAGACCCTGCTCAGCTCCCGCAACCTGGTGTTTGAACTCTTTGAGGTGCTCGACGCCGAAGCACTGACCCAGCGTCCGCGCTTTGCCGATCACAACCGCGAAACCTTCGACGCGGCGATCGATACCGCGCGCGGCATCGCCGAGGAGCTGTTCGCTCCGCATAACCGCAAGAACGACGAACACGAGCCGCAGTATGTCGACGGCGGCGCGGTGCTGATCCCCGAAGTGGAGCCGGCGTTACGCGCCTTCCACGAAGCTGGTTTTCTCAATGCCACCCGCGATTTCGAGCACGGCGGCATGCAACTGCCCAATCTGCTGTCGCAGGCCTGCTTCGCCCATTTCCAATCGGCCAATATCGCCACCAGTTCCTATTCCATGCTGACCATGGGCGTGGCCAACCTGATCGAGGCCTTCGGCAGCGAGGAGCAGAAGGCCCGCTACCTGCAGCCAATCATCGACGGCCGCTTCTTCGGCACCATGGCGTTGACCGAGCCGCATGCCGGCTCGTCGCTGTCGGATATCCGCACCAAGGCCGAACCTCACGCCGACGGCAGCTACCGCATCAAGGGCAACAAGATCTTCATCTCCGGCGGCGACCAGCCGATTTCGGAGAACATCGTGCACATGGTACTGGCCAAGCTGCCGGACGCACCGCCAGGGGTGAAGGGCATCAGCCTGTTCCTGGTGCCCAAGTTCCACGTCAATGACGACGGCAGTCTGGGCGCACGCAATGACGTGACCCTGGCCGGGCTGTTCCACAAGATGGGCTGGCGCGGCACCACCTCCACCGCGCTGAACTTTGGCGACAATGGCGAGTGCGTCGGCTATCTGGTGGGCAAGCCGCATGCCGGTCTGTCCTATATGTTCCAGATGATGAACGAGGCGCGCATCGGCGTCGGCATGGGCGCGATCATGCTCGGCTACGCCGGCTACCTGTACTCGCTGGACTACGCGCGCAACCGCCCGCAAGGGCGCCAGCCGGACGGCAAGGATCCGAGCAGCCCGCAAATTTCCATCATCGAGCACGCCGACGTGCGGCGCATGCTGCTGACGCAGAAAGCCTACGTAGAAGGCGCCTTCGATCTCGGCCTGTACGCCGCGCGGCTGTTTGACGACACCCAGACCCTGGAAACCGCCGAAGACCGCACCCGCGCGCTGGAGCTGCTCGACCTGCTCACCCCCATCGTCAAGTCCTGGCCTTCGGAGTTCTGCCTCAAGGCCAACGAGCTGGCCATCCAGATTCTCGGCGGCCACGGTTACACCCGCGAGTACCCGGTGGAGCAGTACTACCGCGACAACCGGCTCAACCCGATTCACGAAGGCACTCATGGCATCCAGTCGCTCGACCTGCTCGGGCGCAAGGTGTCGATGAACGGCGGTGCGGCGCTCAAGCAACTGCTCAAGCTGATCAACGCCTGCTGCCAGCGCGCCAGCGAACATGAGTCGCTCACCGCCCTGCGCCAGCCGCTCGAGCAACTGCTGGCCCGCCTGCAAGCGGTGACCCTGGCCCTGCTGGGTGATCTGATGAGCGGCAAGATCAATCAGGGCCTGGCCAACTCGGCGCTGTACCTGAAAGTGTTCGGCCACACGGTGATTGGCTGGCGCTGGCTGGAGCAGGCGATTCGCGCCGAAGAGGGCCTGGCGCGTACGGACAATGCCGAGGAGCAGGCCTTCTATCGGGGCAAGCTGCAGGCGGCACGTTACTTCCTGACCTGGGAAGTGCCGAGCTGCCACCACGAGCTGGCCATTCTCGAGGCTCGCGACGACACCTGCCTGGCTATGCAGGACGCCTGGTTCTAAGGAGCTGCCACAAGCTGCAAGCCTCAAGCGGCAAGAGAAAGCAGCACAGCGCTCCGCTCAAGCTTGTGGCTTGTGGCTTGTGGCTTGTGGCTTGTGGCTTGTGGCTCGAAAAATGTAATACCTTTTTTGACAGCGGCACGAAGGCTACGGTTAGAATCCCCTGGCACGCACCATGCATGATGGTGCCTTTCCTTAACCGGACCAGGGAGTACGCCGTTGGACGCAAGCGCCATCAACAATCTGTTCTTGATCGGCGCCTCACTGGTAGCGGCCAGCATTCTGGTCAGCGCCTTCGGTACGCGTTTCGGCATCCCCATTCTGGTGATCTTCCTCGGTGTCGGCATGCTTGCCGGCGTCGACGGCCCCGTCGGCATCGTCTTCGACAATTACCCTTTGGCCTACCTGGTGGGCAACCTGGCGCTAGCGGTGATCCTGCTCGATGGAGGCATGCGCACACGGGTCTCGACCTTCCGCGTGGCCTTGTGGCCGTCGCTGTCCCTGGCCACGGTCGGGGTGATGATCACCGCCGGGCTCACCGGCCTGGCCGCGGCCTGGCTGTTCGACCTGAGCCTGCTGGAAGGACTGCTGATCGGTGCCATCGTCGGCTCCACCGACGCCGCGGCGGTGTTCTCTCTGCTCGGCGGGCGCGGGCTCAACGAACGGGTCAGCTCCACCTTGGAGATCGAGTCCGGTAGCAACGACCCGATGGCGGTGTTCCTCACCGTCACCCTGATCGCCATGCTCGCCAGCGGCCAGACCGGCTTTAGCTGGGATCTGCCGATCCAGCTAGTGCAGCAGTTTGGCCTCGGCATGATCCTCGGTCTGGGCGGCGGCTGGCTGCTGCTCAAGCTGGTCAACCGCATGGAGCTGGCCAGCGGGCTATATTCCCTGCTGGTGGTCAGCGGCGGCCTGATCATCTTCGCCATCACCACTGCCGTGGGCGGCAGTGGCATCCTCGCCATCTACCTGTGCGGCCTGCTGCTGGGCAACCGGCCGATCCGCTCGCGCCACGGCATCCTGCACATGCTCGATGGCCTCACCTGGCTGGCGCAGATCGGCATGTTCCTGGTGCTCGGCCTGTTGGTCACGCCGCACGAGCTGCTGCCCGTCGCCCTGCCGGCCCTGGCACTGGCACTGTGGATGATTCTGTTCGCGCGGCCGCTGTCGATCTTTCTCGGCCTGCTGCCGTTCCGCGCCTTTCACGACCGTGAGCGCATGTTCATCGCCTGGGTCGGCCTGCGCGGCGCGGTGCCCATCATTCTCGCCGTGTTCCCGCTGATGGCCGGCCTGCCCAACGCGCAGCTGTTCTTCAACGTGGCCTTCTTCATCGTGATCATCTCCCTGTTGGTGCAAGGCACCAGCCTGCCGTTGGCTGCCAAGCTGATGCGCGTCACCGTACCGCCGGAGCCGGCACCGATCTCGCGCGCCGGGCTGGAGGTGCACCCCACCAGCCAGTGGGAGTTGTTCGTCTACCGCCTGGGCGCCGAGAAATGGTGCATCGGCGCAGCGCTGCGCGAACTGAACATGCCCGACGGCACCCGTATCGCCGCCCTGTTCCGTGGCCGTGAACTGCTGCACCCTTCCGGCAGTACCCGCCTGGAGGCCGGCGACCTGCTCTGCGTGATCGGCCACGAACATGACCTGCCCGCCCTCGGCAAGCTGTTCAGCCAGGCGCCCAAGCGCGGCCAGGATCTGCGCTTCTTCGGTGATTTCGTGCTGGAAGGCGACGCCGAACTGAACGCCATCGTCGCGCTCTATGGGCTCAAGCTCGGGGATGTCGAGGGCAACCAGACGCTGGGGCGCTTCATCGCCCATGAGATCGGCGGCGAGCCGGTGGTCGGCGACCAGGTGGAGTGGCAGGGCCTGACCTGGACGGTAGCGGCCATGGAAGGGAACAAGGTGCGCAAGGTCGGCGTCAGATTCCCCGAAGGCAGTCGCCCCGGTCCCGGCCTGTTCCTCTGAGACTTTGCTAGGATCGCGCACCTGACGCCGATCATTCATGATCGGCGTCGTTGCCTCTGCTGCTTCATACTGAGCACATCCATACTTCCTCGGTCATCGGATCATCATGCCCAAGCTGCGCCTTTCCCTAGCAGTCACTGTCTTTCTTCTGTGTTTCGGTCTGGGCGCTGCGCAGGCCGACGAGCCACCCAAGGCGGCCGATATTCAGCAGAGCCTGGACAGCCTGGCCGACCGCAAGCTGCCCGAGGCCGAGCAACTGGCCCTCAAGCAGACCCTGGAGCAGACGTTGCAAATGCTTCAGGACCGCGACAACGCCGAACAGCGCCTGGACGACCTGCGCCAGCAGATCGACAAGGCCCCGCGGCAAATCAGCGAAGCACAGCGCGAATTGAGCCGGCTCAAGGCCAGCCCCGAAGTGCCGGTGGCGCAACGCTATGGACGCCTGTCGCTGGATCAGCTCGATCAACTGCTGAGCGAACGCTCCAACCAGATCAGTGACTGGAACAAGGCGATCATCGACGCCAATAGCCTGATCATCAGTGCGCAGAACCGCCCCGAGCGCGCCCAGACCGAGATCAGCCAGAACCAGACACGCAGCCAGGACATCAACAACAGCCTCAAGAGCGGCCGCGTGGACGGCAAGCCGCTGAGCCCGGAACGCCGTGACCAACTCAATGCCGAGCTGGCCATGCTCACGGTGCAAACCCAGCTGCGCCGCCAGGAGCTGGCCAGCAACAGCCTGCTGCAGGATCTCGGCAGCGCGCAACGCGCCCTGCTCGATGAGCGCATTCGCCGCGCCGAGCAGGAGCGCCAGGCGCTGCAAGGCCTGATCAACGAGCGCCGTCGTGAAGATTCCGAGCAGACCGTTGCCGAGCAGTCGCGCGAGGCTGAGCGCACCAGCTCGGACAAGCTGCTGGCCAAGGAAAGCTCGCTCAACCTCAAGCTCTCCGACTATCTGCTGCGCTCCACCGAACGCCTCAACAGCCGCACGGAAGAGAACCTCAGGGCGCGCCAGCAACTGGACAACCTGAATCAGGCCAACCAGGCCCTGGACGAGCAGATCCGCGTGCTGCAAGGCAGCCTGCTGCTGTCGAAGATTCTCTATCAGCAGAAGCAGGCGCTGCCGCAACTCAAACACGAGGATGGCTCGCTGGCCGACGACATCGCCGATATCCGCCTGTATCAGTTCGACCTGAACAAACAGCGCGACGAGATCAGCGACCCCAACGCCTATGTGGACAAACTGCTGGCCGACCAACCCAGCGAGGAAATCACCCCCGAGCTGCGTAAGGCGCTGCTCGATCAGTTGGCGACCCGCCGCGAGTTGCTGGAAAAGCTCAGTCGCTCGCTCAACGCCCTGCTCAACGAATCCATCACCCTGCAGATCAACCAGAAGGAACTGCAGAGCACCGCCAGCAGCCTGCGCGCCACCATCGACGAGCAGATGTTCTGGATACCCAGCAACAAGCCGCTCGATCTGGACTGGCTCAAGCTGGTGCCCTACCAACTGCAGCGGCAGCTCGCGGAGATTCCCTGGGCCATCGCCATCAGTGAACTGGGCGCCGGGCTGATCGAACGCCCGCTGGTGTTCCTGCCGCTGATTCTGCTCTGCGCCGTGATTCTCTGGCGCCGCCAGTACCTGTTAGGCAAGCTCGGCGAACTGCATGCCGACATCGGCCACTATAAGCACGACAGCCAGTTGCATACGCCGCTGGCCCTGGGGCTGAACCTGATACTGGCGCTGCCGGTCGCGTTACTGCTGGCGCTGTGCGGCTATGCCCTGCTGCACGATGCGCGCGGGCAGAACCTCTACCTCGGCGGCGCGCTGTACGAGATGGCCGAGGCCTGGTTGGTGTTCTACACCCTGCACCGCATCCTGGCCCCCGATGGCGTGGCCGTCCTGCATTTCCATTGGCCACCGGCCAACGTCGCCTTCTTCCGCAAGCACATGCGCCGCCTGGGCCTGGTGGTGATGGCGCTGGTCGCGGTGGTGAGCATCGCCGAGCACCAACCGGAAAGCCTGGCCAGCGATGTGATCGGCATTGCCGTGGTGATCACCTGCTATGCCCTGATGGCCTGGATGCTGTTCAACCTGCTGTTCAATGCGCCCTTGCGCGAGAACACCTCGGGGCTGCGCACCACCCTCGGCGTGCTGTTCAACCTGCTGCCGCTGGCACTGATCGGCGCGGTCGCCTTCGGTTACTACTACACCGCGCTCAAGCTCACCGACCGCCTGATCGACACGCTCTACCTGCTGATCATCCTGCTCATCGTCGAGGCGGCGCTGGTGCGCGGCCTGAGCGTCGCCGCCAAACGCCTGGCCTATCAACGCGCCCTGGCCAAACGGCAAGCACAGAGCAAGGAGGGTGCCGAGGGCGAAGCCGCCATAGAAGAGCCCACGCTGGACATCGAGCAGGTCAACCAGCAGTCCCTGCGCCTGATTCGCCTGGCCCTGCTCGGCGGCTTCCTGGTCTGCCTGTACTGGGTCTGGGCCGATCTGATCGGCGTGTTCACCTACCTGGAAACCGTCAACCTCTACGAGTACAGCAGTGGCACCGGCAATGCCGCGACGCTGGTGCCCATCAGCCTGCTGGATGTGCTCGGCGCGCTGCTCATCGTCGCCATCACCGTGGCCCTGGCGCGTAACCTGCCCGGCCTGCTGGAAGTGCTGGTGCTGTCACGCATGAACCTGGCGCAAGGCAGTGCTTACGCCACCACCACGCTGCTGTCTTATGCCCTGGTCGGCATCGGCATCGTCACCACCCTGTCCACCCTCGGGGTGAGCTGGGACAAACTGCAATGGCTGGTAGCGGCGTTGTCGGTGGGGCTGGGTTTCGGCTTGCAGGAGATCTTCGCCAACTTCATCTCCGGCCTGATCATCCTCTTCGAGCGCCCGGTGCGCATCGGCGACGTGGTGACCATCGGCAACCTGTCCGGCACCGTGAGCAGAATACGTATTCGCGCCACCACCATCACCGATTTCGACCACAAGGAAATCATCGTCCCGAACAAGACCTTCATCACCGGCCAGTTGATCAACTGGTCGCTGACCGATACGGTCACCCGCGTCACCCTCAAGGTCGGCGTCGGTTACGGCTCGGATCTCGAGCTGGTGCGCAAGCTGCTGCTGCAGGCCGCGCAGGAGAACCCACGGGTGCTCAAGGATCCAGCGCCCATCGCCTACTTCCTCAATTTCGGCGAGAGCACGCTCGACCACGAGCTGCGCATCCATGTGCGCGATCTAGGTGATCGCAACCCGGCCACCGACGAAATCAACCGTTTCATCGACCGCGAGTTCGCGAAGAACGGCATCAACATCGCCTTCCGCCAAGTCGAGGTGTACGTGAAGAATCTGGAACGCGGCGAACAGAAACTCGATCAGAAAGAGATCGCGCAAATCGCCGCGGCCGGCGCAGCGGACATCCAGACACCGCCACCACCGGCCACACCCTGACCGCCAGAGGAGCCCATGGTGAAACACCTCGATGAGCTGACCTTCGACAACCGCTTCGCCCGCCTCGGTGATGCTTTTTCCACCGAGATGCTGCCCGAGCCCATCGAGCAGCCGAGGCTGGTGGTCGCCAGCGAAGCGGCCATGGCCCTGCTCGACCTGGATCCTGCCGAGGCGCAGCGCCCCGAGTTCGCCGAACTGTTCGCCGGACACAAGCTCTGGGAGGAGGCCGAGCCACGCGCCATGGTCTACTCCGGCCACCAGTTCGGCGGCTACACGCCGCGCCTCGGTGACGGACGCGGCCTGCTGCTGGGTGAAGTGCTCAACGATGTGGGCGAGCACTGGGATCTGCACCTCAAAGGCGCCGGCATGACGCCCTACTCGCGCATGGGTGATGGCCGCGCGGTGCTGCGTAGCTCGATCCGCGAATTCCTCGCCAGCGAACATCTGCATGCGCTCGGCATTCCCAGCTCACGGGCCCTGTGCGTCACCGGCTCCGATACGCCGGTGTGGCGCGAGAAAAAGGAAAGCGCCGCCATGCTGCTGCGCTTGGCGCAGAGCCATGTGCGCTTCGGCCACTTCGAGTACTTCTACTACACGCGCCAGCACGAGCACCTGAAAACCCTCGGCGAGCATGTCATGGCCTGCCACTTTCCCCACTGCCTGGAGCAGGACGAGCCCTGGGTGGCGCTGCTAAGCGAAGTGATCGAACGCACCGCAGCGATGATCGCCCACTGGCAGGCCTATGGCTTCTGCCATGGGGTGATGAACACCGACAACATGTCGATCCTCGGCATCACCTTCGATTACGGCCCCTACGCCTTCCTCGACGACTTCGACGCCAACCACATCTGCAACCATTCCGACGACACCGGCCGCTACAGCTTCAGCAACCAGGTGCCCATCGCCCACTGGAACCTCGCGGCCCTGGCCCAGGCGCTGACCCCCTTCGCCCCCGTCGACAAACTGCGTGAGGCCCTGGAGCTGTTCCTGCCGCTGTACCAGGCGCATTACCTCGACCTGATGCGCAAACGCCTGGGCTTCACCAGCGCCGAGGACGACGACGAAGCACTGATCCAGCGCCTGCTGCAACTGATGCAGGCGGGCAAAGCCACCGACTACACCCTGTTCTTCCGCCGCCTCGGCGAGCACGCACCTGCCGATGCATTGCAGGTGGTGCGCGACGATTTCGTCGATCTCGCCGGCTTCGATGCCTGGGGCCAGGACTACCTGACGCGCTGCCAACGCGAAGCTGGCGAGCAGGCCGAGCGCCGGGCGCGCATGCACGCGGTCAACCCCAGGTACATCCTGCGCAACTACCTGGCGCAGCAGGCCATCGAGGCGGCCGAGGCCGGCGACTATGGCCCGGTGCGCGAACTGCACGCGGTATTGTCCCGCCCGTTCGACGAACAACCAGGCAAGGAACGCTACGCCGAGCGCCCGCCGGAGTGGGGCAAGCACCTGGAGATCAGTTGTTCGTCGTAAAGTCAGCCGTGGACGGAGGGGCCTCAGGTATCCGGCTAACCCTTATCTGTTAAATCGAAAAGGCATATCAATCTGCCCAAACATTCTTAGACTATCTAAAAGAACCCCTCTATCTTGGCGCCCAGCCAGGCCGCCCCGGTGCGTGCCGATACCTCGTACGAGATTCGCAGCCAAGGATTTTCATGCCCTGGGACTCCCTCCCCCTCCTCTTCGTCGGCGCCCTGCTGATCTGGGTGCTCTATGCCTTCGTCCGCGAGAAGTGGAGCCCGGACATCGTCGCGGCCATCGCCGTGGCCGCCTTGCTGGTCAGCCAGTTGCTGACACCGGGCGAAGTGCTCAGTGTGCTGTCCAACTCGGCACCGGTGACCATCGCCTGCATGTTCGTACTCTCCGCTGCCCTGGAGCGCACTGGCTGCATCGACGCCCTGGGCAACTGGCTGGGTGACCTGGTCGGCACCAGCCCCATTCGCGTGCTCACCGGTCTCACCGTCACCGCGCTGGTGGTGTCCGCCTGCCTCAACAATACGCCGGTGGTGGCCATCCTCACCCCGGTGGCCATCGCCCTGGCGCGGCGGGCCGGCACACTGCCCTCCAAGCTTTTGATCCCGCTGTCCTATGCCACCATCCTCGGCGGCACCCTGACCATGATCGGCACCTCCACCAACATTCTGGTCGATGGCGTGGCGCGCAAGGCGGGCATGGCGCCGTTCGGCATCTTCGAGATCACCGGTGTCGGCCTGGTGATGGCGGCCTTCGGCATGCTCTATCTGCTGATCATCGGTCATCGCCTGCTGCCGGAGCGGGAAACCCTGTCGCGCCAGCTACGGCCCGACCTGTCGCGCACCTTCATGACCGAGCTGCTGGTGCCCCACGACTCGCCGATGATCGGCAAGACCCTGCACGAGGCCAACCTCAACGGCGGCAGCGGCCTGCAGGTGCTCAAGCTGTTTCGCGACGAGCAGGAGCTGACCGAGCCCGGCGCCGACACCCTGCTGGCCAGTGGCGACCGCCTGATGCTGCATGGCCAGGTCAAGGACGTGGTGGAGTTGCGCGAGAGCGGTCATCTGAGTTTCAACCGCGGCGATGCCTTCGAGACCCTCAGCAGCCATGACGTGATCCTTGCCGAGGCCATAGTCGGGCGTAACTCGCGTTACAGCCACCGCCCGATGCGCGACCTCGACCTCACCGCACGTTACGGCATCGCCGTGCTGGCCATTCACCGCCAGGACGAGAACGTGCAGGGCAACCTCGACGATTTCCAGTTGCAGTTCGGCGACGTGATGCTGGTGGAGGGCACCCCGGCGCAAATCAAGCGTTTCGCCGACAACGGCGAGCTGATCAGCCTCAACGCCGTGCAGGAGCGCGCCTTCCGCCGCGACAAGGCGCCCATCGCCATCCTCGCCACCCTGGCGGTGATGCTGCTGGCGGCCTTTGGCGTCATGCCCATCGAAGGCCTGGCGATCATCGGCGCAGTGACCGTGCTGGCCACTCGCTGCCTGGACGTGGAAGACGCTTACAAGGCGGTGGACTGGAAGATCCTCAGCCTGATCTTCGGCATGCTGGCCATCAGCATCGCCATGGACAAGGTGGGCCTGGTCAGGCTGCTGGTGGAGAATGTCATGGGCTGGCTGCCCTGGGCGGGGCCGCTGCTGATGCTCAGCCTGATCTACCTGCTGACCTCGATACTCACCGAAATGCTCTCGAACAATGCGGTGGCGGTACTGGTCACGCCCATCGCCATCGGCCTGGCCCAGCATCTGGGTATCGACCCGCGCCCCTTCGTGGTGGCCGTGATGTTTGCCGCCAGCGCCAGTTTCGCCACCCCCATCGGCTACCAGACCAACACCTTCGTCTACAACGCCGGCGGTTATCGCTTCACCGATTTCATGAAGGTGGGCATCCCTTTGAACCTGCTGCTGTGGGGCGTGGCGACAGTGGTCATCCCCTGGTTCTTCCCGCTGACTCCGGTTTGACGGCATAAGCGGCGAACGCAATGTTCTAATCCGGGTAGCGTTTTGCCGCCTCCGTGCATTGACCGGCTCCTGAGCCTTATCCATGCTGCGAATCTTTCAATCTGCCCTTGAAGGAACATGCGCATGAAACTGGAAACCCTGGCCATTCACGCTGGCTACGACGCGGATCCCAGCACCAAAGCGGTGGCGGTGCCGATCTACCAGACCAGCTCCTTTGCCTTCGACGACACCCAGCATGGTGCCGACCTGTTCGACCTGAAGGTGGCCGGCAACATCTACTCGCGCATCATGAACCCCACCAACGCCGTGCTCGAAGAACGCGTGGCGGCGCTGGAAGGCGGCGTCGGTGCCCTGGCCGTGGCCTCCGGCATGGCGGCCATCACCTATGCGATCCAGACCCTGGCCGAAGCCGGCGACAACATCGTCTCGGTGGCCAAGCTCTACGGTGGCACCTACAACCTGCTCGCCCACACCCTGCCACGCTTCGGCATCCAGACCCGCTTCGCCGCGCACGATGACATCGCCGCATTGGAAGCGCTGATCGACGAGCGCACCAAGGCGGTGTTCTGCGAATCCATCGGCAACCCGGCCGGCAATATCGTCGACCTCCAGGCACTGGCCGACGCCGCTCACCGCCATGGCGTGCCGCTGATCGTCGACAATACCGTGGCCACGCCGATTCTCTGCCGCCCGTTCGAGCATGGTGCGGATATCGTCGTGCACTCGCTGACCAAGTACATCGGCGGCCACGGCACCAGCATCGGTGGCATCGTGGTCGACTCTGGCCAGTTCCCCTGGGCCGATAACAAGACGCGCTTCCCGCTGCTCAACACGCCCGACCCGTCCTACCACGGCGTCACCTACACCGAAGCCTTCGGCCCGGCCGCCTTCATCGGCCGCTGCCGCGTGGTGCCACTGCGCAACACCGGCGCAGCGCTGTCACCGTTCAACGCCTTCCTCATCCTGCAAGGCTTGGAAACCCTGGCCTTGCGCATGGAGCGGCACACCGACAACGCACTGAAAGTGGCGCAGTACCTGCAGAACCATCCGCAGGTGGCCTGGGTGAAGTACGCCGGCCTGGCCGATCACCCCGAGCATGAACTGGCCCAACGCTATTTCGCCGGCAAGCCGGCGGCGATCCTCTCCTTCGGCATACAGGGCGGGCAGGAGGCTGGGGCGCGCTTCATCGATGCGCTGCAACTGGTGGTGCGTCTGGTCAATATCGGCGACGCCAAATCGCTGGCCTGCCATCCGGCGTCCACCACCCACCGCCAGCTCAGCGACGAGGAACTGCAGAAGGCCGGGGTGCCACGCGACATGGTGCGCCTGTCGATCGGCATCGAGCATATCGACGATATCCTCGCCGACCTCAGCCAGGCGCTCGAAGCGGCGCGCGGCTGAGCGCTTGAAAAGCGACGGTTTCGGCTCCAGATAAGCATCATTGCCGCTGGAGCCGAATCATGAGCGATCCCCTGCTAATCCCCTGCCCGCACTGCAACGGACTCAACCGCATTCCCGCCGATCGCCTGGACGATGCCCCACGCTGTGGGCGCTGCAAGAGCGAGGTGCTGCCTGGCACGCCCATCACCCTGACGCAAGGCAACTTCGCCAGCCAGCTCAAGGGCGACCTGCCCCTGCTGGTGGATGTCTGGGCCAGCTGGTGCGGCCCCTGCCAGGCCTTCGCGCCGACCTTCCAGCAAGCCGCCGCACAGCTACAGGCGCGCTGTCGCCTGGGCAAGCTGGACAGCGAAGCCAACCCCAACCTGGCCGGACAACTGGGCATTCGCTCGATCCCCAGCCTGATCCTGTTCAAGGGTGGCGTCGAAGTCGCGCGTCAGAGCGGCGCCATGCCGCTGCCGCAACTGCAGGTCTGGTTGCGCCAGCAGGGTATCTAGCGTGCTGGCTATCCCCGGATTGCATCCGGGCTACGTGTCTGGATCCTTGAGCGCATCGGTCAGTCGCCACGGACGCTGCGGTCAATTGCAACGAGCTTAACGCCCCTTAGTCTGTTGAAGTCCCCGTTCAAGGAGCTTCGCCATGCCGCCGCCCGAGAAGATCGCTCGCCAACTTACCGAAGAACAGATTGCCTTCGTCAAACGCAGCGGCCTCAAGGCCGATGTGCTGGAGCCCGGTTTCGTGCGTCTGTGCATGCCGCTGCAAGGCAACCAGAACCATATCGGCAGCATGTATGCCGGCGCGCTGTTCACCCTGGCGGAAATGCCCGGCGGCGCGCTGTTTCTCACCAGCTTCGACACCGAGCGCTTCTACCCTGTGATCAAGGACATGAACCTGCGCTTTCGTCGCCCGGCCATGGGCGATATCCGCGTCGAGGCGCGGCTGTCACCGGAAGACATCGCGCGACTGCAGGAGCAAGCGGGTCTGCACGGCAAAGCGGACTACCTGCTGGAGCTGCAACTGACCGACGGCAACGCGGAAGTGGTCGCGGAAAGTCGCGGCCAGTACCAATTGCGCTTACGCTGAAGACAGCCGCTGCCTGCATTCGTAATCGGTAACAGTCCCTGGCCTTGCCATACGTCAAAAGAGCGGCTATCTGAACAGGCACAATAAAATTGCCGACGGGTATCGGCAGGAGAACCGTCACCATGTACCACCACATCCTCATTGCCCATGATCTGCGCGACACCGCCGACATGGCCCTGTGCCGTGCCAGTCAACTCGCCAAGCAGCACGATGCACGCCTCACGATCCTGCATGTGCTCGACCCGAGCCAGAGCAGCGAACAGCACGACAAAGCCCGCCAGGCACTCGACCGCAGCCTGACCCAGTACGCCCCGCCCGGCACCGAGCTGCGCATGCTCAGTGGCAAGCCATCGGAGGTGGTGCTGCAGCAGGTGCAGGAGACGGGTTGTGACCTGCTGGTGCTCGGCGGCCATCAACAGCGCCATGATTTTTTTTCCGGCACCAGCCTGGATCGCATCGCGCGGCGTTGCAGCGTGCCGCTGTTGCTGGTGGCCCGCAACGAGTCGGCCCCCTATCAGCGTGCAGTGGCCGCCCTGGACTTTTCCCTGTGCGCCTGCAGCGCCCTGGGCCAGGCTTACCGACTGCTGCCTGGCAGCGCCGAGCTGCATGCCCTGCACGTATTCGAGCCGGACAAGGGCACGCCCAAGCAGATCGCTGAACAGCTAGAGACCCAGCGCGGCCTGATCAGCCAGTTGTTGCACGACGAAGCGCTGCTGCTACCGCCTGGTGGCCCGACGCTGAGCCATGAAGTGCTGCAAGGCGGCATCCTGCGCAGCCTGCAGGAACAGATCAAGGTTCGTCGCAGCGAGCTGCTGGTACTCGGCAGCCATGGCCGCAGCGCCTTCTCCCAGGCCTTGCTGGGCAGCCTGGCGCAGCACTTCCTGCACAAGGCACCGTGCGACGTGTTCGTAGTGCGCTGAACGCCTGAAAGGCAAACGCCGCGGCCTGCCTGAGGCAGTCGCGGCGTTCTTGTTGACTCAGGCGTTGAGCAGATCGTGCAGCTCTACGAACTGCTGGGTCAGCTTGTGCCGTGCATCCAGATGGATCAGCGGCGTGCATACCTGGTGCGATTCGCGCATCTTCACCGAACTCATCAGGTTCACCGGCAGCACCGGCAGCCCTTCGGCGATCAGCTCGTCAAGCAACTGCTGCGGCAGCACGGCACGCGGCTGGAACTGGTTGACCACGATGCCTTCCACTTCCAGCTTCTCGTTGTGGTCTTCCTTGAGCTCTTCGAGTTCGGCCAGCAGCCCGTACAAGGCATTGCGCGAAAAGCTGTCGCAGTCGAAGGGAATCAGCACACGGTCCGCCGCGATCAGCGCCGATACGGTGTAGAAGTTCAGCGCCGGCGGCGTGTCCAGGTAGATGTGCTCGTAGTCTTCGCTCAGCTCGTCGAGGAGTTTGCGCAGCTTGTTGATCTTGTGCTTCTGCTCCAGCTTGGGCTGCAGCTCCGCCAGTTCCGCCGTGGCGGTGATCACGTGCAGGTTGTCGAATGGCGTCTCGTAGATGTCCACCTTGCCTTTCTTGGCGAAGGGGCCGGACGACAGCGTCTGCTTGAAGAAATCGGCAATGCCCACCGGGATCTCGTCGCCAGTCAGCCCGGTGAGGTAATGGGTCGAATTGGCCTGGGCGTCCAGGTCGACCAGCAGAGTGCGGTAGCCCTGCGCCGCACTCACCGCTGCGAGATTGCAGGCAATACTGGATTTGCCCACGCCGCCTTTCTGGTTGAACACCACACGTCGCATCGTTGCTCTCCCCGATCTCGAACGTTACAAATTCTATGCAAAGCCCATGACAAGCACGAGACGCAGCCCCCTGCGCCATCATCCATCCATCAGAAGACACTGCGCAACATTTGCACAGTTCCACGCGCATCTAGATAATGCCCGCCCGAATTAATACCGGCACTATGCCACGGCACTGACTGACACTGTTTCTTTCAGGCGCCTTTTCGTGCCCACCAGTCTGCCCGGAGTGGCGAAAAGCCTCGTGCTATGAATTTCCAGATCGAAGGATGGCGCGCCTGGGCTCCGGGCTTAGAGTCAATGGATGATTGGCGTGCCTGGTGCAACGCCCCCAAAGTCGTGCCCGACGACCAGCAACAACCTGACGTGAGCTTTCTGCCCGCCATGCAGCGCAGGCGCCTCAGCCGACTGGCGCGGATGATGTTCCATGTGGCGTGGCCACTGGCCGATGAGCAAGGCGCCCTACCACTGGTTTTCGCGTCACGCCACGGCGAGACGCCACGGACGCTGGCGATACTCGGCGAGCTGGCGAAAGACGAGCCGCTATCCCCGACCCAGTTCAGCCTGTCAGTACACAATGCCATCATCGGCTTGTGGTCAATCCTGCGCAACGACACCAGCGAAATGACTGCAATGTCAGCCGCCGGAGATGGCCTGGAGCAGGCCCTGCTCGAAGCCAACGGCCTGCTTGCGGAAGGTGCTCCTGCTGTGTTGCTGGTCATCGCTGAAGAGTTACCGCCTGACCTCTACACGTCACATATAGATGACATACCCTTTTCCTACGCGCTGGCTCTGCTGCTGAAACCAGGCAGAACCTGGACCTTGAGCCTCGCCCCTGCCGATTCTGGTATACCCGCCGCCTGGCCACACCCACTGAACCTGCTGCGCGCCTTCTACGGCGAGCAGCGAACGCTGATTCACTACTGCAAAGGCCGCCAATGGATCTGGTCACGCAACGAAGACTGAGCCCCTACAGCCCCCCCTATGCCTGGAGGCTGATTGCTACCGCACTGAGCTTTGCCCTGTTCGGCATCGGCGGCGTACTGCTGCGCGTGCTGGTGTTTCCCCTGCTCGCGCTGCTGCCTGGCGATATCCTGCGTCGTCGCACGCGTGCTCGCGCAGTGGTTAGCTGGACCTTTCGCGTGTTCGTCCAGTTCATGTACCGCACAGGCGTACTCACCTATGAGGTCGAGGGTGCCGAGCGCCTTGGCCGCCCTGGGCAAATGGTGATCGCCAATCACCCGTCGCTTATCGATGTCGTGGTACTGATCGCGTTTATTCGCGACGCCAACTGTGTCGTCAAACAGAGCCTGTGGGACAACCCCTGTATGCGGGGGCCGATCCGCGCTGCCCAGTACATCAGCAACAGCGGCAGCCTGGACATGCTAGATGAGGCCGCCGGCGCCCTGCAGAGCGGCGAGACCTTGATCGTTTTCCCTGAAGGGACGCGCACCGTTCCCGGCAACAACCCGGAGTTTCATCGTGGTGCGGCGGCTATCGCCGTACGCGGCGCCAGCATCGTCACGCCCGTGGTGATCAGCGTAACGCCCACCACCCTGACCAAAGCCGAGCCTTGGTACAGCATTCCATCACGCCGTTTTCACTTTCGTTTACGCGTCGGCGAGGATATCGACCCACGACAATTCACCGAGCAGGCTCCACTGCCTATTGCGTCGCGTAAGCTCAATGACCGTCTACACCAACACTTCATGAAGGAGCTCGCAACAGATGAGCGATCTACAACTTGAAATCAAGAACCTGATCATCGATGCCTTGGGTCTCGAGGACATGAGCGCCGACGATATTGGCACGGAGCAGACCCTGTTTGGCGAGGGGCTCGGCCTGGACTCGGTGGATGCCCTGGAGCTGGGCCTGGCGATTCAGAAGCGCTTCGGCATCAAGATCGACGCCGAAGCCAAGGACACCCGCAAGCACTTCGCCAATGTCGCCAGCCTGGCCGAGTTCATCTCCGCCCGCCAGGCCGCCTGAGGATTACCGCCCATGCAAACCCGCGATGAAATCTTCGCCACCTTGCGCAGCGCACTGGTGGAGTTGTTCGAATTGGATGCCGAGCGCGTAACCCTGGATGCGAACCTCTACGAAGACCTGGAGATCGACAGCATCGATGCCGTCGACCTGATCGACCATATCAAGCGCCAGACCGGGCGCAAGCTGGCGGCCGAGGAGTTCAAGAGCGTACGTAGCGTCGGCGACGTGGTGGAAGCCGTATACCGCCTGATCAACGACACGCCCCAGGCCCAAGCCTGACCCCATGGCGCGCCTGTTTGGCCTGCTGCTGCTGATCGCCGGCATCCTCTATCCCTTCGCCGTCTACTACGGCATGGAACACTGGTCGCCACGAGTGTTCGCTGCGTTGCTCGGCGGGCTCTGGCTGGCCCGTGCGTTGACGGCACGTCGCCGCCCCGGAGGTCTGTGGCTGGCCGTGGCGGCGCTGGCGTTCTGCCTGCTGCTCGCAGTTGCGGACGAGCCGGCCCTGCTGCGCTGGTACCCGGTATTGCTCAACCTGATGCTGCTGGCGCTGTTCGGCCTCAGCCTGAAGTTCGGCCCGCCGCTGGTGGAGCGCCTGGCACGTCTGCGTGAGCCGCAGCTGCCGGACGTCGCGGTGCGCTACACCCGCACCGTCACCAAGGTCTGGGCCCTGTTCTTCCTCGGTAATACCGTGCTGCTGATGGCACTGGCGATGTGGGCACCGCTTTCCTGGTGGACGCTCTACACCGGATTTATCTCTTACGGCCTGATCGGCCTGTTGTTCGCTGGCGAATGGTTGATCCGTCAGCAGGTAAGGAAGCACGAATGACCTGGTTACCTATCACCGACCTGCTGCTGGAAGCTGACCCCGAGCGCCAGGTTGCCCTGGAACCGGCCCTGCATCATCCGCAGTTGCGCGAACGCGCCTTGCGCCTGGCTGCCGCTCTGCAGGCGCGAAGCGTGGAGCGCGTGGCGCTGTATCTGGAGGATGCCGGCGAGCTAGCCATCGCCCTGCTCGGCGCCTGGCGCGCCGGGGTGCAGGTGTTGCTGCCCGCCGACGCCCAGACGCAGACACGCCAGCGCCTGACAGATCAGGTTGACCTGTGGCTGGACGACCTGAGCGAGCTGGATGCCGAGCCTCTGCCTGGCGCCCACCTGCTGCCCGAGCACTGCCACCTGACGCTGTGCACCTCAGGTTCCAGCGGCGAGCCCAAACTGATCGACAAGAGCCTGGAGCAACTGAGCAACGAGGTCGAAGCCCTGGAGCATTTGTGGGGTGAGAACCTGGGCCAGGCCACTATCCTCGGCAGTGTCGCCTGTCAGCATATCTACGGCCTGCTGTTCCGCCTGCTCTGGCCACTGTGCGCCGGTCGCCCGCTGTACCGCCGCACGCTGCCCTTTCCTGAAGACCTGCAGCAGGCCAGTCTTGGCCAGAGCGACTTTGCCTGGGTAGCCAGCCCGGCCTTGCTCAAGCGCATGGGCGACAACCTCGACTGGCCGGCGCTGAGCCGCGTCAAACAGGTGTTTTCCTCCGGCGGCTCCCTGCCGGCGGAAGCGGCCCAAGCACTGCAGCAGTGCCTGGGTCAGTGGCCGACGGAAATCTACGGAAGCTCGGAGACGGGCGGCATCGGCTGGCGCCAGGGCGACACAGCCTGGCAGCCATTCTCAGGCGTCCAGCTAAGCCTGGATGAGGCCGGCGCCCTGCGCATCACCTCGCCCTATCTAGCAGTCGGGCATATTGAGCAGAGTGCGGACGCCGCCGAGCTGGGCACGGATGGTCGCTTCGTCCTGCGCGGACGGCTCGATCGCATCGTCAAACTGGAGGAGAAACGTATCTCCCTGCCCATGATCGAGCAGGCATTGATCCACCATGATTGGGTTGCCGATGCGCGCCTGGGTGTCATTCAGGAAGGCCGCGCCTTCCTAGGTGCCGTGCTGGCGCTGAGCCCTGAAGGCCTGCACGCACTGCGCAACCAGGGCCGCCGTACACTGACCGAGACCCTGCGTAAACATCTGGCCGAGCATTGCGAAGTCATTGCCTTGCCGCGCCGCTGGCGCCTGTTACCGGAACTCCCTTACAGCAGCCAGGGCAAGCTGCCACAGAGCCAGATCGACGCCCTGCTGGCTGCGCCACGGCCTACACGGGTTGAACCCATCAGCATCAAAGAACGCGATGGCGAGTGGCTGCTGCAACTGTCCGTGCCACTGGATCTTGCCCACTTTACCGGCCACTTCCCCAAGACTCCGGTGCTACCGGGTGTGGTGCAGGTCGATTGGGCTCAGCATCTGGCGCGCCAACTGATCACCGACCTGCCGCCAAGCTTCGCCGGTATGGAAGTGCTCAAGTTCCAGCAGTTGGTGCGCCCCGGCGACACCCTGCAGCTATCCCTGCGTTTCGATGCAGAGCGCGGCAAGCTTTATTTCGCCTACCACAATGGCGAAGCAGCCTGCTCCTCCGGACGCATCCTACTGGAGCAGGCCCATGTCTGAGTCAGGCTTCCTGCCCTGCGCGGTTATCCCGGTCTACAACCACGAGCAGCCTCTGCCTGGGGTTGTCGAGGCACTGCGCAAGGCTGGCCTGCCCTGCCTGCTGGTGGACGATGGCTCGCATGCGGCCTGCGCAGCAGTCATGGACGAATTGGTTCGACAACCGCAGGTTCACCTGCTGCGTCTGCCGATCAACCAGGGCAAGGGCGGCGCGGTGACGGCCGGCCTGCGCGAAGCAGCGCGGCTTGGCTACAGCCATGCACTGCAGGTGGATGCCGACGCTCAGCATGACCTGAGCAAGCTCGAGACTTTTCTGGACACAGCGCGGCAGCATCCTCAGGCAATGATCTGCGGCTACCCGGAATATGATGCGAGCATACCAAGGGGTCGCCTCTACGCCCGCTACCTGACCCACATCTGGGTGTGGATCAACTGCTTGTCGTTGCAGATTCGCGACTCCATGTGTGGCTTTCGCGTCTACCCACTGCGCGCGACCCTGGCGCTGCTCGATACGGTCAAGCTTGGCCGCCGCATGGACTTCGACACCGAGATTCTGGTGCGTATGGCCTGGCGCGAGCAGCCCATGCTCTGGCTACCGACCCGTGTTCACTACCCGGAGGACGGCCTCTCGCACTTTCGCCTGTGGCATGACAACCTGCTGATTTCCTGCATGCACGCCAGACTATTCTTCGGCATGCTGGTGCGTGCACCACGGATCATCTGGCGCAGGTTGACCGCATGAGCGCGACAGGGGCAAAAGGTCACTGGGCCAAGCAGGGCGAGCGCGGCAGCTTCCTGCTGATGCGCTTTACCGCTGCCGCCGTGCGCCTTCTGGGCCGCCGCCCACTGACGCCACTTTTGTACCTGATCGTCCTGTACTTCTTCGTCTTTGGCCGGCGCGCGCGCGCCAGTATCGCCGAGTACCAGAACAACCTCGCGACCTGGGGCCGACGCCCCGAGCTGCGCCCCACATCCGGCTCCGTGCTGCGCCAGTTCCTCGCCTTCGCCGACAGCCTGCTGGACAAGCTGGATGTGTGGAACGGCCGCTTGCCGCTACAGCAACTGCAGCTCGTCGACCCTGACGATATGCGCGCCAGCCTGCACGACGGCAGCCGTGGGCAATTGCTGGTCGGTGCCCATCTGGGCAACCTGGAAGTCTGCCGCGCCCTGGCCGAACTGGGCGAGCGCGTACGCATGAACGTGCTGGTGCATACCAAGCATGCCGAGCGCTTCAACCGTCTGCTCGGCGAGTCAGGCGCCAGCCATCTGCGCCTGATCCAGGTCAGCGAGCTGGACCCGGCGATCATGCTGCAACTGGCCGAACGCCTCGAACGCGGCGAATGGCTGGCCATCGCCGGTGATCGCGTACCGCTGCATGGCGCCCGCCATGCCGTGGTCGACTTCCTCGGCCATCCCGCTGCATTCCCGCAAGGCCCCTGGCTGCTGGCCGGGCTGCTGCAGTGCCCGGTGAGCCTGGTGCACTGCCTGAAGATCGATGGCCACTATCAGGTACGCCTCGAACATTTTGCCGACAGCGTGCAATGGACGCGTCGCGACCGCGAGCGAGTCATTACCGAGTGGGCGCAACGCTATGCACAGCGCCTGGGCGAGCATTGCCTGGACGCGCCACAACAATGGTTCAACTTCTACCCCTTCTGGAAGCGAGATGACGACATACCAGCCTGAGCCGGTGATCTTCGGCGAGCGCGCCCTGACCATCGAGAACATCGTAGCCCTGTCCCAGCGCCAGGCCCGCGCCCAGTTGCAGGGCGATCCGGCCTACCGCGAGAAGATCGCCAAGGGCGCGCGTTTTCTCGACACCCTGCTGGACAAGGAAGGCGTGATCTATGGCGTCACCACCGGCTACGGCGACTCCTGCGTGGTCGCGGTGCCGCTGCATCAGGTCGAGGCATTGCCCCAACATCTGTTCACTTTCCACGGTTGTGGCCTGGGCAAAGTGCTTGACGCCCCCAGCACTCGTGCGGTGCTCGCCGCCCGCTTGCAGTCGCTGTGCCATGGTGTGTCAGGGGTACGCGTGGAATTGCTGGAGCGCTTGCAGGCGTTCATCGAGCACGACGTGCTGCCCTTGATCCCGGAAGAAGGCTCGGTCGGCGCCAGCGGCGATCTGACCCCGCTGTCCTACGTCGCCGCCACTCTCAGTGGCGAGCGCGACGTGCTGTACAAGGGCGAGCGCTGCAGCGCCGCCGACGTGCACCGCGAACTGGGTTGGACGCCGCTGACCCTGCGTCCGAAGGAAGCCCTGGCGCTGATGAACGGCACCGCTGTGATGACCGCCCTGGCCTGCCTGGCCTATGCCCGTGCCGACTATCTGCTGAAACTGGCGACACGCACCACCGCGCTCAACGTGATCGCCCTGGAAGGCAACCCGGAGCACTTCGACGAGCGTCTGTTCGCCGCCAAGCCGCACCCCGGGCAGACCCAGGTCGCCGCCTGGATTCGCCAGGACCTGGCTGTCGAGGCGCCGCTGCCGCCGCTGCATCGCCTGCAGGATCGCTACTCGATCCGCTGCGCGCCACACGTGCTCGGGGTACTGGCCGACAGCCTGGGGCTGCTGCGCCAGTTCATCGAGATCGAACTCAACAGCGCCAACGACAACCCGCTGTTCGACGCCGAAACCGAGCGCACTCTACATGGTGGCCACTTCTACGGCGGGCATATCGCCTTCGCCATGGACAGCCTGAAGAACCTGGTCGGCAACGTCGCCGATCTACTCGACCGCCAGCTCGCCCTGCTGGTCGATACCCGCTACAACCATGGTCTGCCGAGCAACCTGTCCGGTGCCCCGGCCGCCACGACGATGATCAACCACGGTTTCAAAGCCGTGCAAATCGGCGCCAGCGCCTGGACCGCCGAAGCCTTGAAGAACACCCTCCCGGCCAGCGTGTTCTCGCGCTCCACCGAATGCCACAACCAGGACAAGGTGAGCATGGGCACCATCGCCGCGCGCGATGCGCTACGCAGCCTGGAGCTGACCGAACAGGTCGCCGCCGCCACCCTGCTGGCCGCCAACCAGGGCGTGTGGCTGCGCGAGCGCGCCGGCAAGCGCGACATCCCCGCACCGCTGGCGGTTATGCGCACTCAGTTGGCCGAGGATTTCCCGCCGGTGATCGAAGACCGTGCCCTGGAAGGCGAGCTGCGCCTGTGCCTGGAGCGCATCCGCACCCAGCACTGGAGGCTGTATGCGTAAAGCCGGTGTGCTGCAGGCGGAAATCGAACTGCAGGTACAGTTCTACGACGTCGACATGATGGAAGTCGTCTGGCATGGGCACTACGTCAAATACTTCGAGCAGGCGCGCTGTGCCCTGCTCGACAAGCTCGGTCACAACTACCAGCAGATGCGCGACTCCGGCTACGCCTGGCCGGTGATCGACCTGCAGGTGCGCTATGTTCGTGGCGCTCAGTTCGCTCAACGCATCATCGTGCGTGCCGACCTGGTGGAGTGGGAAAGCCGCCTGAAGATCAACTACCTGATCAGTGATGCCGAGACGGGCGAGCGCATGACCCGTGGCAGTACCGTGCAAGTGGCCGTGGAAATCGCCACACGAGAAATGCAATTCAACTCGCCGCAGGTCTTTCTCGATGCCGTGCAGAGGGCCATCGCGTGACACGCCTTCTCTCTGCGGCGCTGGGTTTGACCCTCGCCACCATGGCCCAGCTTGCGCAGGCTTTCGACCTCAACCAGCTCAGCGCCCAGCTCGGTCAGCCGGAGGTGGTGCGCGGCCAGTTCATTCAGGAAAAGCACCTGCGCGCCCTGCCGCAACCACTGGTCAGCCGTGGCCGCTTCGTCCTCGCCAAGAACCATGGCCTGCTCTGGCTGCTCGAGCACCCATTGCAGCAAGACTACCGCATCGCCAAGCAAGGCATCGCCCGGCGTAGCGAGCAGGGCTGGCAGCTCGTCGCCCAACAGAGCGCCAGCGCTCGGCAGAATCGCCTGTTCCTTGCCGTGCTCAAGGGCGACACCAGCGGCCTGCGCCAGGACTTCGATCTGAGCCTGAGCGGCAGCGCCGAAGCCTGGCAGCTCGACCTGGCCCCGCGCAGCGTGCTGCTCAAGCAGATTTTCAAAGGTATCCACATCAACGGCGGCGCCCTGGTACAGCGTATCGAGCTGCAGGAAACCCAGGGCGACAGCACCGTGCTACGCCTGGAGAACAGCCAGGCTGACAACGCCCTGAGCGACTCGGAGCGACATGACTTCCAGAATTGAATACTGGGGGTCACGGCTCTTCCCGCTCGCCCTGCTTCTGCTGTGCGCCGTCGCCGCCTGGCAATGGCGCGCCGGCGCCCCCGTCTCGGCCAACCTGCTGGAGCTGGTACCCAGCGGCAAGCCGAACGCACTGCAAGAACAAGCCGTACAGCGCATGCAGGAGCCGCTCAACCGCGAACTGCTGGTGCTGATCAGCCACCCGCAGCGCGAACGAGCGCTGGCACTGGCTGCCGAGCTGGGTAAGCGCTGGCAGCAACAGGCGCTATTCGAGAAAGTGCAGTGGGATGTTCAGGCAGACCTGTCCAGCCTGCGCCAGCAACTGCTGGATCAACGCCTGGCGCTTCTGCCGGCAGCCGAGCGCCAGTTGTTGATCGACAAACCGGAAGCTTTCGTCGCAAGGCGCATGCAGGATCTGTTCGACCCGTTCGGTAGCCATGGCGCGGTCACCAGCAACGACGACCTGCTCGGTCTGAGTAGCCTGGTCGAGAACAATCTCCCACATCACAACAATATTCAGGTCGACCTCAGCGGTGCCCTGATCGCCGAAAGCGCAGGCACCACCTGGGCGCTGCTGCGCGCCCGCACCAAGGCTGACGCCTTCGATGGCAACCTGGCACTGGCGGTAGACGATCTGGTCAGCCAAACCCGCCAGGAAGTGCAGGCGCGCGGCGGCCAACTGCTCGCCGGCAGCGGGCTGCTGTACTCCGCCCACGGTCAGCGCGAGGCCACTCGCGAGATCAGCCTGATGGGCAGCATCGCCAGCACAGGCGCCCTGTTGATGATGCTGCTGGTGTTTCGCCGGGTGCGCGTCTTGCTGGCGTTCGTTCCCGTCGCCATCGGCGTGCTTGCCGGGCTCACGGCCTGCGTCGCGGTGTTCGGCCATATCCACGTCATGACCCTGGTGCTAGGCGCCAGCCTGATCGGCGTGGCCATCGACTACCCCCTGCACCTGCTGTCGAAGAGCTGGACGCTGCAGCCCTGGGATAGCTGGCGGGCGCTGCGCGTCACCCTGCTCGGCCTGAGCCTCGGCCTGGTGACCAACGTCATCGGCTATCTGGCTCTGGCTTTCACCCCCTTTCCAGCCCTCAAGCAGGTGGCGATCTTCTCCGCAGCCGGCCTGCTCGGCGCCTACCTGAGCACCCTGTTCTTGCTGCCCCCCCTGCTAGGCAAGGTCGAGATTCGCCCCTGGCAGCCGCCACTGGCGCAAGCGCAACGCCTGCTCAGATGGCGTGAGGCCCTGCTACGCCGACTGTCTACCCCCTGGCTGCTGGCGATCTTCGCGCTGTTCTGCATCGGCGGTCTGCTGCAGCTTTCGCACAAGGACGACCTGCGCCAGTGGGCCAGCGTGCCGCCACAGTTACCGGAACAATCGAAAGCCATCAGCCAGATCATCGGCATGCAGCCCACCAGCCAGTTCTTCCTGGTACGCGGTCAGGACGAAGAGCAGTTGCTGCAGCGTCAACAGCAGTTGAGCCAGCGCCTCGACGAACTGGAGCAGCGAGGTCAGTTGACGAGCTACCAGGCCCTGAGCCAACTGATCGCGTCCCAGACACAACAGGAAGCCTTGCGACAAGCACTGACAAAGCTTCCACTTGCCAGTGCCCCGCTCACCGAACTGGGTATTCCGGCTCAAGCCATCGAGCAGGAAGTGAAGCACCTGCAAACCTTGCCCATAGCTGGGATCGCACAGGTGCTGGCAGGCCCACTGGGCGAACCGTGGCGACCGCTCTGGCTAGGGCCGACGGATGACGGCCAAGTCGCTGGACTGGTCAGCCTGCAAGGTCTGAGTGACAGCGATCTTCTGGCGCCCCTGGCCGAGGGGCTCGCCGGAGTGAAACTGGTTGACCGCCTCGGCGAGCTCAATCGCCTGTTCGCCGCCACCCAAGTCAGTACAGCGGAACTCAAGCTGGCCTCCTGTCTGTTGATCTTCGCCATCCTGTGCATCCCATTCGGCGCACGCGGTGCCGCTCGTGTGCTGGCCGTCTCGCTGCTGGCGGCATTGGCCAGCCTGGCCTGCCTGGGCTGGCTGGGACAGCCTTTGACGCTGTTCAGCCTGTTCGGCCTCTTGCTGGTCACCGCCATCGGCGTCGACTACGCCATCCTGATCCGCGAAAGGGTTGGCGGAGCGGCCACCAGCCTGCTCGGCACAGTGCTGTCGGCCATGACCACCTGGCTGTCTTTTGGCCTGCTGGCCTTATCGAGCACACCGGCGGTGAGCAATTTCGGTCTGACCATCAGCATCGGCCTGATCTTCAGCTTCCTCCTGGCTCCCTGGGCGGGTGACAGACAGGCCGAGGCGCAACCGGCATGACCCAACCTACGTTAGTCGTTACCCATCCAATTCAGCGCACGATGCGCCAGGCCTGCCCACAACCTTGAGGCGAAGAAATCGTCATGCAATCTCCTGAAATCGAACAGCGTCAGATCGTCGTTATCGGTGCAGGCCCGTCCGGAGCAATCGCGGCAGCCATTCTCAAACGCCAGGGGCATGACGTACTGGTGCTGGAGCGTCAGCGCTTCCCACGCTTTTCCATTGGTGAGAGCCTGCTCTCGCACTGCCTGGATTTCGTCGAGGAAGCCGGGATGCTCGAAGCCGTCCAGGCCGTAGGCTTCCAGACCAAGCATGGAGCCGCGTTCGCCTGGGGCGAGCGTTACACCAGCTTCGATTTTCGCGACAAATTCACCGAGGGCAAGGGCTCGACCTACCAGGTGACCCGCGCCGACTTCGACAAGCTCTTGGCCGACGAAGCCGCGCGTCAGGGTGTGGAGATTCGTTATGAAGAGGAAATCTTCGCTGCCGACTTCTCGGGTGACTGCCCGCGCCTGTGCGTACGCCGCCTCATCGATGCGCATGAGTACCAAGTCGAATGTGCCTTCGTCCTCGATGCCAGTGGCTACGGCCGAGTTCTGCCCCGCCTGCTCGACCTCGATACGCCATCGACATTCCCGGTGCGCCGCGCGGTGTTCACCCACATTGAGGACAATATCGACCCAGCCTCGGGCTTCAACCGCGAGATGATCCTCATCACCACCCATCCGACCTTGCGCGACGTGTGGTTCTGGACGATTCCGTTCAGCAACGGCCACTGCTCGCTGGGCGTGGTCGCTGCAGCCGAGCACTATGAAAACTATCCTCAGGATCTCGACGCCTGCCTTAAACAGTTCGTCGCCGAGACACCGTCACTGAGCAAGGTGCTGGCCAACTCCGTGTGGGATACCCCAGCACGCGAGATCGACGGTTACTCGGCCAACGTCAAGAGCCTGCACGGGCCGGGCTTCGCCCTGTTGGGCAATGCCGCCGAGTTCCTCGACCCGGTATTCAGCTCCGGTGTGACCATCGCCATGCGCTCGGCGAGCATGGCTGCAGGCTTGCTACATCGCCAGCTGAGCGGCGAGAGGGTGGACTGGGAGCAGGAATTCGCCCTGCCGCTCAAGCGCGGCGTGGATACGTTCCGTGTCTACGTGCAGGGTTGGTACGATGGCTCCTTCCAGGACGTGATCTACTACGAAAACGCATCACCGGATATCCGCCGCATGATCAGCTCGATTCTCGCCGGTTACGCCTGGGATACCCAGAACCCCTACGTGGCAGAACCCAAGCGCCGGCTCGGCGTGCTGGCAGAGTTCTGCGCCCCCGAACTGACAAAGGAGTGTCGATGAACAGCGACCACCCCGTAGCGGCCACCTATGTCGAAGAAACCCGCTTCGGCTTCTGGTTCCTGCAAAGCCACGTGTGGCAACACCATGTGCTGCGCGTGGCCATCAACGACCTGCAGCGCCTGCTTGGTGCGTCTCAGCCGCAAGCACCAGTGTTGCTCGATGCAGGTTGCGGCCAGGGGCGCTCATTCCGTCTGCTGCAGCAAGCCTTCGCTCCAGCCCGCCTGATCGGTCTCGATGCCGATCCACACAGCCTCGATTGCTCACGCCACGAAGCCGAGCGCCTGGGCCTCGAGGTCGAGCTGGTGGCAAGCGATTGCGCCGCCATCGACCTGCCCGACGCCAGCGTCGACCTGTTGTTCTGCCACCAGACGCTGCACCATCTGGTGGAGCAAGAGAAGGCGCTAGCCGAGTTCTGGCGCGTGCTCAAGCCCGGCGGCCGACTACTGCTGGCCGAGTCGACCAAGTACTACATCGACACCTGGGTGATTCGCTGGTTGTTCCGTCACCCGATGCACGTCCAGCGTAGCGCCCAGCAATACCTGGACATGCTCAGCGCTCAGGGCTTCGAGTTCGCCGCCGACGGCATCTCCTACCCCTACCTGTGGTGGAGCCGGGCCAAGGACTTCGGGCTGCTCGAACGCTGGGGTCTGATGCGGCCGAAGCCCGTCGGCCAGCGCAACGAAACCCTGCTCAACGTGGTGGCCCGCAAACCGCTATGAGCCGCCTTGTTCTGCTTCTCGCCAGCCTTCTGCTCGCGGCCTGTGCCGCGCGCACGCCGCTGCCCGAGAGAATGCCGGCGCTCGTCGCCCAATTGCCGCTGAGCCTGCAGATCCAGCGCCAGCAAGGCGCGAGCCGAGAGGACTGGCTGCTGGTGATCCAGCGTGAAGATCAGGCTCTGCGCTGGTCATTGCTCGACCCGCTGGGGATGCCGCTGGCCCGCCAGCGCCTGCAAGCCGGCACCTGGCACAATGACGGCCTGCTACCACCCAACCCCGAGGCCCGGGAGTTGTTCGCCGCCCTGCTGTTCGCCCTCAGCGAAGAAACTGCCCTGCCACACAGCTACCCTGCCGACACCTGGCGACGGCGAGCCGACGGGAGCCGCGAGCTGGCACCGCACTGGCAGGTAAACTACCGCACCGCACTGAGCTTCAGCCTCGCAGAACCTCGGCTGAGCTACCGGATAAGCGTATTGAATCAGGAAGACCGCAATTGATACCTAGCTACCTCAACGCACTCGGAGTTGTCTGCGCCCTCGGTGCCGGCAAACAGGCCGTTGCCGATGCGCTGTTCGCTGGCGATAGCAGTGGTATGCGCGCAGAGAATGGCTGGGTCAGCGGGCGCCAAGTGACCGTGGGTGCCGTACACGCCGAATTGCCAGCGATGCCCGCAGGCTTCGAGGCCGCGCACAGCCGCAACAACCAGTTGCTCCTGGCGGCGGCACTGCAGATCGAGCCCGAGCTGCGCCAGGCTATCCGTCAGCACGGTACGTTGCGTGTCGGTCTGGTGCTGGGTACCAGTACCTCGGGCATTCGCGAAGCCAGTGAGCACATCGCCCGCTACGTTCAGGACGGCCAATTGCCACGCGAATATACCTACGCCCAACAGGAAATGGCCGCACCGGCCACCTTTCTCGCCGAATGGCTGGGCCTGACGGGGCCCGTCTATTGTCAGTCCACAGCCTGTACCTCCAGCGCTCGTGCCCTGCTCAGCGCTCATCGCCTGCTTCAGCAAGGCATTTGCGACGCGGTGATCTGTGGCGGCGTGGACAGCCTGTGCCGCCTCACCCTCAACGGTTTCTCCGCGCTGGAAGCGGTTTCGCCCGCGCCGTGCAATCCGTTCTCGGTGAACCGCAACGGTATCAACATCGGCGAAGCGGCGGCACTCTTCCTGATGACCCGCGAGCAGGCCCCCATCGCCTTTTTCGGCGGTGGCGCCAGCTCAGACGCCCACCACATTTCCGCCCCGCACCCGGACGGCCTCGGCGCCCGTAGCGCGATGGAGAAAGCCTTGGCCAGCGCCAGGCTGGAGCCCGCCCAGATCGACTACCTCAACCTGCACGGCACCGCCACCCGGCACAACGACGCAATGGAAAGCAAAGCTGTCCACAACCTGTTTCCTGGTGGCGTGGCCTGCTCCTCGAGCAAACCCATGACCGGGCATACCCTAGGTGCAGCCGGCGCGCTGGAAGCCGCCTTCTGCTGGCTGACCCTGAGCGAGCACAACCCCCTTGCGCTGCTGCCACCGCACCTATGGGACGGGCAATGCGACCCGCAGTTGCAGCCGCTGCAACTGACCCAGCCGGGAGAGCGCCTGCAGCGCCAACAAGACCGCCACCTGATGAGCAACTCCTTCGCCTTTGGCGGTAACAACATCGCACTGATTATCGGAGATGCGCCATGAGCCTATGGCCCGTAGCCGAACTGGTACCCCACGCCGGCGATATGGTGCTGCTCGATGAAGTGCTGAGCTGCGACACGGAAGCGATAGAGGTGCGCCTCAGGGTACGCCCCGACGGTCTGCTCAGCGACAGCGACGGCAGCCTGCCGGCCTGGATCGGCATCGAGCTGATGGCGCAGGCCATCGCCGCTTTCGCCGGTATCCAGGCCAAGCGCGCCGGTTTGCCGGTGGAGCTGGGCTTTCTGCTCGGCACGCGCAAATACAGTTGCAACGTCGAGCGTTTCCCGGCTGGCAGCGAATTGCGCATCCGCGCCCTGTGTTCACTACAGGACGAAAGCGGCATGGGCGTGTTCGAGTGTCATATCGAAGGCCACGAGATACATGCCGAAGCCCGCCTCAATGTATTCCGCCCGCCGCAACCGGCGGTCTATCTACAAGAACCGCAAGAACCCTCCCATGACTGAAACCATCCTCGTCACTGGCTCCAGCCGCGGCATCGGCCGCGCCATCGCCTTGCGCCTGGCCCACTCGGGTCATGACATCGTCCTGCACTGCCGTTCGCGCCGCGATGAAGCCGAAGCCGTTCAGGTGCAGATCGCCGAAATGGGACGCCAAGTGCGCATCCTGCAATTCGACGTCTCCGACCGTGCTGCCTGCCGCGAAGCACTGGAAGCCGATATCCAAGCCCACGGCGCCTACTACGGCGTGGTCTGCAACGCCGGCCTGACCCGCGACGGTGCCTTCCCGGCGCTCTCCGAAGACGACTGGGATCAGGTGCTGCGCACCAACCTGGACGGCTTCTACAACGTGCTGCACCCGCTGACCATGCCGATGATCCGCCGTCGCGCAGCGGGACGCATCGTCTGCATCACCTCGGTATCGGGGCTGGTCGGTAACCGCGGCCAGGTCAACTACAGTGCCTCCAAGGCCGGTGTGATCGGTGCCGCCAAGGCTCTGGCCATCGAGCTGGCCAAACGCAAGATCACCGTCAACTGCGTGGCTCCAGGCCTGATCGATACCGAGATTCTCGACGAACAGGTGCCAGTGGACGAGATCCTCAAGATGATTCCGACCGGCCGCATGGGCACACCGGAGGAAGTCGCCGGTGCGGTGAACTTCCTGATGTCCAGCGAGGCGGCGTACATTACCCGCCAGGTTCTCGCAGTCAATGGCGGTTTGTGCTGATGAAGCGTGTAGTCGTCACCGGCATGGCCGGCATCACCTCGCTAGGCAGCGACTGGCCGACCATTTCGGCCAACTTCAAGGCTGGCAAGAGTGGCATCCGCCGTATGCACGAGTGGGATCGCTTCACCGAGCTGAACACCCGCCTGGGCGGACCGGTGGACGATTTCGTCCAGCCCAAGCACTGGAGCCGCAAGCAGGCCCGCAGCATGGGCCGGGTGTCCAAGCTGGCAGTGTTCGCCGCCGAGCGCGCGCTGGAGCACGCCGGCCTGCTCGGGGATCCGTGCATCACCGATGGACGCATGGGTGTAGCCTGCGGCTCGTCTACAGGTAGCACCGAAGAGGTCAAGGCCTTCGGCAATATGCTGCTGAACTCGGTAGCCGACGGCCTCAACGCCAACTCCTATATCCGCATGATGCCGCATACCACAGCGGCCAATATCAGCATCTTCTTCGGCCTCAAGGGCCGCCTGATCCCCACCTCCAGCGCCTGCACCAGCGGCAGCCAGGGTATCGGCTATGCCTACGAGGCGATCAAGTTCGGCCGTCTGAAGATGATGCTCGCCGGTGGCGCCGAAGAACTGTGCCCCACCGAGGCCATGGTCTTCGATGCGCTCTATGCCACCAGTCTGAAGAACGACGCGCCCCACACCAGCCCGCGTCCCTACGACACCGGCCGCGACGGCCTGGTGATCGGCGAAGGTGCCGGCATTCTGGTGCTCGAAGAGCTGGAGCACGCCCTCGCCCGTGGCGCCACCATCCATGCCGAGGTCGCCGGCTTCGGCTGCAACTCCGATGGCCAGCATGCGACCAAACCTGTGCAGGAAACCATGCGCGGGGCGATGCAACTGGCGCTGGACGACGCCGGCCTGGAGCCCTCGGCGATCGGCTACGTCAACGGTCATGGCACCGCCACCGAACAGGGCGATGTGGCTGAGACCCTGGCCACCAGCAGCCTGTTCGGCCCACGTATGCCGATCAGCTCGCAAAAGAGCTACTTCGGCCACACCCTCGGTGCCTGCGGCGCTCTGGAGTCCTGGTTCAGCATCGAGATGATGAACTCCGACAGCTATGCGCACACCCTGAACCTCGACCATATCGACCCGGCGTGCGGGGAACTGGACTACCTGCGTAGCGAGTTCCGCGAAATGAGCCACGAGTACGTGATGAACAACAACTTCGCCTTCGGTGGGGTCAACACATCGTTGATCTTCCGCCGCTGGCGCTGAGCTCTACCACCCAAAAGGAGTTACAAGGAATGACGCGGATCTACCGAATCCTGTCGCTGCTGGCCATGGCTCTGCTGCTAGGCGCCTGCACCAGCAAGCCCATCTACAACGCGGAGGAACATTTCTCACCGGAGATGGCAATCAGCGATAGTCAGATGCAGCGGGCGATCATCACGGCGCTGCACGATCGCCAGTGGGACGTGCAATCGGCCAAGCCCGGGCTGGTTCAGGCGGCAATCACCATTCGCGGCAGACACCACGCAGAAGTGGACATCCCCTACACACCTACGTCTTTTCAGATCATCTACCGCAGCAGTTGGGGGCTGGACTACAAGGACGGCAAGATCCATGGCAACTACAACCGCTGGGTCAACAAGCTGCGTGACAATATCCTTAAAGAGCTGAACGTTGACCCGCTCATCGAGTCAGTGAACGAGCTGGGAGCCGTCAACCAGGGCGTCGAAGGGGCCACTTATCTAGACTTTCAAGAGGGCGTCACCCGTGCAACCCAGGCAGGCCTTCTCGATGGCAGCGTGAAGTTCTATCTCGCCGGCCAGGCGGTGCAGGGCGAGGTTCGCAAGATCCGCACCGTGACCAGCAGCCGCAAGACCAACGGCTCCAACAAATCCGATGAAGAAGCCTGCGTGTGGGCGCTGCAGTCGGCGTTGGTGTCCTTGCAGAACGCGGCAAAAAAGGCTGGGGCCAATGCGGTGATCGACATTGCCAGCATCTACAAGCGCGACGTTTACAAAGACACCCAGAAATATCAGTGCCGTGCCGGCATGCTGATTGCCAGCGTGGCACTGCGGGGAGAGCTGGCTATCGTCAAGTAAACCGCTCCCAACCATGAACAAGGCCGCATCAGCGGCCTTGTTCATGGTCGTCAGTCATGGTATCGCACGGACAACTCATGCACCGCCTCGAAGAAGGCGCCAGCGTGCGCCGGGTTGACCTCCGGGGTGATGCCATGGCCGAGGTTGAAGACATGGCCGCTGCCAGCGCCGTAGGCCGCCAGGATGCGCGCTACCTCGGCACGGATCGCCGCCGGTTTGGCGTAGAGCACCGCCGGATCCATATTGCCCTGCAGGGCGACCTTGGCACCGACACGGGTGCGGGCGCTGCCGATGTCACAGGTCCAGTCCAGGCCTAGCGCTTCGGCGCCGGCCTCAGCCAGGGATTCGAGCCACAGGCCTCCGCCCTTGGTGAACAGAATCACCGGCACACGGCGACCGTCATGCTCGCGAATCAGACCGTCGACGATCTGCTTCATGTAGCGCAGGGAGAACTCCTGATAGGCCGCAGCCGACAGCGCACCGCCCCAGGAATCGAAGATCTGTACCGCCTGCGCCCCGGCCAGGACCTGCCCGTTAAGGTATGCCGTGACCGACTGCGCCAGCTTGTCGAGCAGCGCATGCAAGGCCTGCGGGTTGTCGTAGAGCATGGCTTTGGTCTTGCGGAAGTCCTTCGACGAACCGCCTTCGACCATGTAGGTGGCCAGTGTCCAGGGGCTGCCGGAGAAACCGATCAGCGGCACGCGGCCATTGAGTTCACGGCGAATGGTTCGCACGGCGTCCATCACGTAGCCCAGATCCTTCTCGGCATCGGTAACCGGCAACGCCTCGATGTCGGCCAGGCTGCTGATCACCTTCTTGAAGCGCGGGCCTTCGCCGGTCTCGAAGTACAGGCCCTGGCCCATGGCATCGGGAATGGTGAGGATGTCGGAGAAGAGGATCGCCGCATCCAGTTGCGGGTAGCGATCCAGCGGCTGGATGGTGACCTCGCAGGCCAGCGTGGGGTTCTTCATCAGGCTCACGAAGTCGCCAGCCTTGGCCCGGGTCGCGCGGTATTCCGGCAGATAGCGACCGGCCTGGCGCATCATCCAGACTGGCGTGACATCCACGGGTTGCTTGAGCAGGGCACGAAGGAAACGGTCGTTCTTCAGGGCGGTCATGGCAGCATCCAGCGAAAAAAGTGCGGGCATTTTCGCAGAGCGCAAAACAAAAGGCACGGAGGGAGCCGTGCCTTTTGTCCATCGTGACGATTTATCTCGCCTCTACTTGCCTTGCATCATCAGACGCCCAGGTAGTCGAGGATGCCTTCGGCGGCGTTCCTACCCTCGAAGATCGCCGTCACCACCAGGTCGGAACCGCGCACCATGTCGCCACCGGCGAAGATCTTCGGGTTGCTGGTCTGGTGCTTGAAGGTGTTCTTCTCCGGCGCCACGACGCGGCCCTGGCTGTCGGTCTGGATCTCGAACTGCTCGAACCAGGGCGCCGGGCTCGGACGGAAACCGAAAGCAATCAGCACGGCCTCGGCCGGGATGACTTCCTCGGAGCCTGGGATCGGCTCGGGGCTGCGACGGCCACGGGCGTCCGGCTCGCCGAGACGGGTCTCGACCACCTTGATGCCTTCCACCTTGCCGTCGCCGACGATGGCGATGGGCTGGCGGTTGAAGAGGAACTTAACGCCCTCTTCCTTGGCATTCTTCACTTCCTTGCGCGAGCCCGGCATGTTCTCTTCGTCACGGCGGTAGGCGCAGGTCACGGCCTTGGCGCCCTGACGGATGGAGGTGCGGTTGCAATCCATCGCGGTGTCGCCACCGCCGAGCACCACGACGCGCTTGCCCTTCATGTCGATGAAGTCTTCCGGCGACTTCTCGAAACCCAGGTTGCGATTGACGTTGGCGATGAGGAAGTCCAGCGCGTCATAGACGCCCGGCAGGTCTTCCCCCGGGAAACCGCCCTTCATGTAGGTGTAGGTGCCCATGCCCATGAACACGGCATCGTACTCATCCAGCAGTTGCTGCATGGTCACGTCCTTGCCGATCTCGGTGTTCAGACGGAACTCGATGCCCATGCCGCTGAAGACTTCACGGCGGCGGCTGAGCACGGTCTTTTCCAACTTGAACTCGGGGATGCCGAAGGTCAGCAGGCCACCGATTTCCGGGTTCTTGTCGAATACCACCGGGGTCACGCCGTTGCGTACCAGCACATCGGCACAGCCCAGGCCGGCAGGGCCTGCGCCAATCACCGCGACACGCTTGCCGGTCGGCTTGACCTTGGACATGTCCGGGCGCCAGCCCATGGCGAAGGCGGTGTCGGTGATGTACTTCTCCACCGAACCGATGGTCACCGCGCCGAAGCCGTCATTGAGGGTGCAGGCACCTTCGCAGAGGCGATCCTGCGGACACACTCGGCCGCAGACTTCCGGCAGGGTGTTGGTCTGGTGCGAGAGTTCGGCGGCGGCCAGGATGTTGCCTTCCGACACCAGCTTCAGCCAGTTGGGAATGAAGTTGTGCACCGGGCACTTCCACTCGCAATAGGGGTTGCCGCAGCCCAGGCAGCGATGCGCCTGGTCGGCAGCTTGCGCCGGCTTGAAGTTGTCGTAGATCTCGACGAATTCCTTCTTGCGCTGACGCAGCAGTTTCTTCTTCGGGTCTTTGCGCCCGACTTCGATGAACTGGAAGTCGTTGTTCAGACGTTCAGTCATTGCATTACCTCATAACAGCAGCGGCAAGCATCAAGCTGCAAGCTGCAAGACAATCACGTTGGATCGGCAAGCCCGGCGCTGCATCTGACTTGCAGCTTGGGGCTTGCCGCTTGCGGCTTTACTGTGGGTTGGCACGGGTGCTGGACAGCAGCGACTTCAGGCTGGCCGCTTTCGGTTTCACCAGCCAGAACTTGCGCAGGTAATCGTCCAGGTTTTCCAGCAGGTTCTGCCCCCACTCGCTACCGGTTTCCTCGACATACTCGGCGAGCACGCTTTCCAGGTGGCTGCGGTAGGCCTCCATCGCTTCATTGTTGATGCGTTGGATCTCCACCAGCTCGTGGTTGACGCGGTCGTAGAAGCCGTTGTCCATGTCCAGCACGTAGGCGAAGCCGCCGGTCATGCCCGAGCCGAAGTTGTAGCCAGTCTTGCCCAGTACGCAGACGAAACCACCCGTCATGTACTCGCAGCAGTGATCGCCAGTGCCTTCCACCACGGCATGGGCGCCGGAGTTGCGCACGGCGAAACGCTCACCCGCGGTGCCGGTAGCGAACAGCTTGCCGCCGGTGGCGCCGTACAGGCAGGTGTTGCCGATGATGGCGCTGTCCTCGGTGGCGAAGGGGCTGCCGGCAGGCGGGGTGATGACGATCTTGCCGCCGGTCATGCCCTTGCCCACGTAGTCGTTGGCGTCACCTTCCAGGCGCAGGTGCAAGCCACCGGCGTTCCACACGCCGAAGCTCTGCCCGGCAGTGCCCTTGAAGCGGAAGGTGATCGGCGCGCCGCTCATGCCCTGGTTGCCATGCACACGGGCGATCTCACCGGAAACACGCGCGCCGATGGAGCGGTCGCAGTTGCCGATGTTCAGCTCGTACTCACCACCAGTCTTGCCGGCGATGGCATCCTTGGCCATGTCCACCATCTGCTCGGCCAGGCGACCTTCGTCGAACGGCGGGTTCTTCGGCATCTGGCAGAACTGCGGTTTATCGGCCGGGATATGCGCGCTGGCCAGCAGCGGCGACAGATCCAGATTGCCCTGCTTGGCGGTTTCGCCCGGCAGCACATCGAGCAGGTCGGTACGCCCGATCAGCTCTTCCAGGCTGCGCACGCCCAGCTTGGCCAGCCACTCGCGGGTTTCCTCGGCGACGTAGGTGAAGAAGTTCATCACCATATCGACGGTGCCGATGAAGTGATCCTTGCGCAGCTTGTCGTTCTGCGTGGCTACGCCGGTGGCGCAGTTGTTCAGGTGGCAGATGCGCAAGTATTTGCAGCCCAGAGCCACCATCGGCGCGGTGCCGAAGCCGAAGCTTTCGGCGCCGAGGATGGCCGCCTTGATCACGTCCAGGCCAGTCTTCAGACCACCGTCGGTCTGCACCCGCACCTTGCCGCGCAGGTCGTTGCCGCGCAGGGTCTGGTGGGTTTCGGCCAGACCCAGTTCCCAGGGCGCGCCGGCATAACGGATGGAGGTCAGCGGCGATGCGCCAGTACCACCGTCATAACCGGAAATGGTGATCAGGTCGGCATAGGCCTTGGCCACACCGGCGGCGATGGTGCCGACACCGGCCTCGGCCACCAGCTTGACCGACACCAGCGCCTTGGGGTTGACCTGCTTGAGGTCATAGATCAGCTGCGCCAGGTCTTCGATGGAATAGATGTCGTGGTGCGGTGGCGGCGAGATCAGGGTCACGCCCGGCACGGCGTAGCGCAGCTTGGCGATCAGACCGTTGACCTTGCCGCCCGGCAGTTGGCCGCCCTCACCAGGCTTGGCGCCCTGGGCCACCTTGATCTGCAGCACTTCGGCGTTGACCAGGTATTCCGGGGTCACACCAAAGCGGCCGGTAGCCACCTGCTTGATCTTGGAGCTCTTGATGGTGCCGTAGCGGGCCGGGTCTTCGCCGCCCTCACCGGAGTTGGAGCGACCACCCAGGCGGTTCATCGCCTCGGCCAGCGCCTCGTGCGCCTCCGGCGACAGCGCGCCGAGGGAGATGCCGGCAGCGTCGAAACGCTTGAAGATCGACTGCAGCGGCTCGACTTCGTCCAGGGAAATCGGCGTGGCGGATTCCTTGACCTTGAGCAGGTCGCGGATCATCGACACCGGGCGGGTGTCGACCAGCGTCGAGTATTCCTTGTACTTGGCGTAGTTGCCCTGCTGCACGGCTTCCTGCAGGGTGCGCACCACATCCGGGTTGTAGGCGTGGTACTCGCCGCCGTAGACGAACTTGAGCAGGCCGCCCTGCTGGATCGGCTTGCGGTTGTTCCAGGCCTCGAAGGACAGCAGCTTCTGCTCGTTTTCGATATCGACGAAACGCGCGCCCTGGATGCGGCTAGCCACACCCCGGAAGCACAACTCGGTGACTTCGTCGGCCAGGCCGACCGCCTCGAACAGTTGCGCACCGCGATAGGACGCGACCGTGGAGATGCCCATCTTCGACAGGATCTTCAGCAGGCCCTTGGAGATGCCCTTGCGGTAGTACTTGAAGACTTCGTACAGATCACCCAGCACTTCGCCGGTGCGGATCAGGTCACCCAGCACTTCGTAGGCCAGGAACGGATACACCGCCGAAGCACCGAAGCCCAGCAGCACAGCGTAGTGGTGCGGGTCACGGGCGGTGGCGGTTTCCACCAGGATGTTGCAGTCGCAACGCAGGCCCTTCTCCACCAGGCGGTGATGCACGGCGCCAGTGACCAGCGATGCATGCGCCGGTAGCTTGCCCGGGGCGATGTGGCGGTCGCTCAGTACCAGCAGCACCTTGCCGGCGCGCACGGCTTCCTCGGCCTGGTCGGCCATGTTGCGCACGGCGGCTTCCAGGCCCAGCGACTCGTCGTAGTTCATGTCGATGACATGACGGTCGAAGCCGGGGCGATCCAGGTTCATCAGCGCGCGCCACTTGGCCGGCGAGATCACCGGGCTGCTGAGGATCACGCGGGTGGCGTGCTCCGGCGACTCGCTGAAGATGTTGCGCTCGGCGCCCAGGCAGATTTCCAGGGACATGACGATCGCTTCACGCAGCGGGTCGATCGGCGGGTTGGTGACCTGGGCGAACTGCTGGCGGAAGTAGTCGTAGGGCGAACGCACGCGCTGGCTGAGCACCGCCATCGGCGTGTCGTCGCCCATGGAGCCCACGGCTTCCTGGCCCTGCTCGCCGAGCGGGCGCAGCACTTGGTCACGTTCCTCGAAGGTGACCTGGAACATCTTCATGTACTGCTTGAGCTGATCCGGGTCGTAGAAGGCCGAACCATGGTCGCGGTCTTCCAGCGTCGCCTTGATGCGCTGGGCATGCTTGCGCAGCCACAGCTTGTAGGGGTGACGCGACTTCAGGCGGCTGTCGATGGACTCGGTGTCGAGCACCTGGCCGGTCTCGGTGTCGACGGCGAGAATCTGCCCCGGGCCGACACGGCCCTTGGCGATGACGTCCTCGGGCTGGTAGTCCCACACGCCGATTTCCGAGGCCAGGGTGATGTAGCCGTTCTTGGTGGTGACCCAGCGCGCCGGGCGCAGACCGTTACGGTCGAGCAGGCACACGGCATGGCGGCCATCGGTCAGCACCACGCCGGCCGGGCCATCCCAGGGCTCCATATGCATGGAGTTGTATTCGTAAAACGCGCGCAGGTCGGCATCCATGGTCTCGACGTTCTGCCAGGCCGGCGGAATGATCATGCGCAGGCCGCGGAACAGGTCGATGCCGCCGGTGACCATCAGCTCGAGCATGTTGTCCATGCTCGAGGAGTCGGAGCCGACACGGTTGACCAGCGGGCCCAACTCGTCGAGATCGGGGATCAGCTCGTTGGCAAACTTGGTGCGACGGGCCTGCGCCCAGTTGCGGTTACCGGTGATGGTGTTGATCTCGCCATTGTGCGCGAGATAACGGAAGGGCTGCGCCAGCGGCCACTTCGGCAGGGTGTTGGTGGAGAAGCGCTGGTGGAAGACCGCGATGGCAGTCTGCAGGCGCTCGTCGCCCAGATCCGGGTAGAACTGCTGCAGATCCGCCGGCATCATCAGGCCTTTGTAGATGATGGTCTTGTGCGAGAAGCTGCAGATGTAGTGATCGGCGTCGTCGGCATTGGCCACCGACGAGCGGCGACGGGCGCTGAACAACTTGATGGCGAATTCCTGGTCAGACAGACCTTCGCCGCCGATGAACACCTGCTCGATCTGCGGCAGACGCTCCAGCGCCAGCCGGCCGAGCACGCTGGTGTCGATCGGCACCTTGCGCCAGCCTACCAGTTGCAGACCGGCGGCCAGGATTTCGCGGTTCATGTTCTCGCGCGCGGCCTCGGCCTTGGCCGAATCCTGATTGAGGAACACCATGCCCACGGCATATTGCCCAGGCAGTTCGACGCCGAATTGCTCCTGGGCGACAGCACGCAGGAATTGATCGGGCTTCTGGATCAGCAGGCCGCAGCCATCACCGGTCTTGCCGTCGGCGTTGATACCGCCGCGGTGAGTCATGCAGGTGAGGGCCTCAATAGCGGTCTTGAGCAGGTGATGACTAGCCTCACCTTGCATATGGGCGATCAAGCCGAAGCCGCAGTTATCCTTGAACTCATCAGGACGGTACAAACCTGCTTTCATAGGGGAAACTCTCACCAGGCTGCCTGTATTCCAGGCAAATTACTTTCTAATTCAATCGCTTAAGCCCGAATCGCGGGCACGAGCCAGCTTTGCGTAGGCAAAAGGGAGGTCATTGTACATATCCACCCATTACGTCACAAATTTTCGTGACGAGGGGCTGAATATTTATGTCGCAAAAACGAAGGATAAGAGCGCAAAGCCATGATAACGACCAGCAAGTCATATCATGGCTCAGGCTTGAAGGCGACCGCCGCGCAGACATGCGCAGTAGCAGCAGGCCAGTAGATTGAAAGCGTTACGCCGCCGCCATGCAAGCGCGACGAAAGCTCGCAGCCAATCGGCCTAGCGACTCATTTCCTGCTGAATACTGCCGATGGTGCGCGGCCAGGGTTTGCCAGCCTGGAGCTTGGCCGGCAGGTTCTTCACCGCCGCCTGAGCGGCCGCCCGGCTGGCGAAGCTGCCATAGGTCAGCACGTATAGCGGCTGGCCCTGGTGAATCTTCTTGAAGTAACGGTACTCCCTGCCGCCTTCACGCACCATGGCCTGGATATTCGCCTCGGAACGCGACCCCAGCACCTGCAGAGCATAACGAGAGGCAGGCTGCTGGGCGTACCAATTGCCGCTCGTCGAACTGGTTGCGGGCTTGGCAGGCGCAGGTGCTGAAGCCGGTTTGGTCGCCACACTGGGCTCTGCCGGCTTCGGCGCCTGGACGGCCGGTTTCGGCGCGACAGGTGCAGGTGCAGGTGCAGGTGCAGGTGCAGGTGCAGGTGCAGGTGCAGGTGCAGCAGCGATTGGCGCAGAGGGCGCAGTGACAGTCGAGGGTTCAGGACTGGCCGGCGGCTCGAAATCGTCCAGTTCCTCGCCCGCAGCCTCGGCCAGAGGCTGGCGAATCACGGCTTGCGACTCACCAACCAAGGGCAAGGGCAATGGCTGACTGCTGCCGGCGAACTCGATGGCCGGCGCGCCAGTGGTGGCCGGCGGCTCTGCTGCAGCCTCTTCGGCAGGCGCAGCAGAAGGCTGCAGGGGCAGCGTGGTACTGAGCGCCGGCTCGTCGGCTGGCTGGCTTTGGCGCCCCTGCATCACCCAGGCAGCAGCGATACCGAGCAGCACCACGGCCAGCGCCAGCACATGCTTCTTCGGCAGGGAGAAGGAGAAACCGCCTCGGCGCGCGCCGGAACGTTGCGCCAGCATCTGCTCGATCAGCAGCTCGCGCGCCTCGCTGTTGATAGCCCCCGGCCAGCCGCCGGAGCGCTGGTGGATCTCTTCGACCTGCTCCTCGTTCAATACCTCGATACCCTGCCCCGCCCCTTCCAGGCGCTGAGCGAGGTAATCACGGGTCTCGTCCTCAGCGTACGGCTGCAACTCGATGGCGTGATAGCACTCTTCACCGCCGGCCAATGCTTCGAGGCGCTCCAACAGCGTCTGCTCGGCGAACAGGAAAACATGTGGACGTCCTTCGCCGTCGCCGGCCGCCAGGGTCAGCACCACTTGCAGCGCCGCGTCATCTAGCTGGTCGGCATCGTCGATCAACAGATAGACTTCCTGCCCGGTCAACGCCAATTGCGCAACCTGAGCGAGAACCGAGCGAGGATCGGCTGTCGTCAGCGATAGCCCCTGCGCTATCTGACGCAACAGCGCCTCACCGCCGGTAATGCCCTGGGCGATGACCACGCTCTGCACGGCCTGTTTGTTGGTGCTGGCAACCAGCGCCTGACGCAACAGCGTTTTGCCACTCCCCTCGGGCCCGGTCACCACCAACAGCAACTGGCTGTATCGCGCCAGATGATGCAATTGCCCCAGCACGGGCTTGCGCTGCGCGGGGAAGAACTTGAAGCCCGGCACCCTGGGCGCGAAGGGGTCGTGACTGAACTGGTAGTGCGCCAGAAACGCTTCGTCAGCATGCAAACTGGTCATGAATCACTCTTCAAGCGTTGATCGAGCGAGCCAGCGCTGCATAGTCACTACGCAGTGTGGCCTCGAGAATTTCACGCGGATAGTCGGCCGTCACCACGGCCTCGCCCAGGCGCTTGAGCAGCACCAGACGCAACTGACCATCCAGCACCTTCTTGTCTACCGCCATGTGTTGCAGGAACTGCTCAGGGGTCATGTCCTGCGGCGGCACTACCGGCAATCCGGCAGCCTGCAGCAGGCGCACACCCCGATCGCGATCAGCGCTCGATAGCCAGCCGAGGCGATGGGACATTTCCAGCGCCATCACAGTGCCTGCCGCCACCGCCTCGCCATGCAGCCAGACGCCATAGCCCTGCTCGGTCTCGATGGCATGGCCGAAAGTGTGTCCGAGGTTCAGGGTGGCGCGCACCCCAGCCTCGCGCTCATCAGCCCCGACCACACGCGCCTTGGCCGCACAGGAGCGCTCGATGGCCTCAGTCAGCGCCTGCTGATCGAGCGCACGCAAGGCTGGCATATTCTGCTCCAACCAAGCCAGGAAAGGCTCGTCGCAGATCAGGCCATACTTGATCACCTCGGCCAACCCCGCCGACAACTCGCGCGCCGGCAAGGTATTCAGGCTGCCGGTATCGATCAACACGGCCTTGGGCTGGTAGAACGCCCCCACCATGTTCTTGCCCAGGGGATGGTTGATACCGGTCTTGCCGCCCACCGAGGAATCCACCTGGGAGAGCAGGGTGGTCGGCACCTGGATGAAGTCGACGCCGCGCTGATAGCAGGCGGCGGCGAAGCCAGCCATATCGCCGATCACGCCACCGCCCAGGGCAACGACCGTGGTACGACGGTCATGCCGGGCGCTCAGCAGTCCGTCGAAGATCAGTTGCAGGGTTTCCCAGTTCTTGAAGGCTTCGCCGTCCGGCAATACCACCGAGGCAATGCTGTAACCCTCGAGCACCTGCAGCAGCGTTTGCAGGTACAAGGGTGCGACGGTCTCGTTGGTCACCACCGCCACCTGCCGCCCGGCGATATGCTGCGCCAGCAATTCGGGACCAGACAGCAGCCCCTGACCGATATAAATGGGATAGCTGCGCTCGCCGAGATCAACGTGAAGTGTCTGCATGAGGCCCCCAGGATAAAAAGGCGACTAGGATAGCGCAGTTCGCCCTGGGCTTTAACGGGGCGGCAGCATATCCAGCCGGGCCAGAATCTCCTGCACGACCATCCGCGGCGGGCGCTCATCCGTCTCGATGACGATATCGGCGAGTTCACGATACAGCGGGTCGCGCAGCGCCATCAGATCACGCAGCACCTGTGCCGGATTGGCGTTGCGCAACAGGGGGCGATTGCGGTCACGCGCCGTGCGCTCGATCTGTTGCTCCACCGAAGCATGCAAATAGACGACACGCCCTCCGGCATGCAACGCCTGGCGATTCTCGACACGCATCACCGCGCCGCCGCCCGTGGCCAGCACCAGGCCGTCCTGCTGGCAAAGCTCGGCGATGACCGATTGTTCGCGCTCACGAAACCCCTGCTCACCTTCCACATCGAAGATCCAGGGGATATTGGCACCGGTGCGCTGTTCGATCTCCTTGTCGGAGTCCTTGAAGGGCAAACGCAGTTCTTTGGCGAGCAAACGCCCGATGGTGCTCTTTCCAGCGCCCATCGGGCCAACAAGGATTACATTCCGCACTTAGGTCATCGATTCACGGCAATGGCTTGGTTGTTCATGATGCGCGGAGTGATGAAAACCAGCAACTCGGCTTTGTTGTCGGTAATCATGTCGCGACGGAAGACACGACCGATGAATGGCAGATCCCCCAAGAAAGGCACCTTCTCGGTTGCCTTGGTTTGAGTATTTTCAAATACCCCACCGATCACGATGGTTTCACCATCATTGACTAATACCTTGGCATTAACCTCGTTCTTATTGATCGGCGGCACACCATTGAGCTGACGACCAAAATCTGGAGCATCCTTAGTAACTTTGACCTCCATGATGATGCGGTTATCCGGGGTGATCTGCGGAGTCACCTCCAGAGACAGGGCAGCCTCCTTGAAGGACGTACTCGTGGCACCGCTGGAGCTGGCCTCCTGATACGGAACCTCCTGACCTTTCAAAATCTTCGCCGTCTCCTTGTCGGACGTCACGACCTTGGGCTGGGAGATCACCTCACCGTTACCAGTGGCCTCCATCGCAGACAGCTGCAAGTCCAGTACAACACTGCTCCCCAGATAACCAATGGCAATACCCGAGGTGCTATTTCCGACGCCCATGTCAACGAAGGGCAGACGCGCTAGACCATCATCAAGTGTAGTGGTACCAATCTTATCCGTACCGACAAAACCAGCTCGTTGACCAGTATCTTCATCGAACGCCTGAACGCCGTCCTTTCCACTCACGTCCCAACGACCATTGCGAGCGCTCCCTCCCCAACGAACCCCCAGCGCTTTGTTGTAATCGACATTAGCCTCAACAATACGAGCCTCGATCATCACCTGACGCACCGGGATATCAAGCTGAGCGATGATGCGCCGCAGCTCATCCAGACGCTCCTGAGTCTGGTAGGCAATGATGCTGTTGGTTCGGTCATCGACCGTAATGGAACCGCGATCATCCGCCGTACCGTCAGCACTGGTCACCGACTGGAACAGCTTGGCCATATCGGTCGCCTTGGCATAGTTGACCTGAATCAACTCACGACGCAGCGGCGCCAGTTCGGCAATCTGCTTCTGCGCCTCCAACTCCTGACGTTCGCGCGCTGCGATTTCCTCCGCAGGCGCCACCAGCAGCACGTTACCGACCTGACGCTTGTCCAGCCCCTTGGTCTTGAGCACCAGATCCAGGGCCTGATCCCAGGGCACGTTCTGCAGACGCAGGGTGATGTTGCCGGAGACGGTATCACTGGCAACCAGGTTCAGGTTGGTAAAGTCCGCGATCAACTGCAGCACGGAACGCACGTCGATATCCTGGAAGTTCAGCGACAGCTTTTCGCCCTTGTAGACGAAACGCTCGGCACTGCGACGCTCGGAATCTTCCTGAGTCAGCGGCTTGACGCTCAGAGTGAGCTTGTCGTCCGTCTGATAGGCGAGATAATCGTACTGCCCCACCGGCTCGATCAGGATGCTGGTCTTGTCAGCCGTACCGGTCGCGCTGACGAACTGCACCGGCGTGGCGAAGTCCTTCACATCGAGCCTTACGCGCAAGGACTCAGGTAGTTCGGTCTTGGCGAAGTCCAGACGAATCTTGCCACCCTGCTCCTGGATATCGGGGCTGACGGAGGGGTCGGAAAGCGTGATGACGACGTTGCCCTCACCCTGCTCGCCGCGCTGGAAATCGATGTTCTTGACGGCCCTGGTCGGCGCGCCATAAACCTTCTTGCTCGGTGCCGGAGCAACCGGAGTGGCCGCCACAGCCGGGCGACTGGCCGGCGCAGCGGAGGACTCACCAACCAGTACGTAGAGATCGTTACCCTCCACACGCGTGCTGTAGGGCGCCAGGGTACTGAGGTTGACGATCAATCGCGTGCGATCCTTGGCTTCGACTATGGTCACGCTACGGGCATTGCCAGCGCCAAGCTCACGGTTCTTCGCCCCGAGCTTGTTGGCAACGCCTGGCAAGTCCAGAGCGATGCGCGCAGGCTGCTCGATGGTGTAGCCGCGCGGCGCTGCTACAGGCTCGTCGAAGGACAGCTTCAGCTCGACCCGATCACCCGGCAAGCTCGCAACATCCATACCTTGAAGATTAGCCGCCAAAGCCGAGGACGATAAGAACGCCATCAATAAGGCGGCACTCAAGCAAGAAAGAGAGCCATTCATGTTAGTACCCTGTTTGGCAGACCGATTAGTTATATTCATCTTTTCACTTCGCCCCGTCAGGAGCGCTCCTTCAAGGGAAGGCTGCGCGGCCGCTCAAGCCAGCCACCTTCGCCATCCGGAACAATTTCCATGACCTCGATCTTGGAATCGTCGATCGCGATTATCTTGCCGTTATTACGCCCCAGATAATCACCCACCTTCACACGGTGAACGCCGCCCGCCCCACTGACCAGTGCGAAGAGCTCATGGTCATTACGCAGGGTTCCCACCATCTCGAAGGTTTCGATATTGAAGCCTTCGAGGAACTGCTTGACCCGACTCTCATCAGGCTTGATTTCCTTGGAGCCCTTCTGCCGGGCCACCACATCGATCTTGATCGGCGGCTGGAACGGGCTGCGCAGCGAAGCAGCTCGATAGGTGAAGCTTTCATAAGGCTGAAAGGTCGGCAACGGCTCGATGGAGCCCTTGGGTCTGGCACGTACCTCATCCATATAGGCGCGTAGATCGGAGAAGTCGCTACTGGCACCGCAACCTGCAAGTACGGAGAAACCCACTAACAAAGCCAGGCGAGAGAATTTCATCACTGCGCCCCCTTGTCGTTGTAGCGATAGGTCTTGGCCATGATCTGCATGCTCAAGCGACTGGAGTTTCCAGCACTCGCTGGCGCTAGCTGAAAGTCATGCAAGGTGACGATGCGTGGCAAGCTCGCCACGCCACTGACGAAGGTGGCCAGATCGTGATAGCCACCGGTGACCTTTATCTGAATCGGCAACTCGACATAGAACTGTTGAGTGACCTCCGGCAGGAGCTTGATTTCCTCGAACTCCAGCCCGCTGCCCAGACCAGTGCGGGTGATATCCTCGAGCAATCCAGGCACCTCGGTATCACTGGGCAATTGGCGGAGCAGTTCGCCGAAGGAAACTTCCATCTCCTTCATCTGCTCCTTGTAGGCCTCGAGATTCGCCGCCTGGAATGCTTTGTTGGAGAACTGATCCTTGAGCGTCACCTCTTCGCCCTGCTGCTGTTCCAGCTGCGCCTGCAGATCCTTGAGATGGAAGTTATAGCCCAGGAACAGCACAGCGATGAGCAGCAACAGCCCCGCGATGAACTTGACAGGCGCCGGCCAGGAACCCAAGTTGTTCAGATCAAGCTCATTGAGGTCGACGCTACGCAGACTTTCCAACGATTCACGCAAACTCATTTCGCAGCCTCCACTTGATCCGCTTGAGGCTGGGTCTGCTGCACCGTCAACTGAAACACGTTAGCCTGATCGACGGCACCTGCGGTAACCGCCTTGACCTCGGTCAGATTGGGTGCGGTCAGCCATTCAGAGGCGTCGAGATTACGCATCAGATTGGAGACGCGGTTGTTCGATTCGGCAGCACCGACTATGGCGATCTCCTTGCCCGTCATCTTCACACTGGTGTAATACACGCCGTCCGGCAGCGTTCTCACCAGTTGATCGAAGATACGCCCAATGATCGGACGATTGCCCTGCAAATCCTGAATGATCTTCATCCGCTCCAGCAATTGCTGGCGGCGAGTCTTCAGCTCACTGATTTCCTTGATACGCGAATCGAGCACGGCAATTTCGCTCTTGATGAAGTTGTTGCGCGCGTTCTGAGTGTCGATAGCCGCCGTCAGCATCTGATCACCCAAGAAGACGCAACCCGCGCCGATGACCAGAACACCAAGCAGACTGACCAGAAAGCGCTGCTTGCGCTCTTCGCGCAATTGCTCACGCCAGGGTAATAGGTTGATACGCGCCATCAGTCGAAACTCCTCAACGCCAGACCGCAGGCAATCATCAGTGCCGGCGCATCACTGGCCAACGCACCCGCATTGACCTTGCTACCCAGAGCCATATCGGCAAAAGGGTTGGCCACTAGAGTTTGCGTACCGATTTTCTGCTGGATGAGACGGTCAAGATCGGGAATGGAGGCCGTTCCGCCTGCCAGCAGGACGTAATCGACATCACTGAACTGACCGGCAGCGAAGAAGAACTGCAGCGAGCGCGACACCTGCTGCACCACCGCTTCCTTGAATGGCTGCAGGACTTCGGCATCGTAGTCGTCCGGCAGGCCACCCTGCTTCTTGGCCAGCCCGGCTTCTTCGACGGACAGCCCGTAGCGTCGCTGGATTTCTTCGGTGAGCTGCTTGCCACCGAACAACTGCTCGCGGGTATAGATGGTGCGGCCATTGTGCAGCACGCTCAGCGTGGTCATGGTGGCACCGATATCGACGATGGCTACTGTGAGCTCGTCATGACCGGCGCCCAACTGACTCTCCAGCAGCGCGTAAGCACGCTCGAGGGCATAGGCTTCGACATCCACCACCTTGGCGGTCAGCCCGGCCAGGGCGAGGGCGGCCTCGCGAACTTCGACGTTCTCCTTGCGGCAGGCGGCCAGCAGCACTTCGACCCGTTCAGGATTGCGTGCAGCCGGCCCCTGAACCTCGAAATCGATCGCCACTTCCTCGAGCGGATAAGGAATGTACTGATCGGCTTCGATCTTGAGCTGGTTCTCCAACTCGTCGTCCGACAGTCCCGCCTCCATCTCGATGCTCTTGGTGATCACGGCGGAGCCGGCAACGGCCACCGCGGCTGATTTGACGCTCGTCTTGGCCTTGCTCAACACTCGCGACAGCGCCTGCCCCACCCCCTCCAGCTCGGCGATGTTCTTTTCCACGACAGCATTTGGCGGGAGCGGCTCGACTGCGTAAGCCTCTACCTTGTAGCGGCTTCCCGAGCGACTCAGTTCGAGGAGCTTGACCGAGGTCGAGCTGATATCGATCCCCAGCAGCGTATTCGCTTTCTTAGTGAAGAGCCCTAGCACGACCGTTTTCCTATTGGCATCCGCGACTTACGGACTATTTATGTTTTTCCACATTAAATATCAGTCTTGACAGAAGCGCAAATGGCTACCCCGAGGAAAAAACGCTTATAATGTGATCGATTTTTCCCTTTTAGCCTCGGCTACTGCTTAACTCATTCTTTTACTTGGAATTCCGAACATTTTGATGCGCCTGCTGAAGTTCTTGTGCTGGTCTTGCCTTGCCGTATTTTGTGGACTGTTGCTCAGTTTCAGCGGCGCATACCTTTATCTTAGCCCGACCCTTCCCTCCGTCGAATCGCTGCGCCAGGTGCAGCTACAGATCCCGCTACGGGTCTATAGCAGCGACGCCAAGCTGATTGCCGAATTCGGCGAAATGCGCCGCTCCCCCATTCGCTTCGACGAAATCCCCAAGGATTTCATCAGCGCCCTCCTGGCGGCGGAAGACGATAATTTCGCCAACCATTATGGCGTCGATGTGACGAGCCTGATGCGCGCTGCCACGCAATTATTGAAAACGGGTCAGATTCAGAGTGGCGGCAGCACCATCACCATGCAGGTGGCGAAGAACTTCTTCCTCACCAACGAGCGCAGTTTTTCGCGCAAGGCCACGGAAATCCTTCTGGCCCTGCAGATCGAACGCGAGCTGAGCAAGGACGAGATTCTCGAGCTCTACGTCAACAAGATTTATCTGGGCAACCGCGCCTATGGCATCGAAGCGGCAGCCCAGGTCTACTACGGCAAATCCATCCGCGACCTGACCCTGGCGCAGATGGCCATGATCGCCGGCTTGCCAAAAGCGCCTTCGCGCTACAACCCTCTGGTCAATCCAACCCGCGCCAAGGAACGCCGCGACTGGATTCTTGGCCGCCTCTACCGCCTCGGGCGCATCGACCAGGCGCGCTACGAAGCGGCCCTGGCCGAAGAAGTGGACGCGCGCTACCACGTACCCACGCCCGAACTGAACGCTCCCTACATCGCCGAAATGGCCCGCGCCGAAATGGTCGGCCGCTATGGCAGCGAGGCCTACACCGAGGGCTACAACGTCACCACCACCGTGCCCAGCCACCTGCAGGAAATCGCCAATGACGCACTGCGCCAGGGCCTGATCAGCTACGACCAGCGTCATGGTTACCGAGGCCCGGAAAGCCGCCTGCCCGGCATGACGCGTGAAGCCTGGCTGGCCGAGTTGAGCAAGTACCGCAGCATCGGCGGCCTGGAGCCAGCGATCGTCACCCAGGTGGAAAAGAGCGGCATTCTGGTACTCAGACGCAATGGCGAGGAACAGGCCGTGCCCTGGGACAGCATGAAATGGGCACGCCCCTTCCTCAATACCAACAGCCTCGGCCCACGCCCCCAGCAACCGGCGGATGTCGCTGCGGTTGGCGATGTGGTGCGCGTGCAGCAACAACAAGACGGCAGCCTGAGCTTCGTGCAGATCCCGGCCGCCCAGAGCGCGCTGGTCTCCCTCGATCCCTACAGCGGCGCCATCGAGGCATTGGTGGGCGGCTTCTCCTTCGAGCAGAGCAACTACAACCGCGCCGTGCAAGCCAAGCGCCAGCCCGGCTCCAGCTTCAAACCCTTCATCTATAGCGCGGCCCTAGACAGTGGCTATACCGCCGCCACTTTGGTCAACGACGCGCCGATCATCCTCTCGGACGACTACCTCTCGCAGAAGTGGCGACCAAAGAATGACAACAACACCTTCCTCGGCCCGATTCGCCTGCGCGAGGCGCTGTACAGGTCGCGCAACCTGGTATCGATCCGCTTGCTGCAGGACATGGGCGTGTCACGAACCCTGGACTACATCCAGCGCTTCGGTTTCGAGGAACAGGATCTGCCACGCAACCTCTCCCTGGCGCTGGGCACCGCCAGCCTGACCCCCATGGAAATCGCCGAGGGCTGGGCGACCTTCGCCAACGGCGGCTACAAGATCGAGCCCTACCTGATCCAACGCATCGAGGATCGCAACGGCAAGACCCTGTTCCGCGCCAATCCGGCGCGGGTACCCGGCAGCGAGCCGAGCGAGGAAAACGCCAATCTGGCCGTGAACGCGGCGGACGACCTGCCGCCGCAGGAGCCCAAGGTCGCGGAACGGATCATCGACGAACGCACCGCCTACATCATGACCAGCATGTTGCAGGACGTGATCAAGCGCGGCACCGGCCGTCGCGCACTGGCCCTCGGTCGCAGCGATCTGGCGGGCAAGACCGGCACCACCAACGAGTCCAAGGACAGTTGGTTCTCCGGCTACAACGCCGACTACGTGACCACCGTATGGGCCGGCTTCGACCAGCCGGAAAGCCTCGGTCGCAACGAATACGGCGGCACCGTCGCCCTGCCGATATGGATGAACTACATGGGCCCGGCCCTCAAGGATCGCCCCAGCCACGCCCCCAAGGAACCCAAGGGCATCCTCACCCTGCGCGTCGACCCGGTCAGCGGCCGCGCCGCTTCGCCCGGCACGCCGGATGCCTACTTCGAGGTGTTCAAGAGCGAAGACTCGCCGCCACCGATGAACGAGTTCGAGCCAGGCATGGGCGCCCCTGGCAGCCCGCTACCGGCCGACGAGATGGCGCCGATCGATCTGTTCTAGAGGAGCAGCTACAAGCTGCAAGCCTCAAGCGCCAAGTAGAAGCGGCGCGGGGAGCATGAGAAACCGGAGCTACGATTATGCTCCGGGGGCGATTTTTCTCTTACTTGCAGCTTGTGGCTTGCAGCTTGCCGCTCAATAAAAAACCCGCCGAAGCGGGTTTTTTATTGAGCGGCTGCTTAGCCGTTGAACACTTCGTCCACCGACTTCAGCGGATAGTGCTTCGGATAAGGCAAGGTCGCCACGCCGGTTTCGATGGCGGCTTTGGCCACGGCATCGGAAACCACGGTGATCAGGCGCTTGTCCATCGGCTTGGGAATGATGTACTCACGGCCGAATTCCAGCGACGGCACGCCATAGGCATCGCAGACGTCCTGCGGCACCGGCTGCTTGGCCAGGTCGCGCAGGGCCAGGGCGGCGGCGATCTTCATCTCTTCGTTGATGCGCGTGGCACGCACGTCCAGGGCACCACGGAAGATGAAGGGGAAGCCCAGCACGTTGTTGACCTGGTTCGGGTAGTCGGAGCGACCGGTGGCCATGATCACGTCGTTACGGGTGGCGTGAGCCAGCTCAGGCTTGATTTCCGGATCCGGGTTGGAGCAGGCGAAGACGATCGGGTTCGCCGCCATGTGCGCCAGATCCTCTGCGCTGAGCAGGTTGGCACCGGACAGGCCGACGAACACGTCAGCGCCATCGAGCGCCTCGGACAGGGTGCGCTTGGCGGTTTCGGTGGCGAACACCGCCTTGTACTGGTTCAGGTCGTCACGGCCGGCATGGATCACGCCCTTGCGGTCGATCATGAAGATGTTCTCGACCTTGGCACCCATGCTCACCAGCAGCTTCATGCAAGAGATGGCAGCAGCACCGGCACCCAGGCAGACGATCTTCGCCTCGGGCAGGGTCTTGCCGGCGATTTCCAGGGCATTGAGCATGCCGGCGGCGGTGACGATGGCAGTGCCATGCTGGTCATCATGGAACACCGGGATATCGCACTGTTCGATCAGCGCGCGCTCGATCTCGAAGCACTCGGGGGCCTTGATATCTTCCAAGTTGATGCCGCCGAAGGTGATGGAGATGCGCTTGACGGTGTCGATGAAGGCCTGCGGGCTTTCGGCATCGACTTCGATGTCGAACACGTCGACGCCGGCGAAACGCTTGAACAGCACGCCCTTGCCTTCCATGACCGGCTTGGAGGCCAGCGGGCCGAGGTCACCCAGACCCAGGATGGCGGTGCCGTCGGAAATCACCGCAACCAGGTTGCCCTTGCCGGTGTAGCGATAGGCGAGTTCCGGGTCGCGCGCGATTTCGCGCACCGGCTCGGCGACACCAGGGCTATAGGCCAGCGACAGGTCGCGGGCAGTGGAAGTGGCCTTGGTCAACTCGACGCTGAGCTTACCGGGACGGGGCTGAGCGTGATATTCGAGAGCGGCAGTTTTTAGATCTGACATAGTGGCGTTCCGCTTTTGTTGCTGTTGAATGGGCAGGCGGCCGAGGATACGCAAGTTGTATACAGCTCGACAAGACTGTTCGGTCGCGCTGCAACCGCCGCTTCAGCGTAGCGTCTTCACCCAGTCACCGGCACGCGGCTCACCGCTTGGGTAGAGGTCGTTGAGCAGGCGCAGGCGGGCCTCGCCCCCCTCGCCTGCCGGCGCCTGCCGGGCCAGGTCGGCGAGACGCTGTCCGGCCTTGGCACGCACCAGCTTCAGCCGTACCGGCTCGGCCAGCTTGCGCTCCTGCGCCGTCAGGCCGCGGAAACTGCGAATCACGCTGAGAAAGCGTGCATCCTCGGTTTCCAGCGATGCCCGGCCCTTGACTGCCGCCACGAACAGAAAGGCGTTGGCGCCGCGATAGAGCACCGCCACTCGGCGCGCCGACTGCCCGGGCAGCACGGCGGTATAACCTTGCAGCGAACCGACCCGCAGATCCTCACCCGCCAACAGACGCTGACCACCCACGCGCTGACGCAGGAATTCGGCGGGCGTCAGGCGCTTGTCCGCCGGCTCGAGGGTCATGGCGATGAATGCCTGCTCGTCCGCGGCGTGCCCGATCAGCACGTCCGGACGATTGTCCAGTTGCCAGCCCTGCGGATAACTCAGGGTGAAATCCAGTGGGCCATGGTAGAAATGCTGGCCGCGCCGAATGCCATTGGCCGCCGAGTCACCGAACACCAGACCATCGAGCATCTGCAGGAAGCGCTCACGGCCCACCTCCTGATCGCTGCTGGCCAGGGCTCGGGCCGGGCCAAGCACCTGCTGCAGGCGCCGATCATTGTCGGGATGGGTATCGAACAGTCCGTGGTAACCCCCGACAGCAGGCGCCTCGCCGCGCTTGGCCGCCTCGTCACGGGCGAAGGTTTCCTGATTCTTCAGCACCTTGACCACTTCGATCATGGCCTGCGGGTCATAGCCGCTGCGCGCCAGGTACTGCGCCCCGAGGCCGTCGGCCTCCAGCTCCATATCGCGGCCATAGCCACGCACGAAGGCGTTGCCCATGACATTGGTCAGATCCCCCACCGCGCCGATGCCGGTACCGATGGCAGCCGCCTGGCCGAGCAGCCCCCAGGCTGTGGACTGGCTCTGCTGACGCACGCTGTGGCGCGCCGTCACGTGGCCGACCTCATGGCCGAGCACGGCGGCCAGCTCCGCCTCGGAGTTGAGATAGGCGAGCAGACCGCGATGAATATAGATGTAGCCCCCAGGCAGAGCAAAGGCGTTGACGTCCGGGCTGTCGACCAGGGTGAACACGTATTTGAGCTGGCTGCGGTGGCTGTTGCGCGCCACCCGCTCGCCGACGCGCTGGATATAGGCCTGCAGCCTGGCATCGTCATAACGGGGATATTGCTTGAGGATTTCCTGGTTGTAGCGCGCGCCCATTTCCAGCTCCTGACGCTCGCTCATCATCACGAAATCGTTGCGTCCGGTGGCCGGGTTCACCGCGCAGCCGGCGAGCCAGATACACAGCAGGCACAACCCCAGAGTACGCATCATGGCAACACCTCCAACATCGCCGGGTGGGTCAGTGGCAACATCCAGCGCGCCTGTCCGGATTTCAGGCCACCGCGGCTCTGCCGGTCGATCACCCAGCCACGAGCCTCGACATTTCGCCCCTGCAGGCGCATCAGGGCATGCTCGTCGAACGCAGCGAGCAATTCGGGGGCCACGCGCAGTACACGGTTGCCGTCCAGCTCCAGCCACAGGCCACCACGATTGCGCTGCACATCGGCGACGTGCCCGGTTATCAAGGCAAAACCGCCGCTGCGCAACTGACCGGCCTGCTTCGCCTGCACCTGCCGCCACAACCCCAGACGCTGCTGGCGCGCTTCGCGCTCGGCCTCGCCCTGGCAGCGCACCAGTTGCGTATTGGGCGCGACGGCGACCATGAAACCCAACCCCTCGCTGAGCAGTTGCGCCTCGATATTGTGCCCGTCACGCCCATACAGATGCGCCAGAGTGCGCCCGTAATGATCCTTGCCCTGCTTGCCGATCTGCACACCCAGCTTGCCGCCACTGGCCTCGACCAGTGCCTGCAGACGGCGCCTGGCCTGCACGGCATAGGGCTCGTCGCTGCGCCCTTTGCGCCCCAGCTCCGGGGTATTGATGCCGATCAGGCGCACACTGCGCCCGTCGGCCAGGCGCAGGGTATCGCCATCCACCACCTGGCGCACGGCAGCCTGCGGCAGGTCGGTACGCAGCGGACAGAAGGCCTGGGCAAATTCCAGCCATAGCAGAGAAACGAAAAAGGCGCCCACCAGGGACGCCTTTTTCAGATTCACGGAGAGGTGCATGGCACGTTCCGTTATCGCTCGGCCGCTTACTTGGCGCCGAACACGCCGAAGCGCTGCTTGAAGCGGTCGATACGACCACCGGTGTCCAGCACCTTCTGCTTGCCGGTGTAGAACGGGTGGCACTCGGAGCAGACGTCCAGGCTCAGGTTCTTGCCCAGGGTGGAGCGAGTCTTGATCACGTTGCCGCAGGAGCAGGTGGCGTCGATCTCGACGTAATTCGGATGGATATCGGCTTTCATGGTGCTTTCCTCGGGGTAGTCGTGCCGCCACCCGACCCAACGTCAGGCACCGCACGGAAATAGGCCGCGCATCTTACCAGACGCTGAGGGCTATGCAAGTCGCGCAAGGCGCCGGTCGTCGCGTGCTAAGATCGCTCGCCAGCCCATGGAGCCCTTGCGTGCCCGATCCGATCCTGCGTCTCGCCCTGCCTTCGCCCTTGCGCCGCCTGTTCGACTACCTGCCGCCCGCCGGCGTGTCGCGCAGCGCCCTGCAACCGGGCGTGCGCCTGCGCGTGCCCTTCGGCCGGCGCGAGATGATCGGCATTCTGGTGGAAGTCGACAGCCACAGCGAAGTGCCTGCCGACAAGCTCAAACCTGCCCTGGAGCTGCTCGATGTACGCCCACCACTGCCAGCCGCGCTGTTCAAGCTGTGCCTGTGGACGGCACAGTATTACCAGCACAGCCTCGGCGACACCCTGAGCTGGGCGCTGCCGGTGCTGCTGCGCCAGGGCGAACCGGCGCAGGTGCGCCAGGAACGTTACTGGCTGGCCAAAACGGGCGCCAGCATCGACGACCCACGCCTGGCCCGCGCGCCACGCCAACGCGAAGCCCTCAAGGCCTTGGCGCAGCACACGCATGGCGTCGCCCACAGCCTGCTCAGCCAGTTGCAACTCAACCGCGACAGCCTGCAATTGCTGCACGAGAAGGGCCTGGTCACGGTCGAACTGCGGCGCAACCTGCCGCACGCCAAACCCGGGCACTGGCTGGCTCAGCCGGAACTGCCGCTTAATACCGAGCAGCGCGCCGCCGTCAATGCCGTGGCCTCGGGCTGGAGCCAGTTCAACGCCTATCTGCTAGCCGGCGTGACCGGCAGCGGCAAGACCGAGGTCTATCTGCAACTGATCCACCAGTGCCTGCAAGCCGGCAAACAGGCCCTGGTGCTGATCCCGGAGATCAACCTCGGGCCGCAGACCTTTGACCGCTTCGCCCGCCGCTTCAATGCCCGCATCGCCCTGCTGCACTCGGCGGTGAACGACCGCGACCGCCTCGATGCCTGGCTGGCGGCACGCGATGGCGAGGCCGACGTCATCATCGGCACCCGCTCGGCGCTGTTCACGCCGATGAAGAACCCGGGCCTGATCATCGTCGACGAAGAACACGACGCCTCCTATAAACAGCAGGAAGGCCTGCGCTATCACGCTCGCGACCTGGCCCTGGTGCGTGCCCACCAGGAAGAGGTGCCCATCGTGCTCGGCTCGGCCACGCCCTCGCTGGAAAGCCTGCATAACGCCCATAGCGGCCGCTACGCCCTGCTCAAGCTGACCCAGCGCGCTGGCGGCGCCAGCCAGCCACGCTTCCTGCGCCTGGACGTGAAGAGCCGACCGCTGGATTCGGGCATCTCCGGGCCGATGCAACAGGCCATCACCCAGACTCTGGCAGCCGGCCAGCAGGTGCTGGTGTTCCTCAATCGCCGCGGTTTCGCCCCGACCCTGCTCTGCCATGACTGCGGCTGGCTGTCGGAATGCCCACGCTGCGATGCGCGCATGACCGTGCACCAGCGCTACCAGGAGCTGCGCTGCCACCACTGCGGCCATGTCGAACGCCAGCCGAGCAACTGCCCGAAGTGCCAGCACGTCGACCTGCGCCCGGTCGGCGCCGGCACCGAGCGCGCCGAAGAGCGCCTGGCCGTACTGTTCCCCGATCATCCGGTGCTGCGCATCGACCGCGACAGCACTGCACGCAAGGGCGCCATGGATCGCCTGTTCACCACCATCAACAAGGGCGAACCATGCATCCTGGTGGGCACCCAGATGCTCGCCAAGGGCCATCACTTTCCGCGCGTCACCCTGGTGGCCATCCTCGATGCCGATGGCGGCCTGTTCTCCGCCGATTTCCGCGCCAGCGAGCGCATGGCCCAGTTGATCGTGCAGGTGGCCGGGCGCGCCGGGCGTGCCGAGGAGCCGGGCAAGGTGATCATCCAGAGCCACCTGGCCGACCATCCGCTGCTGGTGCAACTCACCGAACAGGGCTACTTCGCCTTCGCCGAGCAGGCCTTGAGCGAACGTCGTGCCGCCGGCCTGCCGCCCTTCTGCCACCTGGCGCTGCTGCGTGCCGAAGCGCATAAACCCGGCCAGGCCGAGAGCTTTCTCGATGAAGCCTGCAGCGAAGCCGAACACCTGCTGGGGGAGCTGGGCCTGAGCGGCATCGAACTGCTCGGCCCGGTGCCTGCGCCGATGGAGCGCCGCGCCGGGCGCTTCCGCGCGCAACTGCTGCTGCAAGGCAATGCCCGCGCGCCCTTGCATCGCCTGCTCACTCCCTGGTCCCTGGCACTGGAGCAGATGCCCAGCGGCCGCGCTGTGCGCTGGTCGCTGGACGTCGACCCGATCGATCTTTTCTAAGCCACAAGCTTCAAGTAAGAGCGGCGGCGTGCTTTTCCTTGTCGCTTGTGGCTTGCAGCTTGTCGCTGCTCTTATAATGCACAGTTTTCGACCAAACCCAAGGCAACCCGAGCCGACCATGAAAGACAGCATTCGCCACCTGATCCAGCAAGCCCTTGACCGCCTCACCGCCGACGGCGTGCTGCCGGCGGGCCTGACGCCGGCCATCCAGGTGGAGAACACCAAGGACAAGAGCCACGGCGACTTCGCCAGCAATATCGCCATGATGCTGGCCAAGCCGGCCGGCATGAAGCCACGCGACCTGGCCGAAAAGCTGATCGCCGCGCTGCCGGTCGATGAGCAGATCGCCAAGGTGGAAATCGCCGGCCCGGGCTTCCTCAATTTCTTCCAGAACAGCGACGCCCTGGCGCAGCGCCTGGAAGCGGCGCTGGCCGACGCCAAGCTCGGCGTACGCAAGAACGGCCCGACGCAACGGGTGGTGGTCGACCTGTCGGCGCCCAACCTGGCCAAGGAAATGCACGTCGGCCACCTGCGCTCGACCATCATCGGCGACGGCGTGGCCCGTGTACTGGAGTTCCTCGGTGACAGCGTGATCCGCCAGAACCACGTCGGCGACTGGGGTACCCAGTTCGGCATGCTGTTGGCCTACATGCAGGAAAACCCCGCCGCCGCCGAAAGCGAGTTGGCCGACCTGGAAGGTTTCTACCGTGCGGCCAAGAAGCGCTTCGACGAATCGCCCGAGTTCGCCGACCGCGCCCGCGAGCTGGTGGTCAAGCTGCAGGCCGGCGACGCCGAGTGCCTGCGCCTGTGGAATCGCTTCAACGACATCTCCCTGAGCCACTGCCAGGCGCTGTACGACCGCCTCGGCGTCAAACTGAGCATGGCCGACGTCAAGGGCGAAAGCGCCTACAACGACGACCTGCCGCAGGTGGTCGCCGACCTGGCCGCCAAGGGCCTGCTCACCGAGGACAACGGCGCGAAGTGCGTGTTCATGGACGAGTTCAAGAACGCCGAAGGCAACCCGCTGCCGCTGATCGTGCAGAAGGCTGGCGGCGGTTACCTGTACGCCACCACCGATCTGGCCGCCACCCGCTACCGCGCCGGCACCCTCAAGGCCGACCGCGTGCTGTACTTCGTCGACCAGCGTCAGGCCCTGCACTTCCAGATGGTCTTCGCCTGCGCCCGCCTCGCCGGCTTCGTGCCGGACAGCATGGCCATGGAGCACATGGGCTTCGGCACCATGAACGGCCCGGACGGTCGCCCGTTCAAGACCCGCGACGGCGGTACGGTGAAGCTGGTGCACCTGCTCGATGAAGCCGAGCAACGCGCCTATGAACTGGTCAAGAGCAAGAACCCGGAGCTGGGCGACGACGAGCTGCGTCAGATCGCCCGCGTGGTCGGTATCGCCTCGGTGAAATATGCCGACCTGTCCAAGCACCGCACCAGCGACTACAGCTTCAACTTCGACCTGATGCTCAGCTTCGAGGGCAACACCGCGCCCTACCTGCTGTATGCCTATACCCGCGTGGCTGGCGTGTTCCGCAAGCTGGGCAAAGGTGCGGACGAGATCGGTGGGCAGATCACCCTGGTCGCCGAGCAGGAGCAGGCCCTGGCCGCCAAGCTGGCACAGTTCAACGAGCTGCTGGCCAGCGTCGCCGACAAAGGTACGCCGCACATGCTCTGTGCCTATCTGTATGACCTCGCCGGGCTGTTCTCCAGCTTCTACGAGAACTGCCCGATCCTCAATGCCGAAGACGAGTCCACTCGCGACAGCCGCCTGCGCCTGACCGCCCTGACTGGCCGTACCCTCAAGCAGGGCCTGGAGCTGCTCGGCCTGGAAACCCTGGAGCGCATGTAAATGGCAGCGCGCAAGAAGCCTGCGCCGAAACGCGGCGCGAGCCGTTACCAGGCACCGGCGAAGAAGCCGGTGCCGGGCTGGATCTGGCTGGCCTGCGGCCTGGTGGTCGGCGGCTTCTTCATGTTCCTGTTCAGCCTCGAACCGGGGCGTGACGAAGTGCGCCGCGACAAGGGCGAGCAAGCTGCCAAGACCAGCAAGCCGCAGCCCAAGCCAAAGGCGGACGAGCCAGCCAAGCCCAAGTACGACTTCTATACCCTGCTGCCAGAGTCCGAGGTGATCCTGCCGCAGGCGCTGGAGGAAACCCCGCCGCCCGCGCCAACGCCGGAGCAGAAGCCGGTGACCCCGGAAGAAGCGGCGAAGATCGACGCGGCCCGCGCCGAAGCCGCGCTCAAGGGTGAGGTGCCGCCGCCCGCGCCGCAGGTGATCGCCAGCGCCCCCGTCACCACCCAGTTCTTCCTCCAGGCCGGCTCGTTCCGCCGCCGTGAGGACGCCGACGCCCTGCGCGCGCAGATCATCCTGCTCGGGCAGAACGTCAAGGTGGAAACCGGCAAGGTGCGCGAGGAAACCTGGCACCGCGTACTGGTTGGCCCCTACGCCACCCGCGAACAACTGGCCGGCGCGCAAAAAGCCCTCGCCGCCAGCGGCTTCAGCAACCTGCTGTTACAACAACGCCAAGTCCGCTGAAGCGGCTGCAAGCTGCAAGCTGCAAGCTGCAAGCTGCAAAAGGATGGATCGGTACGCTGATCGCCTATTCACCCGCTGCTGGTTGAAAAGCCGCGGCGGGCACCCCATCTGATTCTTCATCCGGGCAATTGGCCCCGCAGCGTGGAGATTCACCCTTGACCACCATCGTTTCAGTACGCCGCCACGGCAAGGTCGTGATGGCTGGCGACGGCCAGGTATCCCTGGGCAACACCGTGATGAAAGGCAACGCCAAGAAGGTGCGCCGCCTCTACCACGGTCAGGTGCTGGCCGGTTTCGCCGGTGCCACCGCCGATGCCTTCACCCTGTTCGAGCGCTTCGAGGGCCAGCTGGAAAAGCACCAGGGCCACCTGGTACGCGCCGCCGTCGAACTGGCCAAGGACTGGCGTACCGACCGCAGCCTGAGCCGTCTGGAGGCCATGCTGGCAGTGGCCAACAAGGATGCCTCCCTGATCATCACCGGCAACGGCGATGTGGTCGAGCCCGAGGAAGGCCTGATCGCCATGGGTTCCGGCGGCAATTTCGCCCAGGCCGCTGCCCGTGCCCTGCTGATGAAGACCGACCTGTCCGCCCGTGAAGTGGTCGAGACGGCGCTGGGCATCGCCGGCGATATCTGCGTCTTCACCAATCATCACCAGACCATCGAGGAACTGGACGCGCCCGAGTGAGGCCCAAGCGTCCAACTCCTTCATAGATTCGATAGCGAGCCCGATTCCATGTCCATGACGCCCCGCGAGATCGTCCACGAACTCAACCGCCACATCATCGGCCAGGACGACGCCAAGCGCGCCGTGGCCATTGCCCTGCGCAACCGCTGGCGGCGCATGCAACTGCCGGCCGACCTGCGCCAGGAAGTCACGCCGAAGAACATCCTGATGATCGGCCCGACCGGCGTCGGCAAAACCGAAATCGCTCGGCGCCTGGCCAAGCTGGCCAATGCGCCGTTCCTCAAAGTCGAAGCGACCAAGTTCACCGAGGTCGGCTATGTCGGCCGCGATGTCGAGTCGATCATCCGCGACCTGGCCGATGCCGCCGTGAAAATGCTGCGTGAGCAGGAAATGGTCAAAGTCCGCCACCGCGCCGAGGACGCCGCCGAGGAGCGTATCCTCGACGCCCTGTTGCCACCGGCGCGCCAGGGCTTCGGTGACGAGCCGCCGCGCAACGAGGACTCCAACACCCGCCAACTGTTCCGCAAGCGCCTGCGTGAAGGCCAGCTCGACGACAAGGAAATCGACATCGAGGTGACCGAGGCGCCCATGGGCGTGGAGATCATGACCCCGCCGGGCATGGAAGAAATGACCAACCAGTTGCAGAACCTCTTCTCCGGCCTCGGCAAGGGCAAGAAGAAGAACCGCAAGCTCAAGGTCGCCGATGCCCTGAAACTGGTACGCGACGAGGAAGCCGCGCGTCTGGTCAACGAGGAAGAACTCAAGGCCCGCGCCCTGGAAGCCGTGGAGCAGCACGGCATCGTCTTCATCGACGAGATCGACAAGGTGGCCAAGCGCGCCAACGCTGGCGGCGCCGACGTCTCCCGTGAAGGGGTGCAGCGCGACCTGCTGCCGCTGATCGAGGGCTGCACGGTCAACACCAAGCTGGGCATGGTCAAGACCGACCATATCCTGTTCATCGCCTCGGGCGCCTTCCACTTGTCCAAGCCCAGCGACCTGGTGCCGGAACTGCAGGGTCGCTTGCCGATTCGCGTCGAACTCAAGGCATTGAGCCCGCAGGACTTCGAGCGCATCCTCAGCGAACCGCACGCCTCGCTGACCGAGCAGTACAGCGCGCTGCTCAAGACCGAGGGGCTGGACATCGAGTTCGCCGAGGACGGCATCAAGCGCCTGGCCAAAATCGCCTGGCAGGTCAACGAGAAGACCGAGAACATCGGCGCGCGGCGCCTGCACACCCTGCTCGAACGCCTGTTGGAAGAGGTTTCCTTCACCGCCTCCGACCTGGCCGCCCAGCACGATGGCCAGCCTATCCGCATCGACGCTGCCTACGTCAACGGCCACCTCGGCGAGCTGGCTCAAGACGAAGACCTGTCGCGTTATATCCTCTGAAAACAGCCGCAAGCTGCAAGCTACAAGCCGCAAGCCGATCCGCTTGAACTTGTAGCTTGAGGCTTGCAGCTTGGAGCTGCCCCATGCCCATCCCCAGCGCGATCAAACTGCACAAGGCGTCGAAGACCCTGGAGCTGCGTTACGGCGAAAAGAGCTATTCGCTCAGCGCCGAGTTCCTCCGCGTGCACTCCCCTTCGGCCGAGGTGCAGGGGCATGGCAAGCCGATCCTGCAGACCGGCAAGCTCAAGGTCGGCCTCGAGCGCATCGAGCCGGCCGGCAACTATGCACTGAAACTGTGCTTCGACGATGGCCATGACAGCGGCCTGTTCACCTGGGACTACCTCTTTGAGCTGGCCACCCGCCAGGATCAGCTCTGGGCCGACTACCTGGCGCAACTGGCCGCCGCCGGCAAGTCGCGCGACCCTGACGAATCCGTCGTCCGTATGATGCTCTGAACGCACCGCGCAAAGCCCCGCCACAGAGCCTTCGCGCCCTCCGGCGACGAGTCGAACGCGTGAGTTAGGGCGAATTTTCTAATCCATCACGGCACACTTCCGCTCCATTGACCGGCTTGCCTAACGGCACAAACTCGGGTAACCAAGGAACTGGCAGGTTCCCTGCATTTGGCTGAGCCAGATGCAACGAAAGACGCGGACTCGATCCGCCCCCGGCAACCCGAGCAGTACCTGGCCATTGCTTCGCCGAGCGCACGGCCAGTACGCGCCTCAGGACATTGGAGCGTCGTAGATGAGTGACAAGAACAACGAAGACCTGAAGCGCCAGGCTTCGGAAAACACACTGGGACTCAACCCGGTGATCGGTATTCGCGGTAAGGATCTTCTGACCTCTGCCCGCATGGTACTCGCCCAAGCACTCAAACAACCCTTCCACAGCGTCAAGCATGTCGCCCATTTCGGCCTCGAACTGAAGAACGTGCTGCTCGGCCAGTCCGAGCTCACACCCGAGGAAGGCGACCGCCGTTTCAGTGATCCGGCCTGGAGCCAAAACCCCCTGTACCGCCGTTATCTGCAGACCTACCTGGCCTGGCGCAAGGAGCTGCACGACTGGATCGAGCACAGCTCGCTGTCGGAGCAGGACGCCAGCCGCGGCCACTTCGTCATCAATCTGATGACCGAAGCCATGGCCCCGAGCAACAGCATGGCCAACCCGGCGGCGGTCAAGCGCTTCTTCGAGACCGGCGGCAAGAGCCTGCTCGACGGCCTCTCGCACCTGGCCAAGGATCTGGTGCACAACGGTGGCATGCCCAGCCAGGTGAACATGGAGGCCTTCGAGGTCGGCAAGAACCTGGCCACCACCGACGGCGCTGTGGTCTTTCGCAACGACGTGCTGGAGCTGATCCAGTACCAGCCGATCACCGAGAGCGTGCACGAACGCCCGCTGCTGGTGGTACCACCGCAGATCAACAAGTTCTACGTCTTCGACCTGTCGCCGGAGAAGAGCCTGGCGCGCTTCCTCCTGCGCAGCCAGGTGCAGACCTTCATCGTCAGTTGGCGCAACCCGACCAAGGCCCAGCGCGAATGGGGCCTGTCCACCTACATCGAGGCCCTCAAGGAGGTCATCGACGTGGTCTGCGCCATCACCGGCAGCAAGGACGTCAACATGCTCGGCGCCTGCTCCGGTGGCCTGACCACCGCTTCCCTGCTCGGCCATTACGCAGCCCTCGGCGAGCAGAAGGTCAATGCACTGACCCTGCTGGTCAGCGTGCTCGACACCCAGCTCGACACTCAGGTCGCGCTGTTCGCCGATGAAAAGACCCTGGAAGTCGCCAAGCGCCGCTCCTATCAAAGCGGCGTGCTGGAAGGCAGCGACATGGCCAAGGTGTTCGCCTGGATGCGCCCCAACGACCTGATCTGGAATTACTGGGTCAATAACTACCTGCTCGGCAACGAACCGCCGGTGTTCGACATCCTCTACTGGAACAACGACACCACGCGCCTGCCCGCCGCCCTGCACGGCGAATTCATCGAGATGTTCAAGACCAACCCGCTGACCCGAGGCGGCGCCCTGGAGGTCTGCGGCACGCCCATCGACCTCAAGCAGGTCACCTGCGATTTCTTCTGCGTGGCCGGCACCAGCGACCACATCACGCCCTGGAAGTCCTGCTACAAGTCGGCACTGCTGTTCGGCGGCAAGTGCGAGTTCGTCCTGTCCAACAGCGGCCATATCCAGAGCATCCTCAACCCGCCCGGCAACCCCAAGGCGCGTTACCTGACCAACAGTGAAATGCCTTACGACCCGGCGGCCTGGCAGGAGAACGCGACCAAGAATGCCGACTCCTGGTGGCTGCACTGGCAGAAGTGGCTGGCCGAGCGCTCGGGCAAGATCAAGGGCAGCCCCAGCAGCCTGGGCAACAAGAAATACCCGGCCGGCGAAGCCTCGCCGGGCACCTACGTGCATGAGCGCTGATCGCTCGCGCCCGGTGCAACCTTGCACGCAGCACAGGGAGGTGCTGCACGCCACGACGGCCTGGCCGGGCGCGGCGAACCAGGCCTGGCCTGGTCATTCTGGGAACGGCCAGGACGGTCGGTTCCAGCGCTCAACTCGATAGGGGCTGCGCCCATGCCGCAACCATTCGTCTTCCGCACCATCGACCTCGATGGGCAGACCATCCGCACCGCGGTGCGTCCCGGTAACGGGCAACTGGTGCCGCTGCTGATCTTCAATGGCATCGGTGCCAACCTGGAGCTGGTCATGCCCTTCGTCCGAGCACTCGACCCGGACATGGAAGTGATCGCCTTCGACGTGCCCGGTGTCGGCGGCTCCTCCACGCCGACCACGCCCTATCGTTTCCCGGGCCTGGCCAAGCTGGCGGCGCGCATGCTCGATTACCTCGACTATGGCCAGGTCAACGCCATCGGCGTGTCCTGGGGCGGAGCCCTGGCGCAGCAGTTCGCTCACGACTACCCGGAACGCTGCAAGAAGCTGATCCTCGCCGCCACCTCGGCTGGCGCGGTGATGGTGCCGGGCAAGCCCAAGGTGCTCTGGCGCATGGCCAGCCCACGCCGTTATGTGCAGCCCTCCTACGGCGTACGCATCGCCCCGGACATCTACGGCGGAGCCTTCCGTCGTGACCCCAAGCTGGCCATGGCGCATGCCAGCAAGGTGCGCTCGGGCGGCAAGATGGGCTACTACTGGCAACTGTTCGCCGGCCTCGGCTGGACCAGCATCCACTGGCTGCACAAGATCCGCCAACCCACCCTGGTGATGGCCGGCGACGACGACCCCTTGATCCCGCTGATCAACATGCGTCTGCTGGCCTGGCGCATCCCCAACGCCGAACTGCACGTGATCGACGATGGCCACCTGTTCCTGGTGACCCGCGCCGAAGCCGTGGCACCGATCATCATGAAGTTCCTCGAAGAGGAGCGTCACCGCGCGGTGATGCACCCGCAACCTACGCCCGTCCGCCAATGAGCGACGGGCGCAGCGGGACGACTTGACCGCACCACCGGAGTGCGCGATGGTCGGACAGCTCGACGCAGAGGCCGCTAGCGGCCTTTCGCATTTTCGACGCGGCCGTCTGGAATGCACTTCCTGCGCGTCTGGTACAAGGCTTGCTGTGCCCGAGGTGAGCATTTGCCCCTGGCACCCTGAAGGTCTCTAGACGGTTTGACGACGGAGTGTTGCCCCATGCGAGACAAAACCAGTACTGGTGGTCTACCCGCCCCCGCCAGTTTCATCAACGCCCAGAGCGCAGTGGTCGGCATACGCGGCCGCGACCTGCTGTCCACCGTGCGCCTGCTGGCCGGCCACAGCCTGCGCAACCCGTTGCACAACGCCCGCCACCTGCTGGCCTTCGGCAGCCAGCTAGGCCGCGTGCTGCTCGGCGACACCCTGCACAAGCCCAATCCGCACGATGCCCGTTTCGCCGACCCCACCTGGCACCTCAACCCCTTCTACAAGCGCGGCCTGCAGGCCTACCTGGCCTGGCAGAAGCAGCTCAATGCCTGGATCGAGGAAAGCGACCTGCCCGCCGATGACCGCGCCCGGGCGCGCTTTCTCGCCGCCCTGCTCAGCGATGCCCTGTCACCCTCCAACAGCCTGCTCAACCCTTTGGCCCTCAAGGAGCTGTTCAACAGCGGTGGCAGCAGCCTGTTCAGTGGCCTGCGCCACCTGTTCGAGGATCTGCTGCACAACGATGGCATGCCCAGCCAGGTCAGCAAGCATGCCTTCGAGGTGGGCCGAAACCTGGCCACCACACCGGGCGCCGTGGTGTTTCGCAACGAACTGCTGGAGCTGATCCAGTACAAGCCGATGAGCGAGAAGCAGTACCTGCGCCCGCTGCTGATCGTGCCGCCGCAGATCAACAAGTACTACATCTTCGATCTTTCCAGCGACAAGAGCTTCGTCCAGTACGCACTGAAAAATGGCCTGCAGACCTTCATGATCAGTTGGCGCAACCCCGATCCACGTCATCGCGAGTGGGGGCTGTCGAGCTACGTACAGGCCGTCGAGGAAGCCATCGACGTTTGCCGCACCATCACCGGCAGCAAGGACGTCAACCTGCTCGGTGCCTGCGCCGGCGGCCTGACCATCGCCGCCCTGCAAGGCCACCTGCAGGCACGCCGGCAACTGCGCAAGGTCAGCAGCGCCACCTATTTGGTCAGCCTGATGGACAGCCAGATCGACAGCCCGGCCATGCTCTTCGCCGACGAAGAAACCCTGGAATCGGCCAAGCGCCGCTCCTACCAGAACGGCGTGCTCGACGGCCGCGACATGGCCCGCGTGTTCGCCTGGATGCGCCCCAACGACCTGATCTGGAACTACTGGATCAACAACTACCTGCTCGGCAAGCAGCCGCCAGCCTTCGACATCCTCTACTGGAACAACGACAGCACACGCCTGCCGGCGGCCCTGCACGGCGACCTGATCGACTTCTTCAAGCACAACCCGCTGACCCGTGCCGGTGCTCTGGAGGTGTGCGGCACGCCGGTGGATCTGAGCAAGGTCAACCTCGACAGCTTCAGCGTGGCCGGCATCAACGACCACATCACGCCGTGGGACGCGGTCTATCGCTCGACGTTGCTGCTCGGCGGCAATCGCCGCTTCATCCTCTCCAACAGCGGCCATATCCAGAGCATTCTCAACCCGCCGGGCAATCCCAAAGCCAACTACTACGAAAACCCTAAGCTCAGTTCGGATCCGCGTGCCTGGCTCCATGAGGCCCAGCACCAGCAAGGCAGTTGGTGGCCGCAGTGGCTGGAATGGATCCAGGCGCGTTCCGGCGAACAGCGCGATACCTTGCTGATGCTAGGCAGCGCCAAGTACCCGCCCATGGAAGCGGCCCCTGGCAACTACGTGCATATACGCTGAAACTCAAGGTCGGCGTCAGGCCGACCAGGCTAGCGTCAGCCTCCAGACGCGCAGAACAAGAAGAGACGGATGAAAACCCGCGAGCGCATCCTGCACACCGCCCTGCAGTTGTTCAACGAGCAGGGCGAACCCAATGTCTCCACCCTGGAAATCGCCAACGAACTGGAGATCAGCCCCGGCAACCTCTACTACCACTTCCACGGCAAGGAACCGCTGATACTGGAGCTGTTCGAGCGCTTCCAGGCCGAGATGGCGCCGCTGCTCGACCCGCCGGCCGATGCCCGCCTGGATGTGGAGGACTACTGGCTGTTCCTGCACCTGATCGTCGAACGCCTGGCGCAGTACCGCTTTCTCTTCCAGGATCTGTCCAACCTGGCCGGGCGCCTGCCGAAACTGGCACGCGGCATTCGTCACTGGTTGAACGCCCTCAAACGCACCCTGGCGGCGCTGCTGGCCCGCTTGATGGCCGAAGGCCAACTGGTCAGCGATACCCGTGCCCTGGGGCAACTGGTGGAGCAGATCACCCTGACCCTGCTGTTCTCGCTGGATTACCAACGCATCCTCGCCCAGGAAGGTGAAGTGCGCCTGGTGGTCTACCAGATCATGATGCTGGTCGCCCCACACCTCATGCAGCCTGCACGCAGCACAGTCGAACAACTGGCGCAGCGTTATCTGGAAGCCTGAGACGCCTTGCTAGCTGGTGCGCATGGCGCAGCCTACAAATAGAAACGCAAACGCCCGGCGCTAGGCCGGGCGTTCGTGATGCCTGAGAAACTCAGGACGATGTGGCTGGGGTTGCCGGGGTGGCAGCCGGAGCCGGTGCTGCTGCCGGGGTAGCAGCGGCGGCAGGCGCCGGTGTAGCTGGCTTCGCAGCAGCCTTGGGCGCAGCGGGTTTCTTCGCAGCCGGCTTCTTCGCTGCGGCCGGTTTGGCGGCTGCAGGTTTGGCAGCCGGCTTCGCAGCAGGCTTGGCCGCAGCCGCTTTGGCCGGAGCCTTGGCAGCGGGTTTGGCGGCGGCGGTCTTGGCTGGTGCCTTCGCCGCAGGCTTGGCGGCCGCCTTCGGAGCGGCCTTGGCAGTGGCTTTCGGGGCCGCTTTGGCAGCCGGTTTGGCGGCAGCTTTCGGCGCAGGCTTGGCCACCGACTTGGCGGAAACGCCGGTCAGCTTCTCCAGTTGCTTGGTCAGGCTGTCGACCTTTTCGTTGAGCGCCTTGACTTCGTTGCGGCTGGGCACGCCCAGGCGCGAGATGGCGTTGTTCAGACGCTTGTCGAACGCCTCCTCCAGCTCGCTCCACTTGCCGAACGCCTTGCCCTTGACCTCGTCGACCTTGGACTTGGCAGTGTCGACACGGGTGCCGACGCTGGTTTTCACCGCATCCACCTGCTTGTCGACTTCGGTCTTGGCCTGCTTCTCGGCCTTCTCGCCGTCCTTGACCAGCGTGTCGAACAGCTTGGTGCCGTCCTTGCTGATCTTGGAATAGGCGCCCAGGCCTGCCAACCAGATCTGGCGCGAGTATTTCTCGACCTCGCCGATCCAGGAGCTGGTCTGTTTTTCGGTTTTCTTCTTGACAGCCATCCTGATCTCCTTACTTGGTACGCGCGACGTGTTCGAGCAACGCACTCAGCTCGTCCAACTTAGCAGAGAGCAGCTCGACATCCTGCTTGGAGGGAATGCCGATGCGATTGAGCGCAGCAGCCACCCGAGTATCGAAAGCCTTCTCGATCTTGTCGAGCTGAACTTCGACCTTACCCTTGACGCTGGTCACGTTACTGTTGACCGACTGCTTGACCGACTCGATCTGGCTGTTGGCCGCTTCGACTTGATCGTCGACCAGTTTCTTGCCCTTGGTCTCGACGCTTTCGCCGGCTTTGACCAGTTCCTTGAAGTACTCGGCACCCTCGCTACCGGCCTTGGCGTAGGCCCCCAGGCCGGCGAGGTAGATCTTGCGGGCATAGCCCTTCACGTCGTCGAACAGACCCGGCTTGTCCTCGACCACGGCTTCGGTTTTTTTCTTCACGGCAACTTTCGACATGGTGCACCTCACGCGCTGTGACAGTTAGCGGAAACGCCCACGGAGTGCAGGCTTGAGCACAGCCTATGAAGAAAAATTAGAAATCGCATACTAAGAGCAGCGGCAAGCTTCAAGCCGCAAGCTTCAAGTTAAAAGCCAAAATAGCTGCAAGCCGCCCGAAGCCTACCAACAACTCCGTATCGCTTTTGCTCTTACTTGAAGCTTGTGGCTTGCAGCTTGTAGCTGCTGCTAAGCCAGGGATTTGTCCAGTGCCTGTTCGATCTCGCGCTGGATCATCCCGCCCATGGCCGACAGCAACAGGCCCAGTTTGACCTCGACGCGCACGCTGTCTTCGCCCACCTCGATCTGGCCATCGGCGCCACTGCGTTTGAACTCCAGTGTGTCGCCGTTCCAGCGGTAGCGCACGTCGTACTCGCTGGCCAGACGTTCAGCCAGGCGCTCGGCCTTTGCGCGGGCGGCCTCGCGGCCGAGGGAATGGGATCGTTCGACACGAATGCGGGACATGACAACTCCTTGAAACAGGCAGGCGCCGCAACTCTGCGGCATGAAGTCACAGCACTCTAACAGGCTGTTGAAAAACTACCTACGTTGCCATTGCTGCGTTAAAAACAGGCTCACAGCCGAAGGCTGAACGCGCTTTAGCGCGGCCCCGAAGGGGTGAGCGAAGCGAATCAAGTGCTCATTTACAGCTCGTAAACTCCGCTTTTTCGCCTGTTTTTGCCTTGCACTGGCTGCCTCGCCTACGTTTTTCAACGGCCTGCTAACAGCCCGCCAACCCACCTGGCACCCAGGCAAGACAAAGGCGGCAGGCGGCTTTAGAATGGGACGGTTTTCTACCCGGTGAGAGCGACATGAGCGATCCACGCAAGGCCCAGGAGCATGAACCCACCACCCACTTCGGCTTCCAGGACGTACCGGAAAGCCAGAAGGCGGAAAAAGTGGCCGAGGTCTTCCATTCGGTAGCCGCCAAGTACGACCTGATGAACGACGTGCTCTCCGGCGGCCTGCATCGTCTGTGGAAGCGCTTCACCATCGAGCTCTCCGGCGTGCGCCCGGGCAACCGCGTGCTGGACATCGCCGGCGGCACGGGTGACCTGACCCGCAAGTTTTCCAGCATCGTCGGCCCTACCGGCCAGGTGGTGCTGGCCGATATCAACGACTCCATGCTCAAGGTCGGTCGTGATCGCCTGCTGGACAAGGGTGTGGCCGGCAACGTGCAGTTCGTCCAGGCCGATGCCGAGAAGCTGCCCTTCCCCGACAACCACTTCGACGTGGTCACCATCGCCTTCGGCCTGCGCAACGTCACCCACAAGGAAGATGCCCTGCGCTCCATGCTGCGTGTGCTCAAGCCCGGTGGCCGCCTGCTGGTGCTGGAATTCTCCAAGCCCGGCAACCCGTTGCTGGCGAAGATCTACGACACCTATTCGTTCAGCTTCATGCCGCTGGCCGGCAAGCTGATCACCAACGACTCGGACAGCTACCGTTACCTCGCCGAATCGATCCGCATGCACCCGGATCAGGAAACCCTCAAGGCGATGATGGCCGACGCCGGCTTCGAGCGTGTCACCTACCACAACATGACCGGCGGCATCGTCGCCCTGCACCGCGGCATCAAACCCTGATGCTGATGACTGGCTTGCTGGCCGGCGTCGAAACGGGCCTCAATCGCGTCCTGCGCCTCGATGGCACGGCGCTGCCACGCCTGCACGCCCTGGCCGGCAAGGTCATCGCCGTGCAGTGCCAGAGCCCGGCGCTGGAGCTGTTCATCCTGCCCAGCGGCGAGGGTCTGCAACTGGCATCCCAGTGGCACGCACCCGCCGACTGCACCCTGACGGCACCGGCCGCCAGCCTGGTGCGCCTGGCCCTGAGCCGCGACAAGACCGCCGTGCTGCACGCCCCCGAGGTCACCCTCGACGGCGACAGCGGCGTGCTTATGCAGCTGGCCAGCATCCTCCAGGATCTGGAGCTGGACTGGGAATACGAAGTCTCGCGCTGGCTCGGCCCGGTGGCCACCACCCTGCTCGCCGGCCACCTGCGCAGCCGCGTGAACCTGGCCACGAACGGCGCCGCCAGCCTCAAGCAAGACCTGGCCGATTACCTGGCCGAAGAATCGCGCACCCTGGTCGGCCAGCGTGAGGCCGATGTGCGCTTCGCCGAGCTGGATCAACTCAAACTCGCCCTCGACCGCCTGGAAGCACGCATCGAGCGCCTCACTTGTGCCCATAAGCCTGACGCATGAAGCTGCTCGCCGTTCGCCGCCTGTTCCGTATCCAACGTGTGGTCATCCGCTACCAACTGGACGAATTGCTCCTCGAACTGCCGTTGCCGGTATGGCTACGCGCGCTGTCCTGGCTGCTGCCCTGGCGCTGGCTGCCGCGCAAAGCGCTGGAGCTGTCGCGCGGGACACGCCTGCGCCTGGCGCTGGAGGATCTCGGGCCGATCTTCATCAAGTTCGGCCAGTTGCTCTCCACCCGTCGCGACCTGCTGCCGCCGGATATCGCCGACGAGTTGGCGCACCTGCAGGATCGTGTGCCGCCCTTCCCCGAAGACCAGGCCATCGCCCTGATCGAGCGCCAGCTCGGCGCGCCGGTCAGCGAAGTCTTCGCCCGCTTCGACAGCCAGCCGCTGGCCTCGGCCTCGGTGGCCCAGGTGCATGCCGCACGGCTGAAAAGCGGCGAAGAAGTGGTGGTCAAAGTGGTGCGCCCGGGCCTCAAGCCGGTGATCCGCCAAGATCTGGCCTGGCTGTTCCTGATTGCTCGGATCGCCGAGAAGGCCTCGGCCGATGCGCGCCGCCTGCGCCCGGTGGAAGTGGTCAGCGACTACGAGAAGACCATCTACGACGAACTCGACCTGCTGCGCGAGGCGGCCAACGCCAGCCAGTTGCGGCGCAACTTCGAGGGCTCGCCCCTGCTCTACGTGCCTCAGGTGTACTGGGATCTGTGCCGCCATCAGGTGCTGGTGATGGAGCGTATCTACGGTATCCCGGTCACCGACCTAGCCACCCTGGCCGACCAACGCACCGACATGAAGCTGCTGGCCGAGCGCGGCGTGGAGATCTTCTTCACCCAGGTGTTCCGCGACAGCTTCTTCCATGCCGACATGCACCCCGGCAACATCTTCGTCAGCACCCGCACGCCCTGGAGCCCGCAGTACATCGCCATCGACTGTGGCATCGTCGGCAGCCTCACCGACGAGGATCAGGATTATCTGGCACGCAACCTGGTCGCCTTCTTCAAGCGCGACTACCGCAAGGTGGCGCAACTGCACATCGACTCGGGCTGGGTGCCGGCGCAAACCAAGGTCAACGAGTTCGAGGCGGCGATTCGTACCGTATGCGAGCCGATCTTCGAGAAGCCGCTGAAGGACATCTCCTTCGGTCAGTTGCTGCTGCGTCTGTTCCAGACCGCGCGACGCTTCAACATGGAAGTGCAGCCGCAACTCGTGCTGCTGCAGAAGACCCTGCTCAATATCGAAGGCCTCGGTCGCCAGCTCTACCCGGAGCTCGACCTGTGGAGCACCGCGCAGCCCTTCCTCGAACGCTGGATGCGCGAGCGCGTCAGCCCCCTGCACCTGCTGCGCAACCTGCAGCAACAGGCCGAACAGGTGCCACATCTGTCGCAGATCGCCCGCGACACCCTGGAGCGTCTGCAACAGGCCCCCACTGTCCAGACGCCGGCGCAGAGCGCACAATGGCCACTGCGCCTGCTCGGCGCCGCACTGATCGGTGCCGGTGCCGTGCAGGGCCTGGCACCACTGCTGGCCGCCTGGCCTGCCTGGCTGATGCTTGGTGCGGGTCTCTATCTGGTGCTGCGCCGATAGCCAGTAGGCTGCGGCACTGGCACACTTGGCGAATCGACAGCCCGGCAACGCCGGCAGACTTGGAACACCGATGAACGATTGGCTCGACGAAATCCACTGGAACGAAGACGGCCTGGTGCCGGCCATCGCCCAGGATCACCAGACCGGCCGCATCCTGATGATGGCCTGGATGAACCGCGAATCCCTCGCCCTCACCGTCAATGAACAACGTGCCATCTACTGGTCACGTTCGCGCGGCAAGCTGTGGCGCAAGGGCGAGGAGTCCGGCCATGTGCAGAAACTGCACGAACTGCGTCTGGACTGCGATGCCGACGTCATCGTGCTGATGGTCGAGCAACTGGGCGGTATCGCCTGCCATACAGGGCGTGAAAGCTGCTTCTACCGCGTTTATGAGAACGGCGCCTGGAAGACCGTCGACGCCGTACTCAAAGACCCGCACGCCATCTATGCAGGACACAGCCATGAGTGACACCCTGAGCCGCCTGGCCGAAGTGCTGGAGGCGCGCAAGGGCGCAGCCCCCGACAGCTCCTATGTCGCCAGCCTCTATCACAAGGGCCTGAACAAGATTCTGGAAAAGGTCGGCGAGGAGTCGGTGGAAACCATCCTCGCCGCCAAGGACGCCGCAAGCAGTGGCGACAGCACGGACCTGATCTACGAAACCGCCGATCTCTGGTTCCACAGCCTGGTCATGCTCGCCGCCCTCGGTCAGCACCCGCAGGCCGTGCTGGACGAACTGGATCGCCGTTTCGGCCTCTCCGGCCACGCGGAAAAAGCCGCGCGCCCGCAATCCGAATAACTTTCACAACGGAGAACTCATCATGGGTTTCGGCGGTATCAGCATCTGGCAACTCCTGATCATCCTGCTCATCGTGGTCATGCTGTTCGGCACCAAGCGCCTGAAGAACCTGGGCTCGGATCTGGGTGATGCGATCAAGGGCTTCCGCAAGTCGATGGACAACGCCGAGGCCGACAAGCCGGGCGTGGAAGACGCCAAGGGCCAGACCATCGACGCCCAGGCACGCAAGGTCGAAGAGCCAGCGAAGAAAGACTGAGCCATGTTCGACATCGGTTTCACCGAACTGCTGCTGGTCGGCCTGGTTGCTCTGGTGGTACTGGGCCCCGAGCGCTTACCAGGGGCCGTGCGCACGGCCGGCCTGTGGGTGGGGCGAATCAAGCGCAGCTTCCACTCGATCAAGGCCGAAGTGGAGCGGGAGATCGGCGCCGACGAGATTCGCCGTCAGTTGCACAACGAGCGGATTCTCGAACTGGAGCGGGAGATGCAGGCAATGAAACAGGGGTTGACCGGCTCGCTGGTCGACAAGCCTGATCAGCCTGCCGCACAGCCCCCTGCCGAAACGCCTCAGCCGCCCCAGGACAAGACGCCCCAGCCATGAGCCGACATACGGACGCTGACCAGGAAATGCCCCTGGTCTCCCACCTGACCGAACTGCGCACGCGCCTGTTGCGTTGCGTGGTGATCATCCTGCTGATCTTCGCCGGCCTGTTCTACTTCTCCCAGGATATCTACGCCCTGGTGGCAGCGCCGCTGCGCGCCTACCTGCCAGCCGGGGCGACCATGATCGCCACGGGCGTCGCCTCACCCTTCCTCACGCCCTTCAAGCTGACGCTGATGTGCGCGCTGTTCCTGAGCATGCCGGTGATCCTGCACCAGGCCTGGGGCTTCATCGCGCCGGGGCTGTACACCCACGAGAAACGCATCGCCGTACCGTTGCTGATCTCCAGCATCTTTCTGTTCTACGCCGGCATGGCCTTCGCCTATTTCGTGGTGTTCCCCATCATGTTCGGCTTCTTCGCCAGCGTGACCCCGGAAGGGGTGGCGATGATGACCGACATCGGTCAGTACCTGGATTTCGTCCTCACCCTGTTCTTCGCCTTCGGCGTGGCCTTCGAGATTCCCATCGCCACCTTCCTGGTGATCTGGATCGGCCTGGTCGACGTGGCCACCCTGCGCAAGAGCCGCCCCTACGTGATCGTCGGCTGCTTCATCGTCGGCATGGTGCTGACACCGCCGGACGTGTTCTCGCAGACGCTGCTGGCCGTGCCCATGTGGTTGCTGTTCGAGAGCGGCCTGCTGGCTGGCGCGCTGGTCAAACGCAAGCGCGATGAGCAAGAGGCCGAGGAAGAAGCCAAGCCCGAAGACCAGCCACCCGCACCGCTGTCGTGAACCTGCTGCTGCTGGAAGATGCCGACTTCGTCGGCGTCGATCGGGTGCGTCTCAGTGGCCGGCGTCTCAAGCACCTGCATGAAGTGCACCGCGCCGAGGCCGGCGACCGCCTGCGGGTCGGCCGCCTTGGCGGGGCGATGGGCGAAGGGCACTTGCTCAGCCTGGATGCCGACAGCGCAGAAATCGCGGTCGAACTGAACCAGGCGCCCCCCGCCAAGCTGCCGCTGACCCTGGTTCTCGCCCTGCCCCGGCCGAAGATGCTCAAGCGCACCCTGCAGACCATCGCCAGCATGGGCGTGCCGCGCCTGGTATTGGTCAACAGCTACCGGGTGGAAAAGAGCTTCTGGCAGACGCCTTTCCTGCAGCCCGAGGAGATTCGCGAACAGTTGATCCTCGGCCTGGAGCAGGCGCGCGACACCGTGCTGCCCGAGGTGAGCATCGAGAAACGCTTCAAGCCCTTCGTCGAGGATCGCCTGCCGGCACTGGCAGCCGGCACCCTCGGCCTGGTCGGCCACCCTGGCGACTACCCGGCCTGCCCGCGCGCCGTACAGGAGCCCGTGACATTGGCCGTCGGCCCGGAAGGCGGCTGGATTCCCTACGAGGTCGAGCTGCTGCGCGAAGCCGCAGGCCTGCAACCAGTGCAGCTCGGTGAGCGCATTCTGCGCGTGGAGACTGCAGTGCCGGTGCTGCTGGCCAGGTTGTTCTAAACCCCATAGGCGCGAGCTCTGCTCGCGAAGCTCTTGGGTCTGCGCTATAGGGCGGTCCGGAACGCCGGCCGCTCGTAGCGCCAGCGAACAGTCCGCCAGGCACGCCCGGAGAAATCAAACCTCCAGCAGGAAGGTCACCGGCCCATCGTTGACCAGATGCACCTGCATATTGGCGCCAAAGCGCCCGGTCGCGACCTGCGGGTGCTGAGCGCGCGCCAACTCGACCAGCGCATCGAACAGCGCCGCCCCCTGCACCGGTGGCGCCGCGCTAGAGAAGCTGGGGCGCATGCCGCTTTTGGTATCGGCGGCCAGGGTGAACTGCGAGACCAGCAGCAGGCCGCCGCCGACATCCTTGAGCGAACGATTCATCTTGCCCGCTTCGTCACTGAACACCCGGTAGTTGAGCAGCTTGTGCAGGGCGCGCGTCAGGCTGGCCTGATCGTCCTGCGGCTCGATGCCGACCAGCGCCAGCAGGCCCTGGTCGATGCTGCCCACCACCTCCTCTTCGACTTCGACCCTGGCAGCACTGACGCGCTGGATCAGCAGCTTCATGCGTCCACCGGCGGCAGGTCGAGCAGGCGCTGAGCCATTTGCTCGGCAGCCCGCACCAGGGCATCGGTGATACCCGGCTCGGCCGCCGAGTGACCGGCATCGCGGATGATCTGCAGCTCGCTGTTGGGCCAGGCCTGGTGCAGTGCCCAGGCATTGTCCAGCGGGCAGATCACGTCGTAACGGCCATGCACGATGATGCCTGGCAGATGGGCGATCTGCGCCATGTCACGCAGAAGCTGGTCGGGCTCGAGGAAGGCATCGTTGACGAAGTAGTGACATTCGATGCGAGCGATGGACAGCGCCCGGTGCGCCTCGCTGAAGCGGTCGACCACCTGCGGGTTGGGGCGCAGGGTCGCGGTGCGGCCTTCCCAGGTCGACCAGGCCTTGGCTGCGTGCATCTGGGCGATCTGGTCGGCGCCGGTCAGGCGCTTGTAGAAGGCCTGCATCAGGTCGCCGCGCTCCTCGACCGGAATGGGCGCCACGTAGTCCTCCCAGTAATCGGGAAACAGGCGGCTGGCGCCCTCCTGGTAGAACCAGTGAAACTCCTGCGGCCGGCACAGAAAGATGCCGCGCAGGATCAAGCCAAGCACGCGCTGGGGATGCGCCTGGGCATAAGCCAGCGCCAGGGTCGAGCCCCAGGAGCCGCCGAACAGCACGAATTTGTCGACGCCCAGGTGCTCGCGGATGCGCTCGATATCGGCGATCAACGCTTGCGTGGTGTTGTTCTCCAAGCTCGCGTGCGGCGTGGAGCGACCACAACCACGCTGGTCGAAGGTAACGATGCGGTAGAGATTGGGGTCGAAATAACGTCGGCTGGCCGCATCGCATCCGGCACCTGGGCCGCCATGGATGAACAGCACCGGTAACCCGTCCGCCGAGCCGCTCTCGTCGACATAGAGCACGTGGGGGGGCTCGACCGCCAGTTCATGGCGGGCATAGGGTTTGATCTCCGGATACAAAGTCTGCATGGTGGGCTCCTGGCTGATGGACGCGACTACCGTGTTCCGCTATGCCAGGCATCATAACCATGAAAAGGACGTTCAGCATGTCAGCCAGACTTCTACTCGCCCCTCTGCTGCTTTTCTGCACATTTCTGCTTGCCGCCTGCGGCGCCAAGGAGGATCCACAGGCCGCCCTGGAAGCAGCCGTTCAACAGCTCCAGGACAACCTCGAGGCCAAGCGCAACGGGGCGGTGCTGGAGCAATTGCACCCGGACTTCAAGGCCCAGCAGGAACTCGATCGCGACTGGGCCAAACGCACCATGACCTTGCTCTTCCTGCGCCACAAGAACGTCAAGGTGATCGCCCTGGGCAAGAATAGCTGGATCGACCCGGCCATCAGCAGCAAGGGTTACACCGAAGCGCAGGTCGGCCTGACCGGAGCCGAAGGCTTGATCCCCGACAGCGCGCGGCACTACTCGGTGAAGCTGGAGTGGTGGCTCGATGACGGCGAATGGAAGCTCGCGCGCCTGAATTGGGAGTGACCACCTAGCCCGGATGCAATCCGCGGATCGTTCCCGGATTGCATCCGGGCTACCCAGCTCTCAATCAGCCTTGCGCCAGATCAGCTCGGACGTGTCGTAGCCCTGCTCGCGGGCCACGCTGAGCAGTTTGTCGCGAGTCGCCTGATCCACTTCGGGGGTGCGTGACAGCAACCACAGGTACTTGCGCTCAGGATGGCCGACCAGCGCCACGCGGTAGTCATCGTCGTGGTACAGCACCCAGTAGTCACCCTTGATCGGCAGAATCTTGCTGACCCAGTTGTCGAAACGCACCCAGAGCTTGTCGGTACGGCCCGGAACCTGCGGCTCGGCCGTGCCCTTGGCCTCGATCCACTCGCCGTCCGCGTCGCGGCAGCGGTTGGTGACATCGATGCGGCCATCCTCGCGCAGGTCGTAGTGGGCCTCGGACTGCACGCAATTACGCTGGAAGAACATCGGCAGTCGCGCCAGCTCGTACCAGGTGCCCTGGTAGCGCTGCAGGTCGACCTGCACGGTTTCGGGTGGCTCGACGGCCGCCGGGCCGGTGCCGGAATTGGCGCAGCCGACGAGGGCCAGCATGGCGCCGGCAATGAGGATGGAACGCATGAGATCTCCTGTTACTTGAGCCCCTTGCCGGAGAACATCATCACCTTGTCTCCGGCGTACTGGACGCTGATATAGGCCTTGTCGTCGCCCCAGGTGCAACTGGTCATCCCCAGTGCGCCTGCGCATTCTTCCGGTGCGCCGAGCAGGTGCTCCACCTCGGCCTTGCTCATGCCGGCCTCGAGCTTGGCGTAGTTTTCCTGGTTGACCTTGTTGCAGGCAGCGAGCAGACAGCAGGTGAGCAAGACGAAAGCACGCTTGGACATGGGTGAAACTCCTGATGGGAAGATGCCAGCAAGCTTGGCATAGCCTGCGGCGACTTGCCCGCTTGGAGTTAGAAACTCGAACCGGGTTCCCGCAGGAAGGCCAGTTCCGCGTCCGTGGAAGCGCGACCGAGGATGGCGTTGCGATGGGGGAAGCGGGCAAAGCGCTCGATCACGCGCAGATGGCGTTCGGCATAATCGAGAAAATCCGCGAAGGTGGCCCGCTCCGCTCCCTCGGCCTGCTCCAGCAGCGCGCGAAACAGCGCCACCGCGCGCTGCTGCAGATGCAGGTCTTCGGCATGCTCGAACACCAGATAGGCGAACACCCGCTGGATCGGTGTCAGCTCGCCATCCCAGCCTCGCGCCAGCCCGGCCTCCAGCAAGGGACGAGCCAGGGCGTCGCCGGCAAAGGCCCGCGGCGTGTCGCGAAAGATCATGCGCGGGAGCTGGTCGAGCAGGATCAACTGCGCCAGCCAGCCCTGCGGATTCTCGTCCCAGCCGTGCAGCTCAGCGGCCAGTGCCTGCTCGACCCAGGCGCCAAAGCGCTCGCTGGCCTCGCGATCCTGGCTGTCGCGCTTGCCGAACCACAGGCCTCGGCGCGCTGCCGCCACCTCGCTGGCCGGGGCATCAGCGGCACCGAACCACCAGTCGAGCAGCGGCTGCCAAGCGTTCATCAGCTGCGATGGTAGGCGGTGATGCGCAGCACTTCTTCCTTGGAGCCGAGGAAAACCGGCACCCGCTGATGCAGGGAAGTGGGCTGAATATCGAGGATGCGCTGGCTGCCATCGGTGGCGGCACCGCCGGCCTGTTCGATGATCATCGACATCGGGTTGGCCTCGTACATCAGGCGCAGCTTGCCCGGTTTGTCCGGCTCACGAGCATCCCACGGGTACATGAAGATGCCGCCACGGGTGAGGATACGGTGCACGTCAGCCACCATCGAGGCGATCCAGCGCATGTTGTAGTTGCGCCCCAGCGGGCCGGTTTCGCCGGCCAGCAGTTCGGAGACGTAACGCTGCACAGGCGCCTCCCAGTGGCGCTGGTTGGACATGTTGATGGCGAATTCCTTGGTGGATTCCGGCACCTTGATGTTGTCGTGGGTGAGCACGAAGCTGCCCAACTCGCGATCCAGGGTGAAGCCCTTGACGCCATTGCCCAGGGTCAGCATGAGCATGGTCTGCGGGCCGTAGATGGCATAACCGGCACAAACCTGCTCGGTGCCCGGCTGCAGGAAGGCTTCTTCGCCCAGATCGCCGGTGTCGCCATTGCGCTCGGGGCAGCGCAGCACGGAGAAGATGGTACCCACCGAGACGTTGACATCGATGTTGCTGGAGCCGTCCAGCGGGTCGAACACCAGCAGGTAGGCACCTTTCGGATACTTGCCGGGAATCTGGTAGGCGTTGTCCATTTCCTCGGAGGCCATGCCGGCCAGGTGGCCGCCCCACTCGTTGGCTTCGAGGAGGATCTCGTTGGAGATCACGTCGAGCTTCTTCTGCACCTCGCCCTGCACGTTCTCGCTGTCCAGGCTGCCCAGTACACCGCCAAGGGCACCCTTGGAAACCTGGTGGCTGATCGCCTTGCAGGCCCGCGCCACGACTTCGATAAGGAAACGCAGGTCGGCCGGGGTGTTGTGGCTGCGAGTCTGCTCGATCAGGTAGCGGCTGAGGGTGACACGGGACATGGATGGCTCCGGAAAGGGAAAAAACCCGCGCAGTTTAACCCGAGTCGCCGGGCAATGCTGCCTGCTGGGATGGATGGTGGGATTCGCCGCCCGGCAACTGGCAGCAGACCCGGTTGCGCCCGCTGCGCTTGGCTTCGTACATGGCGGCATCGGCCACCTGCAACAGCTCGTCCAGACGCTGCCCTTGCAATGGCCAATGTGCCAGGCCGGCAGACAGGGTGACACGCTGATCGCCCCCTCGGGTTGGCAGTGCTCGGCTGGCTAGCTGCGCGCAGAGCTGCTGCAGACGCGAGCGAGCCTCGCCGGGGTCGACGCCGGGCATGATCAGCAGGAACTCCTCGCCGCCAATACGAAAGACCGCGTCGGTACTGCGCAGGTTCTCCAGCAGATGCTGGGCGACCGCCTTGAGTACGTCATCACCGACCAGGTGACCGCATTCGTCGTTCAGCCGCTTGAAATGATCGAGATCGATCAGCGCCAGCGCCAAAGGAAGCTTCTCGCGCTGCACCCGGGCGTGTTCACGGTCGAAGAACTCGTCCAGGTAGCGGCGGTTGTAGAGGCCGGTCAGGGGGTCGCACAGTGCCTGCTCGCGCAATTGTTCGTGCAGCAGCGAGATGGTGCGCAGACGTTCCTCGCTCAGCGCCAGCGCCTCGGCCAGCTTGAGCTTGGCCAGATGGCGCTGGGTCACGTCGCGCACGTAGAGCATGCGCCCCAGCAGCACCGGGCCATGACGGGTGATGCGTTCGATGCCGCGCACGCGCACTTCGTAATAGCGCGCGGCGCTGGTCAGGGTCAGCATCTGCTCGCTGGCCTCGCCGCCCTGCGCTTGCAGCAGGTGATGCAGGTCACAGCCGAACACCGGCCAGTCGGCCAGAGCGCGGCCCTGCCAACCCTGTGTCAGGCCAGCCAGTTTCAGCGCAGCCGGGTTGGCCTCGATCACCCGCCCGCGTGGGTCGATCACCAGTACCGGGTCGATCAGCGCCTCCAGCAGCAGATGGCGCGCCACCGGCAGCAGGTCGAACAGACGCACGCCGAGAATCAACCAGGCGAAGGCCAGCAGGGTGAAGGCGAAGCAGAAGGGAGTGGGATCGACACCGAAGAGGGTCCAACCGAAGCCCACGTAGGCCACGTTGGCGACCCAGGGCGCGGCCGTGACCAGCACGAAGCCCAGATAATGACGGCGATGCAGCCCCTTGCTGAGCAGCGCCGCACGCACCACCACCCCCATGCAGAAGGCCATCAGCAGGTAGACGTAGGCCGCTGTGGCATAGAACAGCGGGCCATGCACGTAGCGCACCGGCGCGCCTGGCGTATCGCCGATGGGGGCACTGCTATCGAGGTAGAACAGGCCATGCCAGGGGTTGCTCAACGCCGCGCCCCACACCAGCAGCGGCATCAGGCTCAGCGCCAGCATGCCCAGGCGCGGCATCGGCCGACGCACGCTATTGACGTACTGCCAGAGGAACACCGCCCAGAAGGTGGGCGTGAAAATAATCCCCAACCAGGCGACAGAGGCCCAGAACATCTTGCAATCGGCGGCCATCACGCTCAGTTCCAGCGATGCGCTGGCCATCCACCAGAGGCTCGACAAATGCAGCAGGATGAAGCTGTCGCGCCCCGGAAAGTCACGCTGCCGACTCATCCAGTGCGCCAGCAGGATGACGCCGAAGCACACCAGCGAGGTGACCAGAACGGGGGGCGAAGGCGACCAGCCCGAGGTCATGCAGGCGTACATCAGCGCACCTCTGCGAAATGGCAGCGGCCAGCGATGCGAGCGAGGGTGCGAATCAACGTGGACAAGCTGGCTTTCCAGACCGAAGGATGAAGGGCGCAACGCCCGGAACGGTTTTGCAGATCAACGCCGGTAGCGACGACCTGCAAGCATGATCGCGAACGCCGCCTAAGATACTGCAAAAGCGCCGGCCAGGCAGGTGCTGTTTGCCATAGCCGGCTCAGCTGTCGGGCGCACGCCTGAGCAGACTGAAGGCCATGCCAGCCAGCAGAGCGACCCCTGCCAAGAGCAGGCCCCAGAGCCCCCAGCGGCGCAGGTCGCCCGCGTGGCCATCGGCCTGGCTGGCCGCCTCCGACACGGCTGCTTGGCTGTCATCGGCCTCGGCCGTGCCCAGCATCGCCAGGCGCTCGGGTCGGTAATCCGGAATCAGCATGGTCAGCGGCAGGGCAGCCGAGCTGGCCCCGGCGTTACCCACAGCCAGGGTAAACGGCGGCTCGCCACGGGCCAGGAACACCAACTCGCTGGCGCGCAGGGCAACCTGCAACCGTGGTGGCTGCTGGCCCAGCCCACCTCCACGGGCATCCACCTGCAGGCGCAACTGGCTGACCGGCCAGCCCGGCAGGGCCATCTCGTCCTGGCGTAGCTCGCGGGCACCATCGCTCAAGCGATAGAACAGTCCCGTGGCCAGGGGCTGCCAGCCCGCCTGCTCGTTGGCCCGCCCCTCGAAACGCACTGGCGCCAGGGTATTGGGGGCATCCAGGGTCATACGCAAGCGCTCCAATGGCATGGCCTGGGGCAATTGCCACTGGTACTGGTTCTTGCCCAGGGCCCGTGCCGGCAGCACCGCTGACCACGACAATGGCGCAGCCTGGTTGGCCTGCTGGCGGCTGCGCAGGGTCACCACGTCCAGCGTGGGCGCCTGCCGCGGGCTCTGCCAGAGCAGGCGCAGATAGCGGGCGCGCTGGCCCGGCAGCTCGACCTGGCGCTGGTCGATGCGCTCGCCGGCAAAGCTCAGCCGTGCCACCTGCCCTTCCCCCCAACTGCGCCAGTGTTGCAGGTCGTCGCTGGCCTCGATGCTGAAGCGCTGAAAACCTTCTTCGGCGCCACTCCAGCTCAAACTCAAGCGTACCAAGGGGATCTTGATGCTGCTGGCATCGAGCAGCCAGCCACGCAGTTGCCGCTCGGCCGCTGTCGGTGTCTGATCGCTCAGCTCGATCAATGTACCGTCGCTGCTGCGCTGCACCCGTAACCGCGGCGCGGCGCCGGGCTCATCCTCGGCATACAGGGGGAACCAGCGCACGCCATGTTCCTGGAACTGCTCCTGCGTCTGCGCCTGTCCGGGCAGCAAGGCGTAGGCCTGCGCCTGCCCCAGGCCATCGAACACGCGCACATCGCGCAGGTCGCCATGGCGGGCGGCAAAATAGACGCTGGCGGGCAACGCCAACCGATACCAGGGCCCCTCGCCCTGCAGACTCAACGGCAGATGCTGACGGAAGTCCTGCGCCTGCTCTTCGGCCTGCGCTGCGCCGGCCATGGCCAGCAGCAGGGTCAACAGCGCGGTGCTGATTTTCACGATAACGACTCCTCGTTCGCGGTGGTGGCCTCCTGACCACGTGGCGGCAGCGGCGCGAAATAGCCCACCACCAGCAGCAGTACGCCAACGCCGATGAACGACACGATGCGTTCCAGGCCACCGCGATTGCCCAGCTCGATGAAGAACAGCTTGGCCACCACCAGGGCGATCAATGCAGCGCCCACCAGCCACAGCTCACGGCGTGCACGCAGGTGGCCGAAGAGCATCAGCGCCAGGGCGATCAGCGTCCAAACGATGGACAAACCAGCCTGCACCAGCATCGACTCGAACAGCGCAGCACTCTGCCAGGGTACGCCGCCCCAATGGTGGACGGCGCGCATCACCATCACCGTCAGCAGGGCGAACAGCGACGCCCCGGCCACGACCTGCACCACCTGCAGCGTGCGACTCGGCTGAACGCCAAAACGCGGCAGGGCAAAGCGGCTCCAGACCAGCAGCGCACCGAGGCACAGCAACAGGCCCAGCTCCAGTGGGTTGAACAGGGGCAGGTAAGGCAGCGGATCGCTGTCGCCGGCGCTGTTGGCATTGGCCAGCCAGAACCAGGCGAGCATCAGCGCCGCCAGCGGCGCCGCCGCCCACAGCCGGTACTCACGCTCGAAGCTGAGCACCGGCCAAGGTAGCCGGCGGGCCTGGGCCATCACCCACAAATAGGCGGTCGGCAACAATGCCCAGCCCAACCAGCGCCAGGCGTTGTAGTGTTCGGCCAGGCTCAGCAGCAGATAGCGCAACTCCAGCGCCAGCACGCCAATCAGCAACCAGCAGCCAAGCACATGGGCGACACTGGCCGCGGTGCTCGGCAGCAGTTCGGTGAGCCGCTTCAATATCAACAGGTGCACGACCAGCACGGCAGCCCAGCCCAGCCAGGCGAAATTCGCCAGTGGGTGGTAGTAGGGGTGCCAGGCGAAGGCCAGGATCAATCCCGCCACGGGCGCCAGCAGGCTGCACAGGGTCGCCAGTTCGCGCCAGCGGGTACGCAGGGCCAGCCGCATCCAGACCAGCGCCGACAATGCGGCCAGCACCAGCAATGCACTGCCCTGCAGCTCCGGCGCCATGAAGCGCAGCACTTCACTGGCCAACGCCAGGGCCCACCAGGCTGCGCCCCAGCCCAGCAACAGTTGGCCCAGGCGCTGCAGGCTCACACTGGCGATGCCCGTTTCCTGGCCATTGTGCACCAAGCTATGCAGACGCCAGGCGCCAATCTGCGCGGCCAGGCCAAGCACGGCGGGCGTCCAGAAGCCGGTATGCGCCAGCGGCGACAGGCCCTCGCCACTGATGCCCGCGAGCAATAGCGGCCCGGCGGCGAGGAAGGCCAGGCCGGCGAATACCTGCAGCACCAGGCTGAACAGGAACGCCGCGCGCTGCTGCAGGTAAAGCGCCAGCCAGAGAATCAGCAGCCCCGTGCCGCCCCACACCGCCGCTGCGGCGACCCAGGGCAGCACGAACAGCACCGCCAGATTGATGAACACCAGGCCCACCAGCATCACCATCGACAAGGCGCCGAGCAGGCGGCGATTCTGGCGAATCAGCGGATCACGCGCCGCCAGCAACATGCCGGCGATCAATCCCAGGCCAACCATAGACGCCGCCAGCAGGCCGAACCAGCCGGCACTGAAACCACCACGGCCGAACAGCGAATCCAGGGCCATCTGGCCGAGGAACAACAAACCACCGAGCAACTGAATGGCGAAAGCGCTGTAGACGAAGCTTGGCGCGGCGAGGCGCAGGCCAACGAACAAGGTCGCCAGCCCGGCCAGCGCCCAGGCAATCGCGGTACCGGGTGCCTCGAACAGCAGCGGAGCAATCAGATAGAGAAAGGCCAAGCCGGCCAGCCCCAGCCAGGGCAACAAGCGGTTTTCCCTGGCACTGGCGAGCCCTGGCGCCTGGCGCAGTTGCCAATAGCTGAACAGCAACGCCGCACCGAGCATCAGCGCGCCCAGCGGCGAGCCATCGAGCAGGCTGTCGTAGCCGAAATCCAGGCCAGTGACGAAGGCCAACGCCGCGCCCACCTGTAGCAACAGGGCGAACGCACGTGCCAGCGGCCGCCCTTGACGCAGGCCCAGCCAGAAGATGCCGGCGCCTTCCACGGCCCAGGCCGCACTGGTCCAGCGCGCATCGAGGCCGAGCGGGATGGCCAGGCTGGCGAACACCACGCCGAGTGCCAGGCAGGTTTCCACCAGCAGCAGCGCGCGTTCACCTGCACGTGCCTTGAGCACCCGCGCCAGCAGCAGATAGAACAGCCCCAGGCCGAGGGCGCTGAATGCCGCAGCGAACTCGATATGCCGTACCAACGCCACCTGCAGGCCGAAGCCCACCAGCGGTGGGCCGAACAGCGTGGTGGCATCGACGTAATCGCCACGCCGTAGCGACCAGCGCAGCAGCTCGTCACGCGTCTCGGGCGCGCCCGCCGCGTCGCGCAGGGTGCGGCGGGCGAACAGCAGGCCGATGGCCACGTACATCAGGAAGAACAGCAGCAGGAACGGCTCGGTGCTCCACAGCAGCTCCGGCGTGTAGGAACGCAGGCCCCAGGCGAAACCGATACCGAAGGTACCGACGAAGCCGATCAGGTTGAGCAGGCGCCAGGCCTTGAACCAGGCGATGGCGAAGATGCCGGCGTTGAGCAGGGCGAAGTAGGAGAACAGCGCGACATGGTTGCCACTGCCGGTAGAGGTGAGAATCGGCGCGGCAAAGCCGCCGATCGCCGCCGCAGCCGCCAGGCTCAGCGCATTCTGCTGCACGGCGAGGATGGCCGAGAACGCCGTCACCGCCACCAGCAGGCCGAGGGCCATGCCCGGATCGAGCAGCGGGTGCAGACGCATGGCGGCGAATACCGTCAGGTACAGCACGGCAATGCCGGTACCCTGCAGCACCAGGGCGTACCCCCGATTGCGCCGACGCAGCCACCAGCCCAGCCCCAATAGCGCCAGGGCACTGGCGGCAACGCCCATATAGCGCAGCTCCACCGGCACTTCGACCCCTTCGGTGGCGTAACGCAGGAGGAAGGCCAGGCCGAGAAACAGCAGCACCACGCCGACCCGCAGCACGGTATTGCCACCCAGCAACCAGGCCTTGGCCGCCGCGATACCGCGCTCGAGCAGATTCGGCTCACGTGGCACTGGCTCGCGCCAGGGGCTCTGTTGTGGAGCGGGCTGGGGCTGATGTGCAACCTGGGCAGCCAGCGGTTCCGCCTCATCGGCAGGCCGCGGCGGTTCTATTTCCGGCAAGGGCTCGAGTGTCCAGTCCAGTTCCGGCACAGGCTCTTCGGCAACGATGGGCTCGGACTGAGGTTCGGCCGGCAGATCGACGGCGGGCTCGGCAGGCGCAGGAACCGGCTCGGGCTCGCGGCGCTCGCCCTGCTCCACCTTGAGCAAACGTTCGTGAATGGCCTGGGTGCCGCGCTCGAAGCGTTCGGCGAAGTCCTTGAGCTGCGCGGCCAGTTGCGCGTTACGCGCCTCCAACCCTTGCAGACGTAGCGCCTGGCCCAGCACGAGGCCGAGCAAGGCTCCGAGCAGCGCGCCCGTGACCGATTCACCAGCGCCCGCCCCGAGCACCAAACCGACCAGCATGAAGATCCATTGCATGCGTTATGTCCCAACCCTGAGAAAGAAGTCGCCTCGCGTTCCAGCAGGCCGAGACGGGCACCCAGTATAGGAGTCGCATCGACCAACACACAGAGAGACGACTGCCAAGCCGTTCACAGGCACAACGCAAAGTGGCCAACCGCCAGCCGGTGCTTCACAAACGCCACGCGCCCGCTATCATCGCCGCCCCGTGATCGACGCGGCATAGACCGCCCCAAGCCCACCATGCTCAAGCCCCGCCTGATAGCCGCTGCAGAAATCGACCGCCTGGAAACCTGGGCCAAATACACGGCCGACATGTGCCATAGCTGCATGTCCAGTTGCTGCACCCTGCCGGTGGAAGTACGCCTGAACGACCTGATCCGCCTGGAACTGGTAGACGAGTTCGAGCGCAGCGAGCCGCCGAAGAACATCGCCAAGCGCCTGCAGAAGGAGGGTGTGGTCGAGCGCTTCAACCAGAAGTCGGGCATCTTCACCCTGACGCGCATGTCCAACAACGACTGCCTGTTCCTCGACCGCAAGACGCGCCTGTGCAGCGTCTACGAGAAGCGCCCGGACACCTGCCGTCATCATCCCAAGGTAGGCCCACGGCCGGGATATTGCGCATACAAGCCCAAGTGAGACTCAGCGCCGCAAGCCGATGACCCGCCCCACGCAGGCGGGTTGCGCCAACGCCTGATGCTCCGCAGCCAACCGTGCCACGCTGCCCGCCACTTGCTCATCGAACGGCGCGCCACGACCAGCGGCGCTATCGATGTTCATGAGCATCTGCTCGCTTTCCGCCAGGCTGGCCGCTTCGCCGGGCCGATACAGTGCATGGTGAATATGCAGGCGCTTGGCGTCATGCGCCAGCAACTGGCTGCGCACCTCGACTTGTTCGCCCTCCTTCACTTCCGCCAGGAAGTTGAGGTGGCATTCCAGGGTGTACAGCGTGTGCCCTGTGCGGTCGCGACCGGCCTCGTCCAGGCCCAGCAGGTCCATCAGCGCATCGGTGGCATGGCTGAAGATCAGCAGATAGAAGGCATCGCGCAGATGGCCGTTGTAGTCGACCCAGTCGGAGGGGATGGTGGTTTGGTAGCTGGTCAGCGGCTTGGCTGGCATACAGGCGACTCCTGAAATGCCCCTCTCCCCCAGCCCCTCTCCCGCAAGCGGGAGAGGGGGGCGGTTCGGAGTCGTTGGATATCTCCGCGTAGGGTGCGCTATGCGCACCGAGAATGACTCGGTTACTCGGCAAAGAATGGCTCGGCTACTCGGCGAACTCGAAGCCATGCTTGGCCTTGGTCTGGCGAATCGCCTCCAGCACCGCCAGCAGGCAATCGTCGCGGTAGCGTTCCAGGGCATCCAGGCTGCGCTCGCCCTGCTGCTCGGCCGTGCCTTCGACCACCGCGTCGATCAGTCCCTCGGTCAGTTCCGGCGCCTCCAGGTAAGTCCAGGGCAGCTTCAGCGCCGGGCCGAACTGGGCCATGAAGTGGCGCATGCCGGCCGGGCCGCCGGCCAGGGTGTAGGTGAGAAAGCTGCCCATGAACGACCAGCGCAGGCCGGCGCCGAAACGGATCGCGTCGTCGATCTCGCCGGTGGTCGCCACGCCATCGTTGACCAGGTGCAGTGCCTCACGCCATAGCGCTTCGAGCAGACGGTCGGCGATGAAACCCGGCACTTCCTTGCGCACGTGCAAGGGGCGCATACCCAGCGTTTCATACACCTGCATGGCCGCCTGCAGCGCCTCGGGCGCGGTCTTGGCACCGCCCACCACCTCCACCAGCGGCAGCAGATACACCGGGTTGAAGGGATGGCCAACCACGCAGCGCTCGGGGTGGGCGGCGTCGGCATAAAACTCGCTGGGCAACAGGCCCGAGGTGCTGGAGCCGATCAACACCTCGGGACGGGCGGCAGCGCTGATCCTGGCGTGCAGCTCGCATTTGAGGTCGAGGCGTTCGGGCGCGCTTTCCTGGATGAAATCGGCGTCACGCACGCAATCTTCGATGCTGCTGACGAAGCGCAGGCGCTCCAGCGAGGCGCCGGGTGCCAGGCCCTGCTTCTCCAGCGCGGGCCAGGCATTGGCCAGGCGCGTGCGCAGCGCAGCCTCGGCGCCGGGAGCCGGATCCCAGGCGATCACGTCGAGGCCATGGGCCAGGGCGCGGGCTATCCAGCCAGCGCCGATCACGCCGGTGCCAAGGGCGGCAAAGGTCTTGATATGGGTGACGAAGGTCATCTCGGGTTCCTTGCTGATGTAGCCCGGATGCAATCCGGGGAAATTTCACCTGCCAATCCCCGGATTGCATCCGGGCTACGGGGGATGCTCAAAGGCCCTCTCCCCCGGCCCCTCTCCCATGAATGGGAGAGGGGGAGAAAATCGCTAGCGACGCTTGAGCTTCATCTTTTCCCGCCCCTCGGCCGGGGTCAGGGCGCGGCCGCCGAGGCGTTCGATGATCTCGATGGCGCGCTCGACCAACTGGCCATTGCTGGCGTGTACGCCACGATCCAGCCAGATGTTGTCCTCCAACCCCACGCGTACGTGACCACCGAGCAACATGGCCTGGGCGACCATGGGCATCTGCATGCGACCGATGCCGAAGCCGGCCCAGGTGATACCCGGCGGCAGGTTGTCGGCCATGGCCTTCATGCTGGTGGTGTCGGCCGGCGCGCCCCAGGGAATGCCCAGGCACAACTGAATCAGCGGGTCGTCCAGCAGCCCTTCCTTGATCATCTGCTTGGCGAACCACAGGTGGCCGGTGTCGAAGATTTCCAGCTCGGCCTTCACCCCCAGCTCGTTGATGCGCTTGGCGCCGGCGCGCAGTTGCGCCGGGGTGGAGACGTAGATGAAGTCGCCGTCGCCGAAATTCAGGGTGCCGCAGTCCAGCGTGCAGATTTCCGGCAGCAGCTCCTCGACATGAGCCAGACGGGTGATCGGCCCCACCAGGTCGGTGCCAGAGCCGAACTCCAGCGGCTGCTCGCCGCGGCCGATCTCCAGATCGCCGCCCATGCCGGCGGTGAGGTTGATGATCACGTCGGTGTCGCTCTCGCGGATGCGCTCGACCACCTCGCGGTACAACGCCACGTCACGGCTCGGCTTGCCGGTGTGCGGGTCACGCACGTGGCAGTGGGCGACGGTGGCGCCGGCCTTGGCCGCCTCGATGACGGCGGCCGCGATCTCCTTGGGGGTGACCGGGATCGCCGGGTGCTTGCCGACGGTGTCGCCGGCGCCGGTCACCGCGCAGGTGACGATAACCTCGTAATTCATCTTGGCTGTCCTGTTCAGGGCATGTGGAGGCCTACGGCAGGGCCGCAAGCGTTGAGAGTCAGGGAAGGGGCGCCGACCATGAGCCGGCGCCAAGGGTCAGTTGCCGGCCACCAGCGCCGCGTTGGCCGGTTTGCCGTCGAAAGTGGTGACGCCTTGCAGCCAGGTATCGACCACCTGCGGGTTGGCCTTGATCCAGTCGCGGGCCACCTGCTCCGGAGCCTTGCGTTCCATGATCGGCTGCATCAGCGCAGCCTCCTGCTCGCTGGTGAAGCGCAGGCCGGTCAGCAGGCGGTTGGCATTCGGGCAGCGCTGGGCGTAGTCCGGCGCGGTAACGGTGGACACGGTGGCCGCGCCATCATTGGGGCCGAACACGTCTTCGGTGCCGGTCAAATAGGTAATCTGTATGGACAGGTTCATCGGGTGCGGTTTCCAACCGAAGAACACCACCGGCTTGTGGTTGCGCACGGCGCGACCGACGGCAGCGAGCATGCCCGCCTCGCTGGACTCGACCAGTTTGAAGCCGCCCAGGCCGAACTGGTTGCTGTCGATCATCTTCTGGATCGCCGTATTGGCCCCGGAGCCGGCCTCGATGCCGTAGATCTTGCCGCCCAGCTCGTCCTTGAATTTGGCGATATCGGCCAGGGTCTTGAGGCCCTTGTCCGCGGTGTAACTGGGCACCGCAAGCACTGCCACGGCATCGCTCAGCGACGGTTCGGCGGCGACCTTCACGGCGCCGTCATCGAGGAAAGGCTTGATGTTGTCGTCCATGATCGGCTTCCAGTAGCCGAGGAAGGCGTCGAGCTGCCCCTTCTGGATGCCGGCGAAAATGATCTGCTGCGAGGCCTGGGTCTGCTTGGTTTCATAGCCAAGGCCATGCAGCAGCTCGCTGGCGACGGCGGTGGTGGCGACCACGTCGGTCCAGCCGACGGCGCCGATACGGACGGTCTTGCAACTGGCGTCATCGGCCAGCAGGGAGGTACTGAACAGGCTCAGGGTGCAGCACGCGACCAGCGCGGAAAGACCTTTCATCTGGGTGCTCCTCATCGTGTCACAGCGGTTTTATTTCGTTTTTCTAGAGGCCTTAGAACCTGTTCACGATCTCGCGAGCTAGAGCGATACAAGGCAAAAACAAGTGAGGAACGGTCGGAGTCGCGCTCGACTTTACGAATGGTAAATGAGCATGACTCGCTCCACTCGCCCCTACGGGGCCGCACCATAGGTGCGTTAGCCGCAAGCGGCTTTCCGAACTTGTTTTTAACGCAGTAGCGCCGACGCGCAGCAGATCGTGGATGGGTTCTCGGCCCCCACCGTGCTCGGGGATTTTCCTCCCGCGATGAAAACACCTTACGCTTGGCTTCGGCGCCTGATTCGCACTTTTTCGACCATTCGTTGACCTATACCGACTTTCTGCTTAGATGAAAGCCATGTCTCGGCATGCGTAGCCCGGATGCAATCCGCGAATCCCGCTCCCGGATTGCATCCGGGATACCCGCCATCCTGCAATCTGTCCTGACCTCTATGCCCCAGACCTTCTGCTTCCTGTTGCTGCCCGGCTTCTCGATGATGGGCCTGATGTCGGCCATCGAGCCGTTGCGTGTGGCCAATCGTTTTCGCGGCGAGCTGTATCGCTGGCGCCTGCTCAGCCAGGACGGCAACGCCGTGCAGGCCAGCAATAGCATGTCGCTCAATGTCGACGACAGGCTGCAACTACCGGATGACACCTATGCGCTGTTCGTGGTGGCCGGTTTCGAGCCGCTGGCGCACTACGACCACCACCTGGCGCACTGGCTGCAGCGGCGCGAGGCCGAGCTGGCCGTGCTCGGCGGTATCGATACCGGCAGCTTCGTCCTGGCCGAGGCCGGGCTGTTCCAGCACCAGCGCCTTACCCTGCACTGGGAGGCCATCGAGGCCTTTCGCGAGCGCTACCCGGCGCTACTGGTCACCCAGGAGCTGTTCGAGATCGACGGCAAGCGCATCACCAGCGCCGGTGGTACCAGCAGCCTGGATCTGATGCTGGGGCTGATCGGCCAGGCGCACGGCGAATCACTGGCGGTGCAGGTGTCGGAACAGTTCGTGGTCGGCCGCATCCGCACGCGCCTGGATCACCAGCGCATGCAGGTGGCCAGCCGCTACGACCTGCACAACAAGAAGCTGGTACGGGTGATCGGTGAGATGGAGCGCGAGTGCGAGCAACCGCTGTCCAGTGAGGCCCTGGCCAACAAGGTCGGCATCAGCCTGCGCCAACTGGAGCGGCTGTTCCGTCATCATCTGCACACCACACCATCGGCCTTCTACCTCGGCCTGCGCCTGGACAAGGCGCGCCAGTTACTACGGCAGAGCGATCTGAGCGTGCTGGAGGTGAGCCTGGCCTGCGGCTTCGAGTCGTCGAGTTATTTCTCGCGCTGCTACAAGGCGCATTTCGACGTGACGCCGAGCGAGGACAGGCACGAACGCCTGCCCCACGGCTGAAAGAAGCGTGCCCGGAACCGGGCACGCACTGGTATCAGGCCGAGCGGCCCATCTCGGTAAGCGCCGACTGCACCAGAGGGTGCAGGTTCTCCCCCCGGCGCTCCAGTTGCCAGGCCATCAGCTCGATGCGCATGGCTGGCGTCCAGAAGCTCTGAATGTGCTGCTGAACGCCCTTGACCGCCTGTTCCTGGTCCGGCTCGGTGGCGAAGAACTGGGCGATCTGATTGGCCATCTTGACCAGGTTTTCCGCACTCATCGACGCACCTCGGCTTTCTCTCGTTTACGGCGCTCGCTGAGCAGACGCTGCTGCTCGTCGCTGAAGGCCTGGTAGCGTTTCTGCCATTCCGACGGCTGGTACACGCGCGTCACTTCCACCGCCGTGACCTTGTATTCGGGGCAATTGGTCGCCCAGTCGGAGTTGTCGGTGGTGATCACGTTGGCACCGGACTCGGGGAAGTGGAAGGTGGTGTACACCACCCCCGGCGCCACCCGCTCGCTGACCTTGGCGCGCAGCACGGTCTGCCCGGAGCGGCTGCCCACGCCGACCCAGTCGCCGTCGGCGATGCCGCGGCTTTCGGCGTCGCTCGGGTGGATCTCCAGGCGATCCTCCTCGTGCCAGGCGACGTTATCGGTACGCCGTGTCTGCGCGCCGACGTTGTACTGGCTGAGGATGCGGCCGGTGGTGAGCAGCAGCGGGAAGCGGCTGTTGACCTTCTCCTCGGTCGGCACGTAGCCGGTGAGCATGAAGCGCCCCTTGCCACGCACGAACTCTTCGATGTGCATGGTCGGCGTGCCGTCCGGCGCCTCGTCGTTGCACGGCCACTGCAGGCTGCCGTGGCGATCCAGCTTGTCGTAGCTGACGCGGGTGAAGGTGGGCGTCAGGCTGGCGATCTCGTCCATGATCTGCGACGGGTGCTGGTAATCCATCTTGTAGCCCAGCGCTTCGGCCAGGGCGATGGTGGCTTCCCAGTCGGACTTGCCCGCCAGTGGCTCCATCACCTTGCGCACGCGCGAGATGCGCCGTTCGGCGTTGGTGAAGGTGCCGTCCTTCTCGAGGAAGGAGCTACCCGGCAAGAACACGTGGGCGAACTTGGCGGTTTCGTTGAGGAAGATGTCCTGCACCACCACGCATTCCATCGCCGACAGCGCGGCCGTGACGTGCTGGGTGTTGGGGTCGCTCTGGGCGATGTCCTCACCCTGGCAGTACAGCGCCTTGAAGGTGCCGCCGAGCGCCGCCTCGAACATGTTGGGGATGCGCAGGCCCGGATCGGGCTGCAGGGTCACGCCCCAGGCCTGCTCGAACTGGGCACGCACCTCGTTGTTGGACACGTGACGATAGCCCGGCAACTCGTGCGGGAAGGAGCCCATGTCGCAGGAACCCTGCACGTTGTTCTGCCCGCGTAGCGGGTTGACGCCCACGCCTTCGCGGCCAATGTTGCCGGTGGCCATGGCCAGGTTGGCGATGCCCATGACCGTGGTGCTGCCCTGGCTGTGTTCGGTGACACCCAGGCCGTAGTAGATGGCCGCGTTGCCGCCAGTGGCGTAGAGGCGTGCTGCCTCGCGGATCAGTTGCGGGTCGACGCCGCAGATCGGCCCGAGCACTTCCGGCGAGTTCTCCGGCTGGCTGACGAAGGTGCTCCAGCGGGCGAAATCGGCCGCCTCGCAGCGCTCGTCGACGAACGGCTGGTTGACCAGGCCCTCGGTGACGATGACGTGGGCCAGGGCGTTGAGCATGGCCACGTTGGTGCCCGGGCGCAGTGCCAGGTGGTAGTCGGCACGAGCGTGCGGCGAGTCCACCAGATCGATGCGCCGTGGGTCGATGACGATCAACCGTGCGCCCTGGCGCAGGCGACGTTTGAGCTGCGAGCCGAATACCGGGTGCGCGTCGGTGGGGTTGGCGCCCATCACCAGAATCACGTCGGCCAGCATCACCGAGTCGAAGCTCTGGGTACCGGCAGACTCACCCAGAGTCTGCTTGAGGCCGTAGCCGGTCGGCGAGTGGCAGACGCGCGCGCAGGTGTCGACGTTGTTGTTGCCGAAGCCGGCACGTACCAGCTTCTGCACCAGGTACACCTCTTCGTTGGTGCAACGGCTGGAGGTGATGCCACCAATGGAATCGCGCCCGTACTTGAGCTGGATGCGGCGGAACTCGCTGGCGGCGTAGGTCACCGCCTCGTCCCAGCTGACTTCCTGCCAGGGGTCGTTGATGCTCTTGCGGATCATCGGCTTGGTGATGCGATCCGGGTGGGTGGCGTAGCCCCAGGCGAAGCGGCCCTTGACGCAGGAGTGGCCATGGTTGGCCTGGCCGTTCTTGTCCGGCACCATGCGCACCAGTTCGTTGCCCTTCATCTCGGCGCGGAACGAGCAGCCGACGCCACAGTAGGCGCAGGTGGTGATCACGCTGCGCTCGGGCTGGCCCTTCTCGACCACGCTCTTTTCCATCAGCGTCGCCGTCGGGCAGGCCTGCACGCAGGCGCCGCAGGACACGCACTCGGAGCTGAGGAAGTCGTCGCCGCCGGCAGCCGCCACGCGCGACTCGAAGCCACGGCCCTCGATGGTCAGGGCGAAGGTGCCCTGGGTTTCCTCGCAGGCGCGCACGCAGCGGTTGCAGACGATGCACTTGCTCGGGTCGTAGTCGAAGTAGGGGTTGGAAACGTCCTTGGCTTCGCTCAGGTGGTTGGCGCCGTCGTAGCCGTAACGCACCTCACGCAGGCCAACCTGACCGGCGACTGTCTGCAGTTCGCAGTTGCCGTTGGCCGAGCAGGTCAGGCAGTCCAGCGGGTGGTCGGAGATGTACAGCTCCATCACGTTGCGGCGCAGGGTGGCCAGTTTGGAGGTCTGGGTGCGTACCACCATGCCTTCACTGACCGGCGTGGTGCAGGAGGCCGGGTAGCCGCGCATGCCGTCGATCTCCACCAGGCACATGCGGCAGGAGCCGAAGGCTTCCAGGCTGTCGGTGGCGCAGAGTTTGGGGATGGTGGTGCCGAGCATGGCGGCAGCGCGCATCACCGAGGTGCCGGCCGGCACGCTGATGCTACGCCCGTCGATGCTCAGGCTGACCTGCACCTCGCTCTCGCGAGCGGGGGTGCCGAAGTCGGTGTCAGTGGCGGGGTCGAAATAGCTGATCATTGTTCTGCCTCCGAGGTCTTGAGCCCGAAGTCGCCAGGGAAGTGCTTGAGCGCACTGCTGACAGGGAAGGCGGTCATGCCGCCGAGTGCGCACAGCGAGCCGTGCGTCAGGGTATCGCAGAGATCCTTGAGGATGATCACCTGCTCGTCGCGCGCGGCATCGTCGGGCGCCGCCAGCAGGCGGTCGACCACCTCGACGCCACGGGTCGAGCCGATGCGGCAGGGGGTGCATTTGCCGCAAGATTCCTCGGCGCAGAACTCCAGGGCGAAACGCGCCATCTGCGCCATATCCAGGCTGTCATCGGCCAGTACCACACCACCGTGACCGAGCATCGCGCCCATGGCGGCGAAGGCTTCGTAGTCCAGCGGGGTGTCGAACTGCGAAGGCGGCACCCAGGCGCCCAGCGGGCCACCGATCTGCGCCGCCTTGATCGGCCGGCCACTGGCGGTACCACCGCCATAGCCTTCCACCAGCTCGCGCAGGGTCAGGCCGAAAGCGCGCTCGACCAGGCCACCCTGGCGGATGTTGCCGGCCAATTGGAAGGGCATGGTGCCCAACGAACGGCCCATGCCGAAATCACGGTAGAACGCCGCGCCACGTGCCAGGATCACCGGGATCGAGGCCAGGGTGAGCACGTTGTGCACCAGGGTCGGCAGGCCGAACAGGCCTTGCAGAGCCGGCAGCGGCGGCTTGGCGCGCACGGTGCCACGCTTGCCTTCCAGCGATTCCAGCAGCGAGGTTTCCTCACCGCAGATATAGGCGCCAGCGCCGACACGCACTTCCATGTCGAAGGCGCGACCGCTGCCGGCCACATTGGCACCGAGCAGACCGGCCGCGCGGGCGACTTCGATGGCCTCACGCAGCGCCTGCACGGCTTGCGGGTATTCGGAACGCACGTAGACGTAACCCATGGTGGCTTCGACCGCCAGGCCGGCAATCGCCATGCCCTCGATCAGCACGAAGGGGTCGCCTTCCATCAGCATGCGGTCGGCGAAGGTGCCAGAGTCGCCTTCGTCGGCGTTGCACACCACGTATTTCTGCGCGGCCTGGGCGCCGCGCACGGTGCGCCATTTGATGCCGGCCGGGAAGGCAGCGCCGCCACGGCCACGCAGGCCGGATTCGAGCACTTCGGCGACGATGCTGTCACCGTCCATGCCGATGGCGCGGGTCAGCCCCTCGAAGCCGCCCGTGGCGCGGTAATCGTCCAGCGCGGTGGGGCGGGTGATGCCGGCGCGGGCGAAGATCAGGCGCTGCTGGCTCTTGATGAAGGGTAGTTCCTCCACCAGGCCCACGGCGCTCGGGTGTTGATTACCGCCATTGGTCAGGGCATCTAGCAGACTACCGGCCTGGTCGGCGCTCAGCGGGCCGAAACCGAGACGGCCTTCGCCGCTGTCGACTTCCAGCAGAGGCTCCAGCCAGTACATGCCGCGCGAGCTGGTGCGTTGGATCTCGACTGCCAGTTGCCGACGTTCGGCCTCGTCACGCAGGGCGTCGGCCAGTTGGTCGGCACCCACGGCGCGGGCGATGGAGTCGCAAGGTACATAGAGCTTCAGCATGGCGTTTTCTCCAGGCAGCCCTCGACCAGTTGCTGCAGGCGCTCGGGGGTTACCCGGGCGTGTAGTTGGCCGTCGAGCTCCAGGGCCGGCGAGCAGGCGCAGGCGCCCAGGCAATAGACCGGGCGCAGGCTGATCTGGCCGTCCTCGCTGGTGCCGTGGTCATCCAGCCCGAGGTGCTCGCGCACCTGTGCGGCCAGTTGCTTGGCACCGCGGCTCTGGCACGACTCGGCCAGGCACAGGCGCAGGATATGCTTGGCCGGCTCACTGGTGCGGAAGTCATGGTAGAAGCTGATCACCCCACGCACTTCGGCCTGGGTCAGGTTCAGGGCATGGGCGATTTCGGCGATGGCGACATCGGGCACATGGCCGATGCCTTCCTGGATGGCATGCAGGACGGGCAGCAGGGCACCGGGGGTGTCCTTGTGTTCGTCCAGCACGCCTCGAATCAAAGGCAGGTGAAGCGTCTCATCAGGCATTACAGCGTTCCTCGGTCACAGGCCATGCGTGGCGTCATCGCAGCCTGGAGGTTTCGGCTGTGGCGATCCGGCTTGCCACGGCAGCAGCGCGATCACCAACTAGAAAGGCCAAAGCCGGGCGTCTGCGCGCACGTGCCTGGGCATTAGCGGAGCTTGCCATTCCCGCGCCAGAAAAATTGCACTCCTGCGACGCCATGCATACTGAAACCGACGCCGCAGACGAACAGCGCCCCCTTCATCCTTTATAGACCCTCGCGCTTCGACTCACCGCCCGGGCGCCCCACTTCGCCCAAATGACAGGCAGCCTGCGTACCCTGAGCGGGCACGAAAGCGACGTACCGAAGCCCACATGTCCATCCGCGACCGGCTTGACGTTTTCGGCAATCCCCCAGTCGTTTTTGCACGATAGCGGCCAAATCCCCAGGGATATGCTCCCCCCAAAGCGCCGACAGCCGATTCGGCGCAGCAGAACCCAAGGGGACAGCCTGATGAGCCCAGCCGAATTGCACGCCGACAGCATCGTCATCGACGGTCTGATCATTGCCAAGTGGAACCGCGAACTCTTCGAGGACATGCGCAAAGGGGGCCTGACCGCCGCCAACTGCACCGTGTCCGTGTGGGAGGGTTTCCAGGCCACCGTCAACAGCATCGCCGCCAGCCAAAAGCTGATTCGCGAGAACAGCGACCTGGTGATGCCGGTACGCACCACCGCCGACATCCGCAAGGCCAAGGAGCTGGGCAAGACCGGCATCCTCTTCGGCTTCCAGAACGCCCATGCGTTCGAGGATCAGATTGGCTACGTCGAGGTGTTCAAGCAGCTCGGCGTGGGCATCGTGCAGATGTGCTACAACACCCAGAACCTGATCGGCACCGGCTGCTACGAGCGTGACGGCGGCCTGTCCGGCTTCGGTCGCGAGATCGTCGCCGAGATGAACCGCGTCGGCATCATGTGCGACCTGTCCCACGTCGGCAGCAAGACCTCCGAGGAAGTCATCCTCGAGTCGAAGAAGCCGGTGACCTACTCGCACTGCCTGCCTTCCGGCCTGAAAGAGCACCCGCGCAACAAGTCCGACGAAGAGCTGAAGTTCATCGCCGATCATGGCGGTTTCGTCGGTGTGACCATGTTCGCCCCCTTCCTGGCCAAGGGCATCGACTCGACCATCGACGACTACGCCGAGGCCATCGAGTACGTGATGAACATCGTCGGTGAAGACGCCGTCGGTATCGGTACCGACTTCACCCAGGGCCACGGCCAGGATTTCTTCGAGTACCTGACCCACGACAAGGGCTACGCCCGCCGCCTGACCAGCTTCGGCAAGATCATCAACCCGCTGGGTATCCGTACCGTCGGCGAGTTCCCCAACCTCACCGAAACCCTGCTCAAACGCGGCCATTCCGAGCGCGTTGTACGCAAGATCATGGGCGAGAACTGGGTGCGCGTACTGGCCGACGTCTGGGGCGAATGATGAACACCCGCGGAGCCTACTGCGCCCACCGATAGCTGCGTCGCGTCCTCGCGACAAGCTCGCCGTACAGTCGTACTGCTCTCGCTTGTCGCTGCGGGTCTCCTTGCTCTCGGCGTGCTCGCTACGGCTCCACAGGCATTCATCCGCATTTTTAAACACGCAAGATAACGAATTCTGGAGTTTGAACACATGGCCACCCACGCCCCCGAAATGCCCATCCTGGTCGACGACGAAACCGGCGTTTGGACCACCGACGCCCTGCCGATGCTGTACGTGCCGCGGCATTTCTTCGTCAACAACCATATCGGCATCGAGGAAGTGCTCGGCGCCGAGAAGTACGCCGAAATTCTCTACAAGGCCGGCTACAAATCCGCCTGGCACTGGTGCGAGAAGGAAGCCGAGTGCCATGGCCTGTCCGGCGTGGCGGTATTCGAGCACTACATGAAGCGCCTGTCGCAGCGCGGCTGGGGCCTGTTCAAAATCCAGTCGATCGACCTCGACGCCGGCACCTGCGAAGTGCGCCTGGATCACTCGGCCTTCGTCTACGTCTACGGCAAGTGCGGGCGTCCGGTCGACTACATGTTCACCGGCTGGTTCGCCGGCGCCATGGATCAGATTCTGCAGGCTCAGGGCAGCAGCATCCGTACCGTGGCCGAGCAGGTCTACGGTGCCTCGCAGGAAGGCCATGACCACGGTCTGTTCCGCGTCAAACCGCTGTAAACAATAAAAGGTATTCGCGAGGGCTTCAGCCGCGACCAATCGCCACTGAAGCCCCTCTCGACAAAAGGCCCCAGGCCGCTTTTCCGTGAGGGTGCCGCAATGGCTTTCGAAGCAATGTTCCAGCCGATCCAGATCGGCAAACTGACCATCCGCAACCGCGTGCTCTCCACTGCGCACGCCGAGGTCTACGCCACCGACGGCGGCATGACCACCGAGCGCTACGTCAAGTATTACGAAGAGAAGGCCAAGGGCGGCATCGGCCTGGCCATCTGCGGCGGTTCGTCCGTGGTCGCCATCGACAGCCCGCAGGAATGGTGGAGTTCGGTCAACCTGTCCACCGACCGCATCATCCCGCACTTCCAGAATCTCGCTGACGCCATGCACAAGCACGGCGCCAAGATCATGATCCAGATTACCCACATGGGCCGCCGCTCGCGTTGGGACGGTTTCAACTGGCCGACCCTGATGTCGCCGTCCGGCATCCGTGAACCCGTGCACCGCGCCACCTGCAAGACCATCGAGGTGGAGGAAATCTGGCGCATCATCGGCAACTATGCCCAGGCCGCGCGCCGGGCCAAGGAAGGCGGCCTGGACGGCGTCGAGCTGTCCGCCGTGCACCAGCACCTGATCGACCAGTTCTGGTCGCCGCGCGTGAACAAGCGTACCGATGAATGGGGCGGCACCTTCGAGGGCCGCATGAAGTTCGGCCTGGAAGTGCTCAAGGCCGTGCGCGCCGAAGTCGGCGACGACTTCTGCGTGGGCATGCGCATCACCGGTGACGAGTTCCACCCGGACGGCCTGTCCCACGAGGACATGAAGCAGATCGCCGCCTACTACGACGCCACCGGCATGCTCGATTTCATCGGCGTGGTGGGTTCGGGCTGCGACACCCACAACACCCTGGCCAACGTCATCCCCAACATGAGCTTCCCGCCGGAGCCCTTCCTGCACCTGGCGGCCGGCATCAAGGAAGTGGTCAAGGTACCGGTGCTACACGCGCAGAACATCAAGGACCCGAACCAGGCCACCCGTATCCTCGAAGGCGGCTACGTGGACATGGTCGGCATGACCCGTGCGCACATGGCCGACCCGCACCTGATCGCCAAGATCAAGATGGGCCAGATCGACCAGATCAAACAATGCGTCGGCGCCAACTACTGCATCGACCGTCAGTACCAAGGCCTGGACGTGTTGTGCATCCAGAACGCCGCGACTTCCCGTGAGTACATGGGCGTACCGCACATCATCGAGAAAACCACCGGCGCCAAGCGCAAGGTGGTGATCGTCGGCGGTGGCCCTGCCGGTATGGAAGCGGCACGCGTCGCCGCCGAACGTGGCCACGACGTGACCCTGTTCGAGAAGCAGGAGCAACTGGGCGGGCAGATCACCCTGGCGTCGAAGGCGCCGCAGCGTGATCAGATCGCCGGTATCACCCGCTGGTACCAGTTGGAGCTGGCGCGTCTGGGCGTCGATCTGCGCCTGGGCACCGCGGCCGATGAAGCCACCATCCTCGACCTCAAGCCCGGCATCGTGGTGCTGGCCAACGGCGGTCACTCCTTCATCGAGCAGAACGAGCACTGGGGCGCCGCCGAAGGTCTGGTGGTGAGCAGCTGGGATGTGCTGGCCGGCAAGGTCGCGCCGGGCAAGAACGTGCTGGTGTACGACACCATCTGCGAATTCACCGGCATGTCGGTCGCCGACTTCCTCGCCGACAAGGGCTCTCAGGTGGAGATCGTCACCGACGACATCAAACCGGGCGTGGCCATGGGTGGCACCACCTTCCCCACCTACTACCGCAGCCTGTACCCGAAAGAAGTGATCATGACCGGCGACCTGATGCTGGAAAAGGTCTACCGCGAAGGCGACAAGCTGGTCGCCGTGCTGGAGAACGAATACACCGGGGCCAAGGAAGAACGGGTGGTCGACCAGGTGGTGGTGGAGAACGGCGTGCGTCCTGACGAAACGCTGTACTACGCCCTCAAGGACGGCTCGCGCAACAAGGGTCAGATCGACGTCGAGGCGCTGTTCGCGATCAAGCCGCAGCCCTGCCTGTCCGAGTCGGGCGACGGCTACCTGCTGTTCCGCATCGGTGACTGCGTGGCCCAGCGCAACACCCACGCGGCGATCTACGACGCCTTGCGCCTGTGCAAGGACTTTTAAGCAGCCGCATGCCACAAGCTGCAAGCTGCAAGCAGAGGCGCCCGTCGCTTTCAGCTTGAGGCTTGCAGCTTGAAGCTTGTAGCTGCCCCTCGGGGGCTCTCATGCTGAACGTAATCCTTCCCATCCTGCTCTTCGCCGCCCTGGCCCTTGCGGTCATTGGCGCGGCCAAGCGCTTCTTCATGTGGCGTCGCGGTCGGCCAGCCAAGGTCGACTGGATTGGCGGCCTGCTGAAGATGCCGCGCCGCTATCTGGTGGATCTGCACCATGTGGTCGAGCGCGACAAGTACATGTCCAAGACCCACGTGGCCACCGCCGGCGGTTTCGTCCTGGCGGCCGTGCTGGCCATCGTCGTGCACGGTTTCGGCCTGCATAACCGCATCCTCGGTTTCGCCCTGCTGGCGGCCACGGCGCTGATGTTCGTCGGTGCCCTGTTCGTCGCCAAGCGCCGCCTCGACCCACCGTCGCGCCTGTCGAAAGGCCCGTGGATGCGCCTGCCCAAGAGCTTGCTGATGTTCGCGGCGAGCTTCTTCATCGCCACGCTGCCGGTGGCCGGGATTCTGCCGGTCGGTTTCGGTGGCTGGGTGCTGGCGGCCATTCTCGCCGTTGGCGTGGCCTGGGGTGTGTCCGAGCTGTTCTTCGGCATGACCTGGGGCGGGCCGATGAAGCACGCCTTCGCCGGTGCCCTGCACCTGGCCTGGCACCGCCGCGCCGAGCGTTTCGGCGGCGGTCGCTCCACGGGTCTGAAAGCGCTGAACCTGGACGACCCGAAAGCCCCGCTGGGGGTGGAAAAACCCACCGACTTCACCTGGAACCAGTTGCTCGGCTTCGACGCCTGCGTGCAGTGCGGCAAGTGCGAGGCCATGTGCCCGGCCTTCGCCGCCGGCCAGCCGCTGAACCCGAAGAAGCTGATCCAGGACATGGTTATCGGCCTGGCCGGTGGCAATGACGCCAAGTTCGCCGGTTCGCCCTACCCGGGCAAACCGCTGGGCGAGCACAGCGGCGGCCCGCACCAGCCCATCGTCGACCTGAACGGCAAGGCCCTGGTGGATGCCGAGACCCTGTGGTCGTGCACCACCTGCCGCGCCTGCGTCGAGGAATGCCCGATGATGATCGAGCACGTCGATGCCATCGTCGACATGCGCCGTCACCTCACCCTGGAAAAAGGCGCCACGCCGAACAAGGGCGCCGAGGTGCTGGACAACCTGATCGCCACCGACAACCCGGGCGGCTTCAACCCCGGCGGTCGCCTGAACTGGGCGGCCGACCTGAACCTGCCGCTGCTGGCCGACAAGGGTGAAACCGATGTGCTGTTCTGGGTCGGTGACGGTGCCTTCGACATGCGCAACCAGCGTACCCTGCGTGCTTTCGTGAAGATCCTCAAGGCAGCGGGCGTCGACTTCGCCGTGCTCGGCCTGGAAGAACGCGACAGCGGCGACGTGGCTCGTCGCCTGGGTGACGAAGCGACCTTCCAGCACCTGGCCAAACGCAATATCGCCACCCTGGCCAAGTACCGCTTCAAGCGCATCGTCAGCTGCGACCCGCACAGCTTCCACGTGCTGAAGAACGAGTACGGCGCCCTCGGCGGCAACTACCAGGTACTGCACCACAGCACCTTCATCGAAGAGCTGGTGCGCAAGGGTTCGCTGAATCTCGGCCAGAGCAAGGCCGCCAGCGTGACCTACCATGACCCCTGCTACCTCGGCCGTTACAACGGCGAGTACGAGGCGCCCCGCGCCGTGCTCAAGGCCATCGGTATCGAGGTCAAGGAGATGGAACGTTCCGGTTTCCGTTCGCGCTGCTGTGGCGGCGGTGGCGGTGCACCGATCACCGACATCCCCGGCAAGCAGCGGATTCCCGACATGCGTATGGTCGACATCAAGGAAACCGGTGCCGAGGTGGTGGCCGTGGGTTGCCCGCAGTGCACCGCGATGCTCGAAGGTGTGGTCGCACCGCGCCCGGAGATCAAGGACATCGCCGAGCTGGTGGCCGAGGTGTTGATCGAAGCCACCGAAGTGCCGGCCAAACGCCCGGCCAGCAAGCGCGAACTGGCGGAGGCGCAGTGATGAAACGACACTCCCAGCCCATTCAGGAGGCCCAGGCATGAGCGATATCATCCGCCGCGACCCTCGTGCCGAGTGGATCGCCCGCAACCGCCTGCACCCGCTGCATGCGGCCATGCAGAGCCAGAACCAGACCAGCTGGATGGGCCCCAACGGCCTCATCCGCAAGAACCCGCACGCCATCGCCGCCGGCTTCGTCGGCCCGGCCGGGCTCAAGCGCATCGACCGCAGCGGCGCCCAGCAAGGCACCGGCGGCAAGCGCAGCAGTGCCAGCGCCGAGGTGCAACTGCCGCTGCACGTGGTCGAGCAACCGGCCTTCCACGTCTGCGTGGTGCCGGACATGGTCGGCGGACGCCTGTCCAGCCATGACAAGGACCTGCTCGGCCTGGCTCGCAACCTGGCCGGTGCCAACGGCGCCGTGGTGGCCGTGGTGTTCGGCGAGGACAAGGAAAGCGCCTTCGACACGGCCGGCGTCGATCGCCTGCTGCGCATCAGTGGCGAGGCCTTCGACGGCTACGCCCCGGAAACCCGCGTGCTGGCGCTAAGCGCCGTGGAAAGCCAACTGGCGCCACGTCATTGGCTGCTGCCCGACAGCCGCACCGGTGGCGGCGAACTGGGTCGGCGCCTGGCCGCCAAACTGGGCGAGCGCCCGGCCACGCGCGTCTGGCAGGTGGCCGGCGAGCAGGCCATCGGCCGTGCCGGCAGTGGCCAGCAGGACATCCAGCGCGCCCTGCCGCGACTGATCCTGGCGGCAGTCGAGTGCGCCGAGCCGGTCAGCGAGACCCGTCACGAAGTCCGTCCGTTGGAGCTGGAGGCGAAAGTCGCCCACAGTCTGCCGCGCATCGAGGATCTCGGCCCGGTGGCCGTGGATCCGGCGCAGATTCCCATGGCCGAGGCCGAATTCATCCTCTCCGGCGGCAACGGCGTGAAGGACTGGAACCTGTTCCACCAGGCCGCCGTCGCCCTCGGTGCCACCGAAGGCGCCTCGCGCGTGGCGGTGGACGATGGTTTCATGCCGCGTGATCGCCAGGTTGGCGCCACCGGCACCTGGGTGACCGCACGCGTCTACCTGGCCGTCGGCATTTCCGGCGCCATCCAGCACCTGCAGGGCATCGGTGCCTGCGACAAGGTGGTGGCAGTGAACATGGATCCTGGCTGCGACATGATCAAACGTGCCGACCTGTCGGTGATCGGTGACTCGGCGGCTATCCTTGCGGCCCTGATGGAACGTGTCGCCGCCTGGCGCCAGGAGGGCAAGCGTGAAGCGGCCTGAACCCTGCACGGCGCGGATGCACAGCGCAACCCTCAACACCCATCCCCGGATTGCATCCGGGCTACGGGGGAGCCATGACTGATCTGAATATCGTTGCCCTGATCTCGGTCGGCGCCCACCCGACCTCGGGTCGCCCGCGTCGCGCCGAACAGGACGCCCGCGCCGTGGAGCTGGGCCTGCGCCTGAGCGGGCAGAAGCTGCAACTGCTGCACGCCGGCGACCCACAGGCCGAAGCCCTGCGTGGCTACCTGGGCATGGGTCTGGAACAAATCGACGTGCTGGAACAACCCGAAGGGGCCGATGCCCTGCCACTGCTGGTGGACTACCTGCAAGGCAGTCGCACCCAGCTCGTGCTCACCGGCAGCCAGGCGGAAACCGGCGAAGGCTCCGGCATGCTGCCGTTTCTGCTGGCCGAGCGCCTGGGCTGGCCCATGGTGGTCGGCCTGGCCGAGGTGGAAAAGGTGGAAAACGGCGTGGCTCAGGTGCTGCAAGCCTTGCCGCGGGGTCAGCGACGCCGCCTCAAGGTGCGTCTGCCCTGCGTCGCCAGTGTCGACAACGCCGCCCCGGTCGCCCGCCAGAGCGCGTTCGGCCCGGCCCGCCGCGGCCAGATCGAAGCGCATGAGGTCACAGTGGTGGACGACGTGCTGCTGGCCGAGGCCAGCCTGCAACCGGCCAAACCGCGGCCCAAGCGTCTCAAGGTGATCAAGGCCAAGACCGGCGCGGAGCGCATGAAAGCCGCCACGGCCAAGGCCAGTGGTGGGGGTGGCAAGGTACTCAAGGACGTCTCGCCGCAGGAAGGCGCGGAGGCCATCTTCAAGTTGCTGGTCGAAGAAGGCGTACTGCGCTAACAGGTGCCAGCACGACAGCCAGTCCTGACAGGCTGGAACAGGGGGTCGCTCGAAGCTAAGGCTTCGAGCCCACCGCCGAGTGAAGGAAACGCGTAATATCCTGGGTACCCTGTCGACTCGCCTGGGTTTTCAAACGCTTGCCTTGTCATAAGGAGCCACGACCATGATGCATGCCGACCTGATCGACCAGGAAGACTTCCGCGAGCGCCTGGTGGCGCTGGGCCTGAGCATTCCTCCGGGCGCCTCGCCGGAGCAGGCCTGCGAGCTGGCCGTCAGCGGCCTCAGCGCCGAACGCGCGGTAGCCCTGCGCCGCTTGGTGGAAGAGATGCTCGGCGGCAGCGCCACGTTGCTGCCCAACGTACGCGAAGCCATCAGCAAGCATCTGCTGCCGGCACTGGTGCCAAAGCCTGCCTGAGCGATGGTTTCCCCGGTGCGCCTACAGGCGCTGGTGTCAAAGCCGGCCTAAGCGACAGTTTTCCCGGTGCGCACAGCGCACCCTAGGGGCCTGAACAGCCCGACAAGGGTTCGAGCCATGTGGGAGGGGCTTGAGCCGCGACCTCAAAAAAAACGGGGCGCCAATGGCGCCCCGTTTTCATTGCGGCTCGACTCAGATCCGCACGCTGGCGAAGGTCGATTCGCCCTGGGCACGGCTGAGCGCCAGCACAGCGCTGGAGTTGACCTGATGCTCGGGAATCGGCAGCAACATCACCAGGTTGTTGCCCTGCTGGCCAGCACGCTCATCCCGTGGCGGAATGCCGAAGTATTCGCGGTAGCACTTGGAGAAGTGCGGCGTGGAGACGAAGCCACACACCGAGGCCACTTCGATGATCGACATGCTGGTCTGCTTGAGCAGTTGGCGCGCACGGATCAGGCGCAGCTTGAGGTAGTAGCGCGACGGTGAGCAGTGCAGGTACTTCTGGAACAGACGCTCGAGCTGACGCCGGGAGATGTCGACGAAGCAGGCCAGCTCGTCGAGGTCGATCGGCTCTTCCAGGTTGGCCTCCATCAGCGCGACGATCTCCTGCAGCTTCGGCTGGTTGCTGCCGAGCATGTGCTTGAGCGGCACGCGCTGGTGATCCTGCTCGTTGCGGATACGCTCGTAGATGAACATCTCGGAGATGCCGGCGGCCAGTTCGCGACCATGCTGCTGGCCGATCAGGTGAAGCATCATGTCCATCGGCGCGGTGCCGCCGGACGAGGTGTTACGATTGCGGTCGATGGAGAACAGACGGGTGGTGATGGCCGCACGCGGGAAGGCTTCCTGCATCGAGGCCAGACACTCCCAGTGCACGCTGCAGTCGTAACCGTCGAGCAGCCCGGCCTTGGCCAGCGCCCAGCTACCGGTGCACACCGCGCCGAGCTGACGGCCCTGACGTGCCTGCAATTGCAGCCAGCTGACATGCTCACGCTTGACCGCGTGCTGGATGTCCACGCCACCGCAGACGATCACCGCGTCCAGCGCCGGCGCGTTGCTCATGGCGGCATCCGGGGTGATCTGTAGGCCGTCGCTGGCCACCACCGGCTGGCCGTCGTGGGTGAGCGTATGCCAGCGATACAGTTCCTTGCCGGAAAGCTGATTGGCCATGCGCAGAGGTTCTACCGCCGAGGCGAGCGAGATCAGAGTGAAATTGTCCAGCAGCAGAAAGCCGACGGATTGCACACGGTTTTGGGGCTGTGCCCCTTGGCTGAACTGCGACATCGGTGTAGCCCTCACGCTAAAGCACGGTAACTACCCGCCAAAGGCGGGTGGCTGTTTTGTTATGGCGCCGGTTCTAGACCAGCTGGTCATGAATATCAGGCAAAGCCCGTGCCTAAATTGATCATGCCTTCAATAAAAAATCAGACGCGCGCCGCTCGGGCTTTCCAAGCCGTCGAAAGACGCCCGCCACAGACATGCAATGACCCATTCCAGGGAGCCCTGTGCATTTCGGTAGCACTGCCAAAGGTATCCCCTGCATGGGCACTCAAGGGCAGTAACGGATGAGCGGTAACAGATGGTGTTACAGCCTGCACGCAGGCGCATTCGTCACGCACCAAAAACTGGCGAAAAAAGCACCACTCGCCCCAGTAAGATTCAAGGACAAGGGTCGCTGCGCGAGCGTTCTGCCATCACTGCAAGGCCCGGCCTAGACAGCCTGAGCTGCGCGGCAGCGGATCGACCATCAAGCCACGACAGGCTCCTGAGACCAAGGCGCCAGGCCTCCCTGCCAGACGACGGCAAACCAGCCGAGCTGCGCCCGTTTCGATCGATTACGCCACGCAAGCGACGCAGCGCGTCTGTCCTGGATATGTGGAGGTCGTTTTTCGCCCGACAGACGGCCCATCAATTGCTTTGCAGTCAGCCTTCGACTCACGTCCTCTCGAACCAGGCAGGAGTGCTCCATGCAAAGATTCGCTCATTGGTTGTTCGCGTTTGCTCTGCTGTATGTCGCTCACCTGCAGGCCGCCGAAGCCGAGCGCTGCGAACTGGTCACCTTCGCCGACGTCGGCTGGACCGATATCACCATGACCACGGCCGTTGCCCGCCTGGTGCTCAACGACCTGGGCTATCGCACCAGGGTCAAGCGCATGCTCCTTCCGCAGACCTACCAGGCGCTCTCGGACGGCCAGATCGATGTCTTTCTCGGTAACTGGATGCCGGCGCAGGCGCAACTGATAGAACCCCACCTGCAAAGCGGTCGCATCGAAAAGCTGCACACCAATCTGCCAACCGTTCGCTACACCCTCGCGGTACTGGAACCGGCCTATAACGCCGGTCTGCATGATTTCGCCGACATCCAGCGCTTCAAGGATGAGTTGAGCGGGCAGATCTTCGGTATCGAACCCGGTAACGAGGGCAACCAGATGGTCAAGAACATGATCCGCGACAACGTCTTCGGCCTGGGTGGCTTCACCCTGGTGGAAAGCAGCGAAAAAGGCATGCTCAACCATGTCGAACGCGCCCAGCAGCTAGGCAAGTCGGCCGTGTTCCTCGGCTGGGAGCCGCACCCGATGAACGATCGCCTGCGCATGTTCTACCTCTCCGGTGGTGACCAGTATTTCGGTCCCAACTACGGAGCCGCTCAGGTCAATACCGTGGCGCGTGGCGGCTTCAGCAGCGAATGCCCGAACCTGGCCCGCTTGTTTCGCAACATGACCTTCACCATCGCGGCGGAAAATAAGTTGATGAGCGGTGTGTTGGAAGGCAATACCAACCGCCGGCGGGTGGCCAAGGAGTGGCTGGAGAACAATTCCGCAATGGTCAGCACTTGGCTCGAGGGCGTGCAGCGACGGCCCTGATGAACGACATTACAAAGGCGGCAAAGATAGTCCCAGGTGCGAATTAAGGCCGTCTTCGCTCAGCCGGTTTTTCACTGCGGCCATGTCAGCGAACACCTGAGCTCGGTCACCCTGACAATGGACTGCAGCAAGGACTTTTTTCGCGGCGAGATGACCTTTTGCGGCCTGTCACTGTCAATTTTTTTCAACACAAGCGCAGCCCCCATGAGACGGCGCCTGCAGCCCCAGGAGCGGTCTCCGAACCGCGCCGCACGGGGCTTCCAGGCTTGACCTGGGGGTAAAAAGATCTGTTAAGGTTTTTAAGGTGTTCATCAGAACCACTCATTCGGTCTCAGGTACAAGTGGTATCCGGCGTCCTGGAGCGGTCGCTGGCCGGCGGCTCCTCAGCGGCGAAAAGGCAGATACGCAGTGAACAGCGTCATGTCGTCGCCCACTACGTCAGAGTCGTAATTCGATAATTGCGCAGCCTCCAAGGCTATATCGTTGAGTCAGCCGACAACGTCGCTGCCGACTCCCGAAGAGGAGCGGCAGACCAGGGCCCACAACCCTGGACCGAAGAATACAAGCGCTGGCCCAGCACCCATGCGATGCCAGCCCAACAAGAAATTTCGGATGTACGCATGCTTCAGGAAGAAGCATGAAACCCCAAGGGATTGGATTTCGAAACACTGCCAGAGGGTTTGGAAAGCGGTTTGCAGCACGGCAAGGCGACCATCACTCATCGACACGATTCAACGGCGCGACGGACGGCAGCAGCAGCCGCCAACGTGCCGACCGCGTGTGTTCGAGTATCAGCTCCCCGCCAGCGCAGCGAAACGTTCGCCAACCTCGACTTTCAGAAAACACCCACAGATATCAGAGGCCTGTCATAGCTGTTCTACGCTCAGATGACGCGTGCCCAGCCGTGCCGGTGCCGAAAGACTATCGCCTGAAGGGGAAACGTCCCATGCAGTCTGGAAAGATCGTGGTCGAGCACCTGTACAAGGTTTTCGGCTCCAACCCACAAGAAGCCATCGACCTGCTCAAGGAAGGCTGGAGCAAGGAGAAGATCCTTGCCGAGAAAGGCGCGGTGATTGGTGTCAGTGACGTGTCGTTCAGCGTCGAAGAGGGCGAGATCTTCGTCCTCATGGGCCTGTCCGGCTCTGGTAAATCAACGCTCATCCGCCTGATCAATCGCCTGGTCGAGCCCAGCGCCGGCGACGTTTACATCGATGGGCAGAACGTGGCCAAGCTGCCGGAGTCGCAACTGATCGACCTGCGCCGTCGCGACATGAGCATGGTCTTCCAGTCCTTCGCCCTGATGCCCTCGCGCAGCGTGCTGGACAATGCCGCCTTCGGCCTGGAAGTGGCCGGGGTCAGTCGCAAGGAGCGCGAAAAACGCGCCATGGACGTGCTCGAGCAGGTCGGCCTGGACACCTTCGCCCACAAATACCCGAACGAGCTGTCCGGCGGTATGCAGCAACGTGTCGGCCTGGCCCGTGCCCTGGCGGTGAACCCGTCGATGATCATCATGGACGAGGCCTTCTCCGCCCTCGACCCGCTCAAGCGCCGCGAGATGCAGGACGTGCTGCTGGAGCTGCAGAAGACCCATCGCCGCACCATCATCTTCGTCTCCCACGACATCGAAGAAGCCATGCGCATCGGTAGCCGCATCGGCATCATGGAAGGCGGCAAGCTGATCCAGGTCGGCACCCCGCAGGAGCTGATCGAGAACCCTGCCAACGAATACGTGCGCAACTTCTTCGATACCGTCGACACCAGCCGCTATCTCACTGCCGGCCAGCTCAAGGCCGACAGCGTGCCCACCTACGTGTACAACGGCAAGGCGCCGGATGCCACGCGCATCTGCAAGGAATTGCAGGCGCTGGACAAGCACTATGCGTTCATCGTCGACGAGAACAATCACTTCCAGGGCTCCATCAGCCTGGAGAAGATCGCCTTGATGGTCGATGGCGACGAACCCCGGCCGCTGGAGAACGACGCCCTCAAGCAGGTCATCCCGGTACCGGAAGACATGCCGCTGGAGGACGTCATCAGCCGCCTGGTGGACAACGAAGGGCCGATCCCGGTGGTGGACGCCGAAGGTCATTACTGCGGTGCCATCAGCAAGGGCCGTCTGTTGACCCGCCTGCAGGGAGAATCCTATGAATGACAGCAAACTCGACCTGGGTAGCTGGGTCAACGACGTCGTCCAGCACCTGCTGGACAACTACAGCGGTGTATTCGACAACATCGGCAAGGTGGTCAGTGGCTTCTCCGAAGGCATCGAAAGCCTGCTGATGCTGCCGCCGGCCTGGCTGCTCATCGCCATTTTCGTCGGTCTTGGCCTGTGGCGCATCGGCGTGCGCTTCGCGGTCTTCACGGCGGTGGCCTTCATCCTCATCGTCATGACCGGTTTCTGGGAGCAGACGGTGGTGACCCTCGGGCTGACCTTCTCCTCGACGCTGATCAGCCTGCTGCTGGGCATCCCCCTGGGCATCTGGGCGGCGCGCAGCGAGCGCGTGGCCACCATCATCCGGCCGATCCTCGACTTCATGCAGACCATGCCGGCGTTCGTCTACCTGATTCCGGCGGCCATGCTCTTCGGCCTGGGCCGCGTACCCGGCATCATCGCCACGGTGATCTTCGCCATGCCGCCGGCCGTGCGCCTGACCAGCCTGGGGATTCGCCAGGTGAACAAGGAGATCGTCGAGGCCGGCCAATCCTTCGGCTGCACCAGCCGTCAGTTGCTGTTCAAGGTGCAACTGCCCAACGCCATGCCGTCGATCATGGCCGGGGTCAACCAGACCATCATGATGGCTCTGTCCATGGTGATCATCGCCTCCATGGTCGGTGCCGGCGGTCTGGGTAACGACGTACTGGCGAGTATCCAGCGTCTGGATATCGGTCTAGGCTTTGAGAGCGGCATGGCCGTGGTGTTGCTGGCGATCATCCTCGACCGCATCACCGAGAGTTTCGGCACCAAGCAGCCTGCCAAGCGTGGCGTGTTCGCCTGGTTCAGCGGCAAGCTGCAGCGCCAGTCCACCTAATTCGTTTCACTTCACAGGGAACCGCTAGATGAAATCGTTCAAGACCACCGCCGCCATCGGCCTGCTGTCGTGCGCACTGATGCAGGGCGCCATGGCCGCAGAGCCGGCGAGCTGCAAGCAGGTGCGTTTCGCCGAGATCGGCTGGGCCGACATCGCCGCCACCACCGGCGTGGCCATGACCCTGACCGAAGGCCTGGGCTATCAGCCGCGCAAGATCATGGCCTCGGTGCCCATCGCCTTTACGGGTGTGAAGAGTGGCCAGGTCGATGTATTCCTCGGTTACTGGGCCCCTTCGATGGACTCGGTGATCGAGCCCTTCCTCAAGAACGACGGGGTCAAGGTACTGCCCAAGGCCAACCTCGAAGGGGCCAAGTACACCCTGGCAGTGCCCACCTATGCTGCCGAGGCTGGCCTCAAGAGCTTCCAGGACATCGCCAAGTTCAAGGATCAACTGGGCGGCAAGATCTATGGCATCGAGCCGGGTAACGACGGCAACCTGCTGATCGACGGCATGATCAAGAAGAACCAGTTCGGCCTCGGCGACTTCCGCATGGTCGAGTCCAGCGAAGCCGGCATGCTGGTACAGGTGTCGCGCGCCATCAAGAAGAAGGAGCCGGTGGTGTTCCTCGGCTGGGCGCCGCACCCGATGAACACCCAGTACGACATCACCTACCTGGCCGGTGGCGATGACGTGTTCGGCCCCGATTACGGCGCGGCCAAGGTCTACACCGTGGTACCGCCGGATTACGAAGCACGCTGCGAGAACGTCGGCAAACTGCTGAACAACCTGCAGTTCACCGTCGAAATGGAAAGCCAACTGATGGAGAAGGTACTGGAGAAGGAAGACCCGCAGAAAGTCGCCAAGGCCTGGATCAAGGCCAACCCGGCGGTGCTGGACAAATGGCTGAGCGGCGTGACCACCTTCGATGGTCAGGATGGCGTCGCCGCCGTGAAGAAATACGTCGGGCTGTAACAGGCCACGACCCGATTCGGGCACGTACCCCAGGGTGCGAGCCCGGAAACCTCCTCGCTTGACGCTAGCGGCCGATTCTCGGCCGTGACGGGGGAGACCTTGCCCGCGAACCCACACACTGCTGCGCAACCGGGTTTCGCAAGGCCCGCAATGAGAACGAGCCAGTCAACGATTTTGCAACTGCCACTCACTGATGGAGCACAACAAACATGCGCGTATTGAAAAACCTCTGCCTTGGCGCTGCAGCCCTGGCCATCGGCATGGGCAGCGCCCTGGCTGCCGACAAACCCACTCTGAAGATCGGTTACGTGAACGGTTGGGACGATAGCGTCGCCGTCACCTATGTCGCCGGTGAAATCCTCGAAAGCCGCCTCGGCTACAAGGTCGAGCTCAAGCCGGTCGAACCCGCCATCATGTGGCAGGGCGTGGCCCGCGGCGACCTCGACGCCACCCTCTCCGCCTGGCTGCCGGCCACCCACGGTGAGTACTACGAGAAGCTCAAGGACAAGGTGGAAATCCTCGGCACCAACTATGAAGGCGCCAAGATCGGCCTGATCGTGCCGGACTACGTGCAGGCCAAGAGCATCGAAGACCTGGAGAAATACGCCAAGGACTTCGACGGCAAGATCACCGGCATCGACGCCGGTGCCGGCGTGATGCGCCGCACCGAAGACGCCATCAAGCAATACAACCTCTCCAGCATCCGCCTGATGCCGAGCTCCGGCCCGGCCATGGCCACCGCCCTGGCTCGCGCCGAGAAGTCGCAGAAGCCGATCGTGGTCACCGGCTGGATTCCGCACTGGATGTTCGCCAAGTGGAAACTGCGCTTCCTGGAAGATCCGAAGAAGGTCTTCGGTGACGACGAGCATGTCGACACCGTGGCCAACCCCGATCTGAAGGCCAAGGCCGCCGACGCGGCTGCCTTCCTCAGCAAGATCTCCTGGAGCGGTGAGGAAGTCGGCTCGGTCATGCTCGCCATCCGCGAAGGCGCCAAGCCGGATCAGGCCGCCAAGGACTGGATCGCCAAGCACCCGGATCGCGTGGAAAGCTGGCTGAAATAAACCTCTGCCCCGGTAACAGCACAGAGCGGGCTTCGGCCCGCTCTGTCGTTTCTGCTCGCAGCACACATCGCCTATTGGCAAGGCGGTGCGCACGGCGCACCCTACGCCATGTAATTGATCGCTCAATCAAAAACCGCCTAGACTGCGCCCTCCTGTTTCCCATGGAGAGCCCCATGCCCAAGGTCGGCATGCAGCCCATTCGTCGTTCGCAACTGATCGCCGCCACCCTGGAAGCCGTCGACCAGGTCGGCATGGCCGATGCCAGCATCGCCTACATCGCCCGTCTGGCCGGTGTCTCCAACGGCATCATCAGCCACTACTTCAAGGACAAGAACGGCCTGCTCGAGGCCACCATGCGCCACCTCATGCAAGCGCTACGCGATGCCGTGGCCGAACGCCGCAAGGAGCAGGTCGAGGACAGTCCGCGCGCCCATCTGCGCGCCATGATCGATGGCAACTTCGACGACAGCCAGGTCAGCGGCCCGGCGATGAAGACCTGGCTGGCGTTCTGGGCCAGCAGCATGCACCAGCCGGCATTACGGCGCCTGCAGCGGGTCAATGATCATCGCCTCTACTCCAACCTCTGCGGCCAGTTCCGTCGTACCCTGCCACAGGATCAGGCGCGCCTTGCCGCCCGTGGCCTGGCCTCGCTGATCGATGGCCTGTGGTTGCGCGGCGCGCTGTCCGGCGAAGCCTTCGACACCGAACAGGCCCGCCGTATCGCCTACGACTACCTCGATCTGCAACTGCGCAAAGCCTCGTAGGGTGCGCTGCGCGCACCATCTGCGTATCCCTTCGCCGACTCGTGCCAGCTCTGCAATGCCTTGCGGGCAGGCCGCTTCCTGACGTTTTAGCGGCTCCAGATCACCCGGTGCGCACAGCGCACCCTACGGACGACCCTGTGCCCTGACTGCGTGTCGTGTTTGGCTGCGCGCCGTCGTTTTTATTGATTGATCGTTCAATTTAAATAAAATAGGCTGTTCTCCAAGCAAATCGAAGACAGAGGACAGCCCATGCCACGTTTCGCCGAACAGCAGCTCTATATCGGTGGCCAGTACGTCGCCGCCAGCAGTGGAGCGACCTTCGACAGCATCAACCCGGCCACCGGCGAGGTGCTGGCCAAGGTGCAGTGCGCCAGCCAGGCAGACGTGGATCGCGCCGTGGCCAGCGCCGCCGAGGGGCAGAAGCAGTGGGCGGCGATGACCGCCATGCAGCGCTCGCGCATCCTGCGCAAGGCGGTGGACATCCTCCGTGCGCGCAACGATGAGCTGGCCGAGCTGGAAACCCTCGACACCGGCAAGCCGCTTTCCGAAACCCGCTACGTCGACATCGTCACTGGCGCCGACGTGCTGGAGTACTACGCCGGCCTGATCCCGGCCATCGAGGGCGAGCAGATTCCGCTGCGCGAAACCGCCTTCGCCTACACCCGCCGCGAACCGCTGGGGGTGGTCGCCGGCATCGGCGCCTGGAACTACCCGATCCAGATCGCCCTGTGGAAATCCGCGCCGGCCCTGGCTGCCGGCAACGCCATGATCTTCAAGCCCAGCGAGGTCACCTCGCTGACCGCACTGAAACTGGCCGAGATCTATACCGAGGCCGGACTGCCCGCAGGCGTGTTCAACGTACTCACCGGCAGCGGCGCCGAAGTGGGCCAATGGCTGACCGAGCATCCGGGCATCGAGAAGATTTCCTTCACCGGCGGCACCGTCACCGGCAAGAAGGTGATGGCCAGCGCCTCCAGCTCCAGCCTCAAGGAAGTGACCATGGAGCTGGGCGGCAAGTCGCCCTTGATCATCTTCGAGGACGCCGACCTGGATCGCGCCGCCGACATCGCGCTGATGGCCAACTTCTACAGCTCCGGCCAGGTGTGCACCAACGGCACCCGCGTGTTCGTGCCGCGCATGCTGCAGGCGCGCTTCGAGAGCAAGGTGCTGGAGCGGGTCAAGCGCATCCGCCTCGGCGACCCGCTGGATGAGGCCACCAACTTCGGCCCACTGGTGAGCTTCGCCCATATGGAGCGGGTGCTCGGTTACATCGAAAAAGGCCGCAGCGAAGGGGCGCGCCTGCTGATCGGCGGCGCGCGTGTCAGCGACGGCGACTATGCCAAGGGGGCCTACGTGGCGCCGACCGTGTTCACCGACTGCCGGGACGACATGACCATCACCCGCGAGGAAATCTTCGGCCCGGTGATGAGCATTCTGATCTACGACGACGAAGAGGAAGTGATCCGCCGCGCCAACGACACTACCTACGGCCTGGCCGCCGGCGTGGTGACCCGTGACCTGAACCGCGCGCACCGGGTGATCCACAAGCTGGAAGCCGGCATCTGCTGGATCAACACCTGGGGCGAATCGCCAGCCGAGATGCCGGTGGGCGGCTACAAGCAGTCCGGCGTCGGCCGCGAAAACGGCCTGGTCACCCTCGGCCACTACACCCGCATCAAGTCGGTGCAACTGGAAATGGGCGATTACGCCTCGGTTTTCTGACGAAAACAGCCACAAGCGGCAAGCCACAAGCTGCAAGAAAAACCAAAGCGGCATCTGCTTCTACTTGCAGCTTGAAGCTCGCCGCTTTCACCCGGAGGGTGCTGCTCTTATGGAATACGACTACATCATCATCGGTGCCGGCTCGGCCGGTAATGTGCTGGCCACTCGCCTGACCGAGGACGCAGACGTCAGCGTATTGCTGCTGGAAGCCGGCGGCCCCGACTACCGCCTGGATTTCCGCACCCAGATGCCCGCCGCCCTGGCCTTCCCGCTGCAGGGCCGGCGCTACAACTGGGCCTACGAAACCGACCCCGAACCCTACATGAACAACCGCCGCATGGAATGCGGACGCGGCAAGGGCTTAGGCGGCTCGTCGCTGATCAATGGCATGTGCTACATCCGTGGCAACGCCATGGACTTCGACAGTTGGGCCAAGGCCAAGGGCCTGGAAGACTGGAGCTACCTCGACTGCCTGCCGTATTTCCGCAAGGCGGAAAGCCGCGACATCGGCCCCAACGATTACCACGGCGGCGACGGCCCGGTCAGCGTGACCACGCCCAAGACCGGCAACAACCCGCTGTTCCACGCCATGGTCGAGGCTGGCGTGCAGGCCGGTTATCCGCGCACGGATGACCTCAACGGCTACCAGCAGGAAGGCTTCGGCCCGATGGATCGTACCGTGACCCCGGAAGGTCGCCGCGCCAGCACCGCCCGTGGCTATCTGGATCAGGCGCGGGCGCGGCCCAACCTGACCATCGTCACCCATGCCACCACCGACCGCATCCTCTTCGACGGCAAGCGCGCCAGCGGCGTCGCCTATCTGCTCGGCAAGGCCAATGACGCGACCATCGCGTACGCCCGTCGTGAAGTGCTGCTGTGTGCCGGCGCCATCGCCTCGCCGCAGATCCTCCAGCGCTCCGGCGTTGGCCCCGCCGCATTGCTGCGCGAGCTGGACATCGCCCTGGTGCACGAGCTGCCCGGCGTCGGCCAGAACCTGCAGGATCACCTGGAAATGTACCTGCAGTACGCCTGCACCCAGCCGGTGTCGCTGTACCCGGCGCTCAAGCTGCTCAACCAGCCGGGCATCGGCGCGCAGTGGCTGTTCACCGGCAACGGCATCGGCGCCAGCAACCAGTTCGAGGCCGGCGGCTTCATCCGTACCCGTGAGGAATTCGCCTGGCCCAATATCCAGTTCCACTTCCTGCCGGTGGCGATCAACTACAACGGCAGCAACGCGGTGAACGAGCATGGCTTCCAGGCCCACGTCGGCTCGATGCGCTCGCCCAGCCGTGGCCGCGTGCACCTGAAGTCGAAGGATCCGCGCCAGCACCCGAGCATCCTGTTCAACTATATGAGTCACGAACAGGACTGGCAGGAGTTCCGCGACGCCATCCGCATTACCCGCGAGATCATGGCGCAGCCAGCGCTCGACCCTTACCGTGGGCGTGAGATCAGCCCGGGCATCGATTGCCAGAGCGACGCCGAACTGGATGCCTTCATCCGCGAACATGCGGAAACCGCCTTCCACCCGTCCTGCTCGTGCAAGATGGGCGAGGACGACATGGCGGTGGTGGACGGCCAGGGCCGTGTGCATGGTGTGCAGGGCCTGCGTGTGGTGGACGCCTCGATCATGCCGGAGATCATCACCGGCAACCTCAACGCCACCACCATCATGATGGCCGAGAAGATCGCCGACCGGATTCGCGGGCGCCAGCCGCTGCCGCGCAGCACCGCCCCCTACTTCGTCGCCGGCGAGCGGCCGGTGCGCGGGCAACCGCAACGAGAGGTCTCGGCAGCCTGACATTGGCGGGGGCCTGGGCCCCCTATCGCCAATGAATTCGCTCCTACACAGGCGAACTGTAGGAGCGAATTTATTCCCGCTGGCGTCGTCGAAGCAGAGCATTGCCCGTGATAATGGCGCACAGGCCATAGTCGCCAACCACTGCCGGACGCCTCATGCAGACCACCCTCCCTCAACTCGACCCACGCACCGCCCGCCTGCTGCCCTGGATCGTCGCCATCGCCTTCTTCATGCAGACGCTGGACGGCACCATCCTCAATACCGCCCTGCCGGCCATGGCCCATGACCTGGGCGAGAACCCGCTGCGCATGCAGTCGGTGGTGATCGCCTACATGCTCACCGTGGCGCTGCTGATTCCCGCCTCGGGCTGGATCGCCGACCGCTTCGGCACGCGGCGCATCTTCTATGGCGCCATCGCCCTGTTCAGCCTCGGCTCGCTGCTGTGTGCGCTGTCCGACTCACTCGCCATGCTGGTGGGCGCGCGGGTCATCCAGGGCCTCGGCGGCGCCCTGATGATGCCGGTGGGGCGTCTGGTGGTGCTACGCGCCTACCCGCGAACCGAGCTGGTGCGAATCATGAGCTTCATCACCCTGCCCGGCCTGCTCGGCCCGCTGATCGGCCCCACACTGGGCGGCTGGCTGGTGGAGGCGGCGAGCTGGCACTGGATCTTCCTGATCAATCTGCCGGTCGGCCTGCTCGGCTGCTGGGCGGCGATGCACTACATGCCGGACCTGCGCGGGGCTCAACGCAGCCGCTTCGATACTCAGGGCTTCCTCCTGTTCGGCGCCGCCATGCTGCTGATCACCGTGGCACTGGAAGGCCTTGGCGAGCTGAACCTGCCCACCTTGCGCGTGACCCTGCTGCTGGTCGGCGGCCTGGCCTGCCTGGCGGTGTACTGGCTGCGCGCGGCGCGCATCGCCGAGCCGCTGTTCTCGCCCAGCCTGTTCACCACCCGCACCTTCGCCACCGGCATTCTCGGCAACCTGTTCGCCCGCCTGGGCAGCGGCGCCCTGCCGTTTCTCACCCCGCTGCTGCTGCAGGTGGCCATGGGTTACTCCCCTGCCCAGGCCGGCATGAGCCTGATTCCCCTTGCGCTGGCCGCCATGGCCGCCAAGCCGCTGGCCAAACCATTGATCGACCGCCTCGGCTATCGCCGCATCCTGACCAGCAACACCCTGCTGCTCGGCGCCCTGATCGCCAGCCTGGCGCTGGTCGACAAGGACACCTCGACGCTGCAACTGATCGTGCAACTGAGCCTGATCGGTGCCTGCAACTCGCTGCAGTTCACCGCCATGAACACCGTCACCCTGATCGACCTGGACAACGACGAGGCCAGCAGCGGCAACGGCCTGCTGTCGGTGGTGGTGCAACTGGCCATGAGCCTTGGGGTGGCGTCGGCGGCTGCACTGCTCAGTGGCTTCAGCCGTGAGCTGAGCGAGGTGCAGCAGGCCTTCCAGGCCACCTATCTGTGCGTGGGGCTGCTGTCGATGCTGGCGGCGGCGATCTTCCTCCAGCTCGACCCGATGGATGGCCGGCGCAGCCGTCTGGTCGAGGTACCACCGGAAGACTGAGGCGGCCTGCTACACTGCCGCCCCAATCCTTCCAGCCGGACACCCTCGTCGTGAGCGCCACCGCCTTTTCCAGCCTGCCCCTGTCCGCCGCCATGCAGGCCAACCTCGCCGCCCTCGGCTACAGCGAGATGACCGCCATCCAGGCCGCCAGCCTGCCGCTGATCCTCAAGGGCCGCGACCTGATCGCCCAGGCCAAGACCGGCAGCGGCAAGACCGCCGCCTTCGGCATCGGCCTGCTGCACCCGCTCAACCCGCGTTATTTCGGCTGCCAGGCGCTGGTGCTGTGCCCGACCCGCGAACTGGCCGACCAGGTGGCCAAGGAGCTGCGCCGCCTGGCCCGCGCCGCCGACAACATCAAGGTGTTGACCCTCTGCGGCGGCGTGCCCTTCGGCCCACAGATCGGCTCGCTGGAGCACGGCGCGCACGTCATCGTCGGCACCCCCGGGCGGGTGCAGGAACACCTGCGCAAGGGCACGCTGAAGGTGGACGGCCTCAACACCCTGGTGCTCGACGAAGCCGACCGCATGCTCGACATGGGCTTTATCGACAGCATCGCCGAGATCATCGAGCAGACCCCGACGCGCCGGCAGACCCTGCTGTTCTCCGCCACCTATCCGGCCAGCATTGAACAGCTCGCCGCACGCTTTCTGCGCAGCCCGGAACGGGTGGAGGTGCAGGCCCTGCACGACGACGGGCAGATCGAGCAGCGCTTCTACGAGATTGCCCCAACACAGCGCCTGGATGCCGTCGCCGCCCTCTTGCGGCACTTTCGCAAGCAGCCGGCGGTGGCCTTCTGCGCCACGCGCCAGCAATGCAGCGAACTGGTGGAACGCCTGGAAGCCGAGAAGATTTCCGCCGCCGCGCTGCATGGTGACCTGGAGCAGCGCAAGCGCGACCAGGTGCTGGCGCTGTTCGCCGGGCGTAGCCTGAGCGTGCTGGTGGCCACCGACGTGGCCGCCCGTGGCCTGGATATTGCTGGGCTGGAGCTGGTGATCAACGTCGAGCTGGCGCGTGACGCCGAGGTGCATATCCATCGCATCGGCCGTAGCGGTCGCGCTGGCGAGAAGGGTCTGGCGGTGAGCCTGGTGACGCCGGCCGAGGCAGGGCGCGCGCAAGCCATCGAAGCCCTGCAGGGTCAGCCCCCGGCCTGGTATCCGCTGCCAGCGGACAACCCCAGCGTCAGCCTGCTGCCGCCGATGCACATGCTGTGCATCGGCGCCGGACGCAAGGACAAGCTGCGCCCCGGCGACATTCTCGGCGCGCTGACCGGCGACGCCGGCCTGAGTGGCGAGCAGGTGGGCAAGATCGCCCTGTTCGAGCATCAGGCCTATGTCGCGGTACAACGCGACGCGGCGAGAAAAGCCTTGCAGCGCCTCACAGAAGGCAAAATCAAAGGCCGCTCGCTCAGGGTGCGCATGATCTAGCAGGCTGTTGAAAAACTACCTGCGTTGCCATTGCTACGTTAAAAACAGCCTCAAAATGCTCATTTACAACTCGTAAACTGCGCTTTTTCGCCTGTTTTTGCCTTGCACTGGCTGCCTCGCCTACGTTCTTCAACGGCCTGCTAATCTGTAACAATCATTGGCCGGCACCAGGCCGAGAAGGGGCAGGATCCACTCAATGCGCAATATCCTGGTTATCGAGGACAGCCCGCTGGTTCTGAAGATCCTCGCCCACCTGTTCCGCCACGAACCGGACCTGGAGCCGGTCTTCTGTGCCTCGCTGGCCGAAGCCGAGGTGATGCTGGAAACCTCGGCCGGGTTGTTCTTCGCCGCCATCGTCGACCTGCACCTGCCGGACGCCCCCGATGGCGAGAGCGTCGACCTGGTGATGCGCTACCGCCTGCCGTGCATCGTGCTCAGCGGCAGCTACAACGAGCAGCGCCGCGACGAGTTGCTGATGAAGGGCGTGGTCGACTACGTGCTCAAGGAGAGCCAGCACTCCTACGAGTACGCCTTTCGCCTGTTGCACCGGCTGGATCACAACAGCCACATCAAGATTCTCATTGCTGACGATTCCAACGCCCAGCGTCGCTATATCCGCCACATCATCGAACCGCATCATTACCAGATACTCGAAGCCACCGATGGCCAGGAGACCCTGCGCCTGCTCGCCGAGCAGCCGGACATCGACCTGTTGATCCTCGACCACGCCATGCCCGGGGTCAGTGGTTTCGATCTGGTGAAGATGCTGCGGCAGAAACTCAGGCTCAGCGAGCTGATCATCATTGGCGTGTCGGCCGACCCCAAGGGCTCGCTCAGCGCGCAATTCATCAAGCACGGCGCCGATGACTTCCTGCGCAAGCCGTTCTGCCCCGAGGAACTGAACTGCCGGGTGATGAACACTCTGGAGCGTCGTGACCTGCTGCAGGCCCTGAAGAAGGCTGCGGAGTACGATGCCCTCACTGGCCTGCGCAATCGCCGCTCCTTCTACGAGCGTGGCATACGCATGATCCAGCAGGCACAGCAGGCTGGGCAGCCTCTGAGCGTGGCCATGCTCGACATCGACCACTTCAAGCACATCAACGACGGTTTTGGTCACGCCAGCGGCGACAGCGCCCTGGTGGTGTTCGCCAAGGCCTTCGCCAGCACCTTCCCCGACGTGCTGACGGGGCGCCTGGGCGGTGAAGAGTTCGCCCTGCTCAGCCAGCTCGATACGGCCAGGCTCTGCGAGATGCTCGAACAATTACGCCAGCGCTGCGCCACCCTGCACTACGCCAAGGAAGCACCGCCGCTATCCTTCAGTGCCGGGCTCTATCATGGCCCGACCGAGGATCTGGAAAGCATGCTGCACGAGGCCGACCAGCGCCTGTACAAAGCCAAGCAACTTGGCCGGGCGCGCACCGTCACCGACTGATCAGGGCCCCATGCCATGGCGGCGAAAGGTTTCGGCGTAACGGCCGTCGGCCTGCATCGCCTGGATCGCCTGATCGAAGCGCGCGGTGATCTCGGCATGCTGTGGATGGCTGAGGCGCACCAGAATATGCAAGCCGTTCTCGCTCAGTGGTGTGGGCAGAAACTCCAGCTCATCGCGCAGGGGAGCCAACTCACGCCCCAGGTGATAACGCGCCACCCATTCGTCCTCCAGGGTTAGCTGCACGCGCCCGGCGTGCAACATGCGCGCAGCGCTCTCGAAACCACCGACGCCGATGCGCTGCAAATGCTCGTCGTGGTCGAATTCGGGCGAGTAGGCATAGCCACGCACTACGGCAATGCGATAGGGATAGAGGTCGGCGAGCCGGGTAAAGGCGATATTCGCCCCCTTGCGCTGGATCAGCCGAATACGATTGAACAGGTAAGGCTGGGAGAAGTAGCCGAACAGGGTGCGCTCGTCACTGAACCAGGCATTGATCAGCACATCCTGCTCACCACGCTTGAGGCCCAGCACGGCTCGCTGCCAGGGTGCTTCGCTGTAGACCGTGCGATAACCGGCCTGGTGCAACGCCTGCTGCACCAGATCACTGGCCAGGCCATTGTTCGGCAAGCTGTGGTCGTTGAACGGCGGCCAGGGGTCGGCCACCAGACGTAGCAACTCACCGGCGACCAGCGGCGGCGACAGCAGCGCCAGCAGAAACAGGGCACGCACGCTGGGCATGTTCGGAGCGGCTCCTTTTTTCCATGGCAGGGTCTTTAACTCATAGCAGGTGCTGTGCCACAAGTCATATCCAGGTGGTGTCCTGGGGTAAGATGCGCGCACTTTAGCCCAGATCGAACCCTCGGGGAGTCCATCCGTTGCAAACCGACGTACTGATCATCGGTGCCGGTGCCGCCGGCCTGATGTGCGCCGCCAGCGCTGCGGCGCGAGGGCGCTCCGTGCTGGTGCTGGATCACGCCAACAAGGCGGGCAAGAAGATCCTCATGTCCGGTGGCGGGCGCTGCAACTTCACCAACCTGTATTGCGAACCGGGCAACTTCCTCTCCGGCAATCCGCACTTCTGCAAGTCGGCCCTGGCGCGCTTCACCCAGTGGGATTTCATCGGCCTGGTGGCCAAGCACGGCGTGCCCTATCACGAGAAGAAACTCGGCCAGCTATTCTGCGACAACAAGTCCAGCGACATCCTCGAACTGCTGCTGGCCGAATGTGCCGAGGCCGGCGCCGAGATTCGCCTGAACACGGCCGTGCACGGCATCGAGAAAACCGCAGATGGCTTTCACCTGGCCAGTGACATCGGCGAGCTCGACTGTCAGTCGCTGGTGATCGCCACCGGCGGGCTGTCGATTCCCACCCTGGGCGCCACCGGCTTCGGTTACCAGGTGGCCAGGCAGTTCGGCCACGAGGTGCTGCCGACCCGCGCCGGCCTGGTGCCCTTCACCCTCACCGATCCACAACTCAAGGCGCTGTGCACGGAGCTGTCTGGCACTTCGGTGGAGGACTGCCGGGTGAGCTGCAATGGCCAGAGCTTCGTCGAGAACATCCTGTTCACCCACCGCGGCCTGTCCGGCCCGGCGATCCTGCAGATTTCCTCCTACTGGCAACCTGGCGACACCCTGCATATCGACCTGCTGCCGCATATCGACCTGCCCGAGTGGCTGGCCACGCAGCAGCGCGAACGCGGCAACAGCGAGCTGAAAACGCTGCTGGCCGAACTGTTCACCAAGAAGATGGCGGCCCTGCTGGCGGACGCCTGGTTCGCCAACAAAGCGCTCAAGCAGTACAGCCCGGGCGAGCTCAAGGCCATCGCCGAACGCCTGGGCGACTGGCAACTGGTGCCAGCCGGCACCGAGGGCTACCGCACCGCCGAGGTCACCCTGGGCGGGGTGAACAGCGATGAGGTGTCGTCCAAGACCATGCAGTCGCTCAAGGTGCCCGGGCTGTATTTCATCGGCGAGGTGCTGGACGTCACCGGCCATCTCGGCGGCTTCAACTTCCAGTGGGCCTGGGCCTCGGGTTACGCCGCCGCGCAATACGTCTGAGGCCAGGATTCCTGCCGCTTCCACGGCATGGGAACTGCCGAGGCGGCGCGAACTCTGCTATGAACAGCAGCCGCGAAGCTGCGCACAACAAGGACGCCCCGCCTCATGACCTTCGCCCAAGGCCAGATATTCCTCATTCTCGTCACCAGCATGGGCTTGTTCATCTGGGGCCGCTGGCGCCATGACGTGGTGGCCCTGGGCGCCCTGTTGGCCTGCGTCATCGCCGGCCTGGTGCCCGAACGCGAAGCCTTCACCGGTTTCGGCCACCCGGCCGTGATCACCGTTGCCTGCGTGCTGGTGCTCAGCCATGGCTTGCAACGCACCGGCGCAGTCAGCCGCCTGGCGCAATGGCTGCTGCCCAGCGGCGCCGGCCTGCTGCTTTCCATCACCGCACTGACCGGCCTGGGCGCCTTGCTCTCGGCGTTCATGAACAATGTCGGCGCGCTCGCCCTGCTGATGCCCATCGCCCTGCAGATTGCCGCGCGCCTGGAATTGCCGCCGGGGCGTGTGTTGATGCCGCTGGCCTTCGGCACCATCCTCGGCGGCATGACCACGCTGATCGGCACACCGCCGAACCTGATCGTCTCCAGCTTCCGCGCTCAGCATGGCGACGGGCCTTTCACCATGTTCGACTTCAGCGCGGTCGGCGTCGCCGTGGCGCTGGCCGGCATCAGCTTCATCGTCCTGCTCGGCTGGCGCCTGGTGCCCAGGCGCGAAGTGGGTAACGCCGCCAGCTTCGACACCGGCCATTACCTGACCGAGGCGCGCGTGCAGGAAGGTGGCAAGGCGCAGGGCAAGACCCTGCGCGAGATCGAGCAATTGCTCGATGAGGTCGACGCCCAGGTGGTGGCCATGGTGCGCAACAAGCTGCGCCTGACCGCGCCCAATCCGCGGCGCGTGCTACAGGCGGATGACGTGCTGGTGATCGAGGCCGACCCGCAGGAGCTGGGTGAAGTGCTCGGCCAGCTGGATCTGTCGCTGGAGGCCGAGCGCGAAGCCAAGGAGGAGGCCGACAAGGACGGCGAAGCGGAGAAAAAGACCAGCAACGGCGACGAGCGCGCCCTGCTGGAACTGCTGGTCAAGCCCGACTCCTCGCTGATCGGTCGCTCCGCCAGCAGCACCCGCCTGCGCAGCCGCTACTCCATCAACCTGCTGGCCATCTCCCGACAGAGCCACCGCTCCATCAAACGCCTGCGCTCGACCCTGATCCAGGGTGGCGACGTGCTGCTGATGCAGGGCAGCGCCGAGGATATCGGCGAGTTCGCCAACGACTACGACTGCGTGCCGCTGGCTGCCCGCGCCATCAACATTCCCGACCCAAGCCAGGCCAACCTCGCGCTCGGCATCATGCTGCTGGCCATTGCCGCGGCCGCCTTCGGCCTGCTCTCGGCGGCCATCGCCTTCGCCAGCGGCGTGCTGGCCTACATGCTGCTGCGCCTGGTGCCACTGCGCGCCGTTTACGAGTCCATCGACTGGCCGGTGATCGTCCTGCTCGGCGCCCTGATTCCGGTGGCCGGCGCGATGTCCGCCGCGGGCGCCGCCGACCTGTTGGCCCAGCTGTTGATGAAGCACCTGGCACAGGGCAACGCCATCATCACCCTGACCCTGCTACTGGTGGTCACCATGACCCTGTCGGACTTCATGAACAACGCGGCGACCGCCGCGGTGATGTGCCCCATCGCCCTGAGCGCCGCCAGCCAGCTCGGTGTCAGCCCGGATGCGCTGCTGATGGCCGTTGCCATCGGCGCTTCCTGCTCCTTCCTCACCCCCATCGGCCACCAGAACAACACGCTGATTCTCAGCCCGGGCGGCTTCCGCTTCGGTGACTACTGGCGCCTGGGCCTGCCCCTGGAAATACTCGTGGTGCTGATCAGCGTGCCGCTGCTGCTGTGGGTATGGCCGCTTTGAAGCGGCGCATTACCTTGCCTGCTGCACTCAGAACGAGGCCCGCCTGATCGGGCCGTGGTCGCGCTCATAGGCCAGACGGATGCGCGTGAACCAGGCCCCCAAGGCCGACTCCTCGGCCCAGGGCTGCGCGCCCAAGCACCAGGCCCATAGCAGCATGCCGGCCAGCAGATAGTCGCAAGCGCCGGGAGCCTGGCCTTCGAGGAAGGGCTGATCACGCAGCCACATTTCCAGCGGCGCAACGCCTTCGCGGAACAGCCGCTCGCCGCCCTGTGGGTCGGCGAAGTCTTCCAGGCTCATGCCCAGCATCTGTTCGCGGCTGCTGCGGAAATACTCACGATCAGCCGGGTCGATCACCTGCCCGATCCGTGGGAGCAGGATTTTCAGCAGCGGTAGACGCACCATGTGAAAGCTCAGGCGCTCCACCAGGCGTGCGCGCTCGGCCGCCAGCCCATCGCCGAGCAGTGGCCGCTCTGGGTAGCGCTGATCCAGGTAGGCGAAGATGGTCAGGCTGTCATGTACCGACTGGCCGTCATCGACCAGCACCGGCACCAGCTTCTGCCCGGAGAATTCGATCAGCGCCTTCTCGCCGAAGCGGATCGGCCGGCTGTGGAACTCCAGCCCCTTGTGCGCCAGGGCCAGGCGTACCCGCCAGCAATAGGGGGAAAACAGCAACTCACGATCGGCACCGCATAGCTCATACAGCTCTCGCATGGTCTTCTCCTCGATGTTCAGAGTGAACGGCTCTTCGTTGGCAAAGAACATATCGCAGGCTCATCGTGCAACCAGCGCCGCTATCACCACCTCGGCAAGGCTGGCCCGATGGACGAGCGAGGTGAGTCAAAACGCTCGGAGTATTGATAGCGGACTGGCAAATTTGTGTTGGCGTGTTGGCGTGTTGGTTGTTCGGGTGCTTGTTCCGAATTGCCGCGTTTTTGCTGATGTCTTTGGTTTCGCCCTCCCGGGCGAGTCACTTTTGCCCGGATGGCCGGCCCGACAAAAGTAACCAAAACCTCCGCCCTTTCATCCGGCCCTCGCTGCGCGAGGGTTCGCTCACTCCATCGCCGCTCCAGAGGCCCGCCGCGGCATCCATGCCGCTCGACCTCTTCCACGACGATTCCGTTCGCCCTCCTGGGCGGGCTCTGCACGCGCCTGAACCCGAGGTAACCCAGAAGTAGCGCGGAGTGTTTGAAAGGGCAGCCGTAGGGCGGACTCAGGAGCGCCAGCGAACAGTCCGCCGGGCCATGCCGAGTTCGGCACCACAATCTACATCCAATACTCCCCACGGCGTACTGCTTCCGAGCGGCCGGCGTCCCGGTACGCCCTTGTATCTCGACCAAAGCCTTTCAGTGAGGCTATGGTTCCCGACTGATCATCGGGGGAGGAGTTGCAAGCCGAGTACGCCCTGAAGCCTTGAGCCTGTAACGTAGATTGCGCTGCGCTCCTCCGCACTCATCCAGTAAGTCCGAACGGTATCCAGAGCCTCGAGCTCGCATAAACAAGGTTGGACGGATGCAGTGACGATCAGCTACCCAAAGGAGGAGGAGATGAGCACAGTTGTGGGTATCGACATCGCCAAGCACACCTTCGACATCGCGACCCTTCAGGCCAATGGCAAGCATCGCACCAAGGCCAAGCTGAGCAACGACCCGAAGGGCTTTAAAGTTCTGCTGCAATGGTTGGGCAAGCATGCTGAACCGCAGGCTTGGATCGTGATGGAGGCGACCGGCATCTATCACGAAGCGCTGGCTGAATGGTTGTACGAGCATGACTATAAGATCTGCGTATTGAATCCGACGCAGATTGCGCTTTATGCCCGCAGCCAGTTGCAGCGCGTGAAGACCGACAAGGTGGACGCCAAGCTGATTGCCGATTATGGCCATCTGCATCAGCATAAGTTGCGTGCCTGGAAGCCCGAGCAACCGGAGATCAAGCGCCTCAAAGCCCTGAATCATCGTCTGAAGGATCTTCAGGAGTTGGAGCGCATGGAACAGAACCGTCTGGACGTGACCAGCGATGTCAAAGTCGCTGCGTCGATTCGGTCGGTACTTGAGCATATTCGCCAGCAGATCGCTGAGACGCTGAAAGCGATCAAGCAGCACTTCGATGACAACGATGACCTACGAGGCCAGCGCGACTTGCTTAAAAGCAT